>CP090854.1:3007043-3310564 GCA_041879425.1 Vibrio pomeroyi | reverse complement strand
ACTTTCATTGGCGTTAAGCTACCAGCACCAAGCGCAATAGTCTCAGAACGAGGCACTTCATCAATATCAAAGCCGAAACGAGTTAGGTAGTTACGAGTGTCATCTAAACCAACTTCACGCAGCACACGTACCGCCATTACGTTTTTCGATTGAGCTAAGCCAATACGCAAACGAGTCGGGCCAACGTAGGTTGGTGGCGAGTTCTTTGGTCGCCATGCCGTACCTTGGCTCTTATCCCATTGGTTAATCGGTGCATCGTTGATCAGTGAAGCCAGTGTTAAGCCTTTCTCAATCGCTGCTGAATAGATAAATGGTTTGATACCAGAACCCACTTGACGAATAGATTGCGTCGCACGGTTGAATTTGTTGTGTACGAAGTTGAAGCCACCCACCATCGACAATACTGCACCGTTGTTCGGGTTCATTGCCACAAATGCAGTGTTTGCATTGGGCACTTGGCTTAGACGCCAAACAACAGGTGTTTCCGATTCTGCTGTCGCTGACTCTTCTGTCGGCTCTTCAGAAACTTCGTCGCCTGTGACGGCTTCATGGCGAACCCAAACTTGCTCACCAACAGCAAGAATCTCTTTTGCTTGCGAAGGAGCAGGGCCTTGACGGTCGTCTGTTAGGAACTTACGTGCCCAGTTCATACCTTGCCATTCAATTGTGCCTTCGCCTTGGTTTTTAACCCAAACCTGAGCGCTTTTCGAATCAACTGAAGTCACAACCGCAGGGACTAGGTCACCATAGGTTGGCTGAGACTTAAGGTGTTTAACGATTTCGTCTTGGTCCCAAGCCGATTGCTCGGTTTGCCATAAGACTTTTTCAGCACCACGGTAGCCGTGACGCTCATCGTAGCCAAGCAGGTTCTTAATCGCGGCTTGGTTCGCTGCTTTCTGTAGTTTTGAATCAACGGTCGTGTAGACCTTCATGCCTGATGTATAAGCGGCTTCGCCATAGCGTTCGACCATCCAAGCACGTGCAACTTCTGCAACATACGGCGCGCTGAGTTCAATCTCTGCACCGTGGTACTTCGAGATAAGCTCTTCACTGCGAGCTTCATCAAACTCTGCTTGAGTGATGTATTTCTCGTCCAACATACGACGTAATACAACGTTACGACGGTTGGTCGCACGCTCAACAGAGTAGATTGGGTTCATTGTCGATGGTGCTTTTGGCATACCCGCAAGCGTAGCTAACTCACTCAGGGTTAGATCCGGAAGATCTTTACCGAAGTAAACACGCGCTGCTGCGCCGAAACCATATGAACGGTGACCAAGGAAGATCTTGTTTACGTACAGCTCCATGATCTCTTCTTTGCTAAGCAGTTGCTCAATGTGGATCGCAATGAAGATCTCTTTAATCTTACGCATGATCTTTTTCTCATTAGATAAGAAGAAGTTACGCGCAAGCTGCTGAGTAATGGTACTCGCACCTTGTTTAGCAGAACCCGACATAGCAACCACGATCGCTGCACGAGTAATACCGATTGGGTCAATACCTGGGTGTTCGTAGAAACGGCTATCTTCGGTAGCAATCAAAGCCTCAACTAAGTGGCGAGGAATCTCGTCATAAGTGACTGGATTACGACGCTTTTCACCAAATTGAGAGATCAACTTACCGTCTTGACTGAAGACTTGCATCGGCGTTTGGAGTTCTACGTCGCGCAAAGTGGCAACATCAGGCAACTCTGGTTTTACGTAATAATAAAACCCGAAAATTGTACTGACTCCAAGAATCATGCAAATCAATGTAAATATGAATAATCGCTTTATGAACTTCACCGGATAATCCCTGATTAGTTAAGGCTGATAAGCAGCAAACCCTTGTACTCTAGGCTAAAAACTTAGCTTTCGTTTATTAACGCTTATTTAACTAATAATCACAACCCCTAGATAATCAACGAAATGCTTGGCACTTCAGGAGCTAGGTCACATGGGTTCATCATTAATTACAGGTATAGATATAAATCATCACAGCATCAAAGCCGTGGTACTAAAACCCGTGGGGGAGTTGTATGCCCTAGTGGGATACAAAGAGCTGCCGATTTCGGACGACATTTTTACAGCTAACCATACTTTGGAGTATCAGAAAACTGTTAAGAAACTCAAAGAACTTAGGAAAGGACTGCCTTTTGGCTGTCGCAACGTCGCCATTTCGGTACCAGATAACACAGTGATCAGCAAAGTACTGCAAATAGAGAGTGAGTTAGAAGACAGAGAAAAAGAGTTTTCGATCTATCAAACCTTTGCTCACCAGTCTCCCTTTCCTATCGAGGAGCTGAGTTTAGATTTTGTAAAGCTGGAAGACAAACGATTTGGTAAAGGATCGACAAGCAGTTATCAAGTGTATGCCACTCGCAAGGAAGTGGTCGATAGCCGAGCTGATGCGCTAACTAAAGCAGGCTTTAAACCTGTGGTCGTGGATACGCAGGCTCACGGGCTGCTTAATATCTGGCAATTGGCTTCGCGCTTGTATCCCGATAAGAAGAACTGGTTGCTGGTGGATGTTGGAATCGACCAAACCTCGCTAGGGGTTATCCCGCAGAGTTCAGCACCTTTTTATAAAGATATCGCCTTTGGCACTCAAGATCTTCGCAGCTCGGATAACCCGAGTGATATAGAAGGCGTGTTCGGCACGGCTGAAGATACCCACCGATTTATTGTCAATTTGATCGAAAAGCTCAAGCGTCAGTTGCAGCTCTATTCTTCAGTCAATGCACTTCAGCCTATTTCAGGAATCTGGTTAATGGGCGAGGGAGCTAGCATCCCGATGGTTACTGAAGAGCTAGAGCGCCATTTTCAGTTGAGCTGTGAGTCGCTTAATCCTTTATCTCTGTTTGAGAACAAAGTGGCGAAGCGACGTCGACTGCCCATGGACTGGCAACACTTTGGCATTGCCGCGGGTATGGCGATGAGTGGACTCAAGTGGCAGGGAGAAAAGCATGTTGCATCAAATTAACCTGCTGCCTTGGCGTGATGAGATTCGTGCTCAGCACAAAAAGCGTTTTGTTCATCTAGTCATTCTCGGTGTCATCATTGCGCTTGGTGGGCAATGGGCGGTCGGTAACTATTTTCACGACCAACAAGCCAAGCAGCAAGCGCGCCTCAACTATCTCAATCAATACATCGCTGAGCTCGACCGACAGATTCAGTCTTTAAGAGTCGCGGAACAAGAGCATAAAGCCATTCTCACTCGACTGGATGTGGTGGAGTCTCTGCAGCTTGGCCGCAATAAGACCACCGACTTCATGAACCTGATGCCAGAGCTGATTCCTGAGGGGGTGTATGTCGACAAGATAAAGATGAATGGTCAAGAGATAGAAATGTCGGGCATCAGTGACAGTACGGCTCGTCTCGCCACTATGTTGGACAACCTAGAACGATCTGATTCTCTGGAAGGGGTCGAGATGCACTCTATCGTTCATAACCGCAAGCGCTTCAATAAAGAGTTTCAGACCTTCAAGGTCTCTTTTGTGTTCAGTCCAGTGTCATTAGAGGGCACGACCGCACATAGAAAAGGCAAGGGGGCTAACCATGGCTAGCTTTCAAAGCATGATGAGTCTACAAGATCTTGATATCGATGAGATAACCGAGTGGCCGTTGCTGCCTCAGCTTCTAGTCATTCTGGTGTTGATGATATTAATCCAAGGTGTCGGCACTTGGCTTTATGTGTTGCCACTCGACGATGAACTGCAACAGATGAAGCAGCAAGAACAAACCTTAAAGACGACCTTGCGAATAAAGGCCAATAAGGTTGCGGCCTTACCTAAATTGCAGAGCCAGTTAGATGAACTAACCAGTCGCTACGATTATTTGTTGGAGCAGCTGCCGGTTCAAAAAGAACTGGCCAGTATGTTGGCGTCTGTGAATGAACTCGGCTTAGATAATTCGCTGACCTTCACTCGAATCGATTGGGGGCAAAAGCAGAACAAGGAGTTTCTCTTTCGTTTACCGCTCAATATCGAACTGACGGGTGACTACCATGAGATTGGCGACTTCTCTGCGGCCATCGCCAAGCTACCGCGCATCATTAGCTTTGATGATGTGAACTGGCAGCGAGTCAGCCAAGAAAGCAGCACGCTGCACTTTAGGGTTCGAGCTTATACCTACCAGTTTAAATCGGAGGTCAATGATGAAACCCAATAGCGTGCTCTACTCAATCGTGTTGCTGCTTGTGCTGTCAGGCTGCAAAGCCAATCAAGATTCACTCGAAGACTTTGTAGTGCAGGTTGAAGCCAAGGCGAGAAAAGACGTTGAGCAACTTGTCCCTGCGACTGAGTTCTTGGCTGCGACTTATCAGCGCCGAGCTTTTCGTCCTCCCTTTGAACTTCCCAAAGAAGCCATTGTGCAAAACCAGCCTTTGGTTAAGAAAGACTGTTGGCAACCTAGCGCTCGCTCTCGTAACGGAAAGCTAGAGAAGTACCCACTTAGCAAGTTGCGTTTAAGAGGCGTGATGGGCAGTGGGTCAAGTGTATTTGGGCTAGTGCAAACACCGAAAGGCAACGTGGTAAACGTCAAGAAAGGCCAGTTTATCGGCCTAAACAATGGCCGAGTTACTAAGGTGACGAGCCAGTACGTTCAGATTAATGAAACTCTTCCAGATGGCTTAGGTTGTTGGCATAAGCGCAACGTTAGGCTGGCTCTGAAGTAAACCAATGTCACATGATGTGGATATGAGATGTAAATATGAATAAAGGAATAAGTGGATTAGTGAGCAAGGCTCTACAAGGTTTTGCTGTGTCTGTGATGTTGGTTTTTAGCGTACTCAGCCACGCAGAGAGCTTGCCTAATAAATTAGAGAATATTGATTTTAGGGTTAATAAGGATAAAGACGCCGTCATCATTATTGAATTAGCCACCAGTACCGCGGTGGTCGATGTGCAGCGTGCTCAGGAAGGCTTAAGTATAGAGTTACTTAACACTCAGGTTGATGACGACAAACTCTACCTTCTGGATGTGAAAGATTTCGCCACCTTAGTTGAAGGGATTGAAGTCTATAAAGAGACACCGAGCACTCGGCTCCTCGCGACCATCAATAATGACTACCAGTATGAATACAACCTAAAAGGTCGCTTCATTGAGGTGGTGATCAGTAAGCCGGTTATCGATGAAACGACCGCTGAGAAAAGCATCCTAGAGAAAGAGGGCAAGCTGATCTCAATTAACTTCCAAGATATCCCAGTACGAAACGTCCTTCAGTTGATCGCTGACTATAACGACTTCAACCTTGTCGTGTCTGACTCGGTCGCGGGTAACCTGACTTTACGTTTAGATGGCGTACCTTGGCAGCAAGTTCTCGACATTATCTTGCAAGTTAAAGGATTGGATAAGCGCGTGGATGGCAATGTCATCTTGGTTGCGCCGAAAGCTGAGTTGGATCTTCGAGAGCAGCAAGCGCTCGAGAAATCTCGTTTGGAAGAGGAGTTGGGAGAGCTCAAGTCGGAAATCATCAAGATCAACTTTGCTAAAGCCACCGACATCGCTGACATGATTGGCGGTGAGGGTGCGGTGAGTATGTTGTCTGATAGGGGCTCTATTACCATTGATGAGCGCACCAACTCTTTGTTGATCCGTGAGTTGGAAGAGAACATTGCCGTGATAAGAGGCATTATTGAATCCTTGGATATCCCAGTGAAGCAGGTGCAAATAGAGGCGCGTATCGTGACCGTCACTGAAGGTAATCTTGATGAGCTTGGTGTGCGCTGGGGTGTATCCTCGACCAACGGAAGCTTCACTGTTGGTGGTTCAATAGAAGGTAATCATCCATCACAAATCACGCCGTATGACGATGATGGCGGCAATAGTGTGATTGATGACTACCTCAATGTTAACTTGGGGGCGACATCGCCGAATGCATCGAGTATTGCCTTTCAGGTGGCCAAGCTTGGCTCGGATACGCTGCTCGACCTTGAGCTGTCGGCACTGCAACAAGAGTCGAAAGCTGAGATCATTTCTAGCCCACGCTTAATCACCACCAATAAAAAGCCCGCTTATATTGAGCAAGGTACTGAAATTCCTTACTTAGAGTCCTCTTCAAGTGGTGCAACGTCGGTCGCATTTAAGAAAGCGGTATTGAGCCTTAAAGTGACGCCGCAGATCACGCCCGACAATCGCTTGGTATTGGATTTGAGTGTGACTCAAGATAGACCCGGACAAGTGGTAAAAACCGGAACTGGGGAAGCGGTCGCGATAGATACCCAAAGAATAGGCACGCAAGTGCTTGTTAATAATGGTGAAACGGTCGTTCTTGGTGGGATATTTCAACACAGCGTGAGCAGCACAGTCGATAAAGTTCCTGTGTTGGGAGACCTACCTTTGTTAGGTGCATTGTTCCGTCGCAGCTACGAAAATGTGGGCAAAAGTGAACTGCTTATTTTTGTCACGCCTAAAGTTGTGATTCAGTAATGAACAATTAGATTAAAAATAAAGTTGCATTAGTGGCACCTAACCTTGATAATTTCGGGTCTTATCACGAATTATCTGTGAGGAATCGGTGCCACGGGCCTTTTAATTTCAGTACTTGTACTGACCTACCTTGTGGCGATGTCATTGAATTAACGTTGTAAATTACTGCTAAAAACATGGCTGAGAAACGCAATATTTTTCTTGTTGGCCCAATGGGCGCCGGCAAAAGTACAATTGGTAGACACCTAGCTTCCCAACTTCATATGGAGTTTTTAGACTCTGACACTGTGATCGAAGAGCGCACTGGCGCAGACATCGCATGGGTTTTTGATGTTGAGGGCGAAGATGGTTTCCGTAAGCGCGAAGAATCTGTAATCAACGATCTGACAGAAGAACAAGGTATTGTTCTTGCGACAGGCGGTGGTTCAGTGCTGAGCAAAGAAAACCGTAACCGTCTATCTGCACGAGGCATTGTTGTATACCTAGAGACAACAATTGAAAAGCAACTTGCTCGCACTAACCGCGACAAGAAACGCCCTCTACTTCAAACAGACAACCCGCGTGATGTGCTAGAAGATCTAGCTGTATCTCGCAACGCACTATACGAAGAAGTGGCGGACTACACAGTTCGTACTGACGACCAAAGTGCAAAAGTGGTAGCCAACCAGATCGTAAAAATGCTAGAAGAACGTTAAGTTCATTTTTTCGGAGAGCAAACCCATGGAACGGATTACGGTCAATCTAGCTGAGCGTAGCTACCCAATCTCTATTGGCGCCGGGTTATTTGAAGACCCGGCGTACCTTTCTTTTTTATCAGGCAAACAGAAAGTTGTTGTTATCAGTAATGTGACAGTAGCGCCTCTTTATGCTGATAAAATTTTATCGCTATTGGATCAAGTTGGCTGTCAGACTTCTCTTTTAGAGTTGCCAGACGGTGAACAGTACAAAACCCTTGAAACGTTCAATTCAGTGATGAGCTACATGCTTGAAGGAAATTACAGCCGCGATGTGGTGGTGATTGCTTTAGGTGGTGGTGTTATCGGTGACTTGGTCGGTTTTGCTGCTTCTTGTTACCAGCGCGGTATTGATTTCATTCAAATCCCAACGACACTTCTTTCTCAAGTGGACTCTTCTGTAGGTGGTAAAACTGCAGTAAACCATCCCCTTGGTAAGAATATGATCGGCGCTTTTTACCAACCGAAATCTGTCATCATCGATACTAACTGTTTATCAACGCTTCCAGAGCGTGAGTTTGCAGCGGGTATTGCTGAGGTGATAAAATACGGCATCATTTACGATGAAGCCTTCTTTGATTGGTTGGAACAGAATCTAGAGAAACTTTATCAACTTGATGAAGAGGCACTGATTACCGCAATTGCTCGTTGTTGTGCAATTAAGGCAGAAGTGGTAGCTCTAGATGAAAAAGAGTCAGGAATCAGAGCGTTATTGAACCTAGGTCATACATTTGGTCATGCGATCGAAGCAGAACTAGGCTATGGTAATTGGCTACATGGTGAAGCTGTGTCATCAGGCACTGTAATGGCAGCGAAAACGGCGCAATTACAAGGACTGATCTCTCAGCAGCAACTTGAGCGAATTATTTCTATACTCAAGAATGCGAAACTGCCAATCCATACGCCAGAAAGCATGTCTTTTGAAGACTTTATGAAGCACATGATGCGTGATAAAAAAGTGCTGTCTGGTCAGTTACGTTTGGTATTGCCAACAAGTATTGGTACTGCTGAAGTGGTCGCTGATGTGCCTCAAGACATCATTAAACAAGCGATTGATTTCTGCCGTACTCTTTAAATTTGGTTGTGAGGTTGCCTAGTTAAACTCTAGGCAACTGAAGCGTTTTACTGATCGATCTTATCAGTAGGGATCCCCAATGAGTTTGGCTCATGAATTAAGAGTATTAGAGTTAGAATCTCAAGTTGAGCTGCTAGAGCGCTTACAGCTTTTGACTAACTTTGGTTCAAACCTAGTCACGGTTGCTGGTAAAACTGGCTCGGGCCGTTCTTGGTTAGTTCAGCGTTATCTTGAAGCGTGGTCGACAGAAAAAAATCAGTGCTTACTGCTTTGTCACCCAAGCCAAGACGATCAACAACGCCGCGCGCTTATTCTTAGCCAAATTGTTTCAGATCCACTCTTTAATCAGCATGACTCTTTATCTGATAGCCTCACTCGGTTACTGGATGGAGAGCCGTGCAGTGTGGTTATCGTCGTTGATGATGCCCAACGACTTTCTGAGCTATTGGTATCCGAATTATGGATGTTGGTACTGGAAGCTCAATCAAACCCTCAATGGACGATCAATATCGTTCTCTTCTCGGATACGGGTCACTTAGACACGCTATTAACACGTCTGAGTTACGGCCAACCACACAAGCCTATCGACCTTGAAATCGATGACCTTTCGCAACCAGAAGCTGAACATTTCTTTGAATCACTGGTGATTCGATATGTTGATGATGAGTCTGAAACTCGCGTGCGACGTGCGTTTAATAAAGCGCAACCTCTGCCCGGCGAGTTAATGGCTTTAGGAGAATTGAAAGTGGAAAAAAGGATTATTATTCGCTCAATCATTGGCTCACCAATCAATATCGCGATTGTGGTGGCCTTGTTGCTGTTGTTAATTGGTGGTGGTTATTGGTGGATGTTCAGTCAGCCAACACCAGACGATAAAGCGCAGTCGCTTATTGCACCGATTGAACAGACCGCTATTCCAACCTTTGAAGTGGAAAGTGGCACTGAACAAACTGGCGTTGATGGATCTGTTGATTCTGAAGCTGAAACCGACATGAGTTACCAAGGTGCGGATGATGACAGTTCGTCTCTGCCACCGACTGTCGTTGAAGATACAGCGAGTGTTGGGGAAGTCGAGCAAGATCAGCAACGTGTTGTGATCACCTCTGACGTGGTTGATGCTCTGCTTGATGATAAGCCTGAAAGTGCCGATACCAGCGCGATTGACGCGGCAGTTGAGGAAAACACAGGGGCAGCGGTTAGCGCACAACCTGATTCTGCACAAGCCGAGCCACAACCAACAGTCGATGAAGAATCAGAACTAACTGATTCTACGCCACCGACCAAAAAGATTACCTTCTCATTTGCTCGTGAAGAGTTACAAGCTATCTCGCCACGCGCGTATACCTTGCAGTTGAGTGCGATGACCTCATTGGAGGATGTGCAATCTTTCATTGAAGAGTATGACCTTGAGAACAAGGTTCGTATTTACCCAACACTTCGCAACGACATCAAGTGGTTTATCATCACTTATCAAGATTACCCAACGATTCAAGTGGCGAGAGACGCGGTAAGTGCGTTATCAAAACCCCTTCAACAGTTGGAACCTTGGGCAAAATCGATGAATCAAGTGCATCGAGAGATAGAACGTGCGAAATAACCCTGAGCTTAGCCTCAAAATATGTTACATTCCGCAGCCTTATTTTTGAGTTGATAGATAGAGCAGTAAATGAAAAAGCAGCGTGCCTTTCTAAAATGGGCTGGTGGTAAATATGGCCTAGTTGAAGACATCCAACGTCACCTGCCACCTGCTCGTAAATTGGTAGAACCGTTTGTCGGTGCCGGCTCAGTATTCCTGAATACTGACTTTGAACAGTACCTGCTTGCAGACATCAATCCCGATCTTATCAACCTGTACAATCTACTTAAAACCGATCCTGAAACCTATATCACGGAAGCGAAGCGCTGGTTCTGCCCTGAGAACAACCGCAAAGAAGCCTTTCTAGATATTCGTGCTCAGTTCAACGATACCGACAACGTCATGTATCGTTCGCTTGCCTTCTTGTATATGAACCGCTTTGGCTTTAATGGCTTGTGTCGATACAACAAGAAGGGCGGTTTTAACGTTCCGTTTGGTTCTTACAAAAAACCTTACTTCCCAGAAGCCGAGCTGGAGTTTTTTGCTGAGAAAGCGAAAAAGGCCACCTTCGTCTGTGAGGGATATCATGAAACCTTTAGCCGTGCTCGCAAAGGCTGCGTGGTTTACTGTGATCCTCCGTACGCTCCGCTATCGAATACCGCTAACTTTACCTCTTACGCAGGTAATGGCTTCAGCTTAGATGATCAGGCAGCTTTGGCTGATGTCGCTGAAAAAGCCGCAATGGAACGTGGTATTCCTGTTTTGATTTCAAACCACGATACGACACTAACGCGTCGCTTATATCATGGTGCGGAACTGAACGTGGTGAAGGTGAAGCGCACCATCAGCCGTAATGGTGCTGGGCGTAATAAAGTTGATGAGTTACTGGCGCTTTTCCATAAAGAGAAAAACCAGCAACACACATTAACGGAATAGGTCTGGTCAGAATAACCTCCAAATTCATTAAATTGAGTGACCAACGGATACTTTCTTAAACTAATCTTTCGAACTGCTAGGATCTGCTTAGGTGCTTAGGTAGAATTGCACACCAAATAGTCTTGGGCTTGAGTCTTGTATTTGTGTATGAGAGAGCACCAAGGCGGTGACATTCGCAATTTACTCACTCTTAAGAGGTTTGGTATGAAAGATTTTCTAATCGCTCCATCGATTTTGTCTGCAGATTTTGCTCGTCTTGGTGAAGACGTAGAAAAAGTGTTGGCAGCTGGTGCTGATGTTGTGCACTTCGATGTGATGGACAACCACTACGTACCTAACCTGACTTTTGGCGCGCCTATCTGTAAAGCGCTGCGCGACTACGGTATTACTGCTCCTATCGATGTTCACCTAATGGTTAAACCGGTCGACAGCATTGTGCCTGAGTTTGCAAAAGCGGGCGCATCAATGATTACCTTCCACGTTGAAGCATCAGAGCACATCGATCGCACTCTACAGCTCATCAAAGAACACGGCTGTAAAGCGGGTGTCGTTCTTAACCCTGCAACGCCTCTGTCTTGCCTAGATTACATCATGGATAAAGTAGACATGATTCTACTGATGTCTGTGAACCCAGGTTTCGGCGGTCAATCTTTCATTCCTCACACGCTAGATAAGCTACGTGCAGTTCGTAAGCTAATTGATGAGTCAGGCCGTGACATTCGCCTTGAGATTGATGGTGGCGTAAAGGTTGATAATATCCGTGAAATCGCAGAAGCGGGCGCGGATATGTTCGTTGCGGGTTCAGCTATCTTCAATCAACCAGATTACAAAGAAGTGATTGATGAGATGCGTGCAGAGCTTGCAAAAGTTAACGCATAAAAGTAGAACTAGGGTCAGTTGACCTAAAATCAAAAATTTAGATAAAGGGGCTCATTGGCCCCTTTTTTACGTCTTATTGCTCAACACATAAGACGAATATAATTAATAGGAAAGTAAGATGTCATTAAGCTCAATAAAACTGATCGCCTTTGATTTGGATGGAACCTTGTTAGACAGCGTGCCTGATTTGGCTGTTGCCGCTGACCAAGCTTGTCAGGAGCTGGGTTTCCCTTCAGTGAGTGAAGAACAAGTTCGCGACTATGTTGGCAATGGTGCTGACGTGCTTATCGGTCGTTCATTAAGCCGTGATCTAACTGTGGACCCAAGCCTAGAGCCTGAGCTGCTGAAGAAAGCGCGCATCTTGTTTGATGATTTTTACGAACAGGGCGGTCACAAGCTGAGCCACCTTTACCCATCAGTAAAAGAGACGCTGGCTGAGCTACATAAAGCGGGCTTTACTATGGCGCTTGTGACTAACAAGCCATCGAAGTTTGTACCCGACGTTCTGGCGCAACACGGTATCGATAAGTACTTTGTTGATGTCTTGGGCGGCGACTCTTTTCCAGAGAAAAAACCAAACCCAGTCGCGCTGAACTGGTTGCTAGAAAAGCACAACGTAAAAGCGGAAGATATGCTGATGGTTGGTGATTCAAGCAACGACATCAAAGCGGCGAAGAATGCGGGTTGTCACTCGTTTGGCCTGACTTACGGCTACAACCACGGTGAGCCAATTTCAGTATCAAACCCTGACTATGTGGCGGATAACGTTGCTCAATTACTAGATGTCGTTCTAGTTTCAGCATAAAGCGTACAAAAGTTAGCGAACCCACTAGCAAAATACTTATCAATGAGTACACTGGATGAGCCGCGCAGAAAGAGCTGTGCGGCTTTTCTATATTTAAGTTAAGAAGCTAAGCGTTCAATAAACTTAGCGAATAAGCAAAGGAATTAAAACCATGAGCAAGCCCATCGTATTGAGTGGTGTTCAACCATCTGGTGAACTAAGTATCGGTAACTACTTGGGTGCTCTACGTCAATGGCAACAGATGCAAGATGATTACGATTGCCAATACTGTGTTGTAGACCTTCACGCAATTACGGTTCGCCAAGATCCGAAAGCACTGCATGAAGCGACTCTAGACGCATTAGCAATCTGTCTTGCTGTCGGTGTTGATCCAAAGAAGAGCACGCTATTTGTTCAGTCACACGTACCAGAGCATGCTCAACTTGGTTGGCTTCTTAACTGTTACACACAAATGGGTGAACTGAGCCGTATGACTCAGTTTAAAGATAAGTCTGCACGTCACTCAAACGACGTAAACGTAGGCCTATACGACTACCCAGTGTTGATGGCTGCAGACATCCTGCTTTACGGTGCTCACCAAGTGCCAGTAGGTAGCGACCAGAAACAACACCTAGAGCTAGCGCGTGATATCGCCACTCGTTTCAACAACATCTACGGCCCTGAAACACCAATCTTCCAAGTGCCAGAACCTTACATTCCAACCGTGAATGCACGTGTAATGAGCCTACAAGATGCGACTAAGAAGATGTCTAAGTCGGATGATAACCGTAAGAACGTGATTACTCTGCTAGAAGAGCCTAAGTCGATCATCAAGAAGATCAACAAAGCGCAAACTGATGCAGAAACGCCACCACGTATTGCTCACGATTGGGAAAACAAAGCGGGTATCTCTAACCTAATGGGTCTTTACTCAGCAGCGACGGGTAAAACGTTTGAAGAGATCGAAGCGCAGTACCAAGGCGTTGAGATGTACGGCCCATTCAAGAAAGATGTAGGCGCAGCATTGGTTGAGATGCTTGAGCCGATTCAAGCTGAATACCACCGTATCCGTGCTGACCGTGCTTACATGGACGCAGTAATGAAAGCGGGTGCTGAAAAAGCGTCTGAGCGTGCTGCAGTAACACTGAAAAAAGCATACGAAGCAGTAGGTTTTGTTACTCGCCCATAGGGTGAACTAAAACAACTCGCTTGATAATTTGAGCCCAAAGTAGCTTCTGTTTACTTTGGGCTTTTTAATGCCCATTCTATTTGCCTTCCTCGAGAACTCCTTGTTTGAATTGATAATTTACGCAGTATCTGGCTAGCATATCCATCATGTAAATGCTGTGCAGGTGATCTTATTCAGCACTTCTGAACTTTATAAATTCATGCTCATTTCTATATATGTTGGAAATATATAACGTGCCAAACAATTGATGATTCCAAAGTGATAAGTTCCTCATTTTCTTGCCAACTGACTTATTCCTTTCATAAATAAACCTGATAGTTACCACAAAATACATGACTGTCCATAGATGGCAGTGACTATAAATCAATGAACTCAGGTGAAACGGATGGCTCTTTTACACAAACCTTCATTGCTAGCAGTGGCAATTGGTAGCTTGTTAACCACAAGCGCATACGCTGATTTGTTTATTTCACAGTATGTGGAAGGCGGCAGCTACAACAAAGCGGTTGAGATCGCCAATAACGGCGATAGCAGCATTAATTTAGATGGTTATTCACTGGCTAAGTCAGCGAACGGCAACGGATCATGGGGCGCCACTTTACCTTTAGATGGCCACGTTTTAGCGCCCGGTGAGGTGCTTGTTGTTGCTCATACCAGTGCCAGTGATGAGATTAAGGCGGTCGCTGACATTCTCAATGCTTCATTGGCTAATCATAATGGCGACGATCCACTGGCTATCCTGAATTCAGACTCAAGCGTGCTGGATATGATTGGTGTGATGGGTGATGTGGACTGGGGCAAAGACGTTACCTTGGTTCGTGCTGAGCAAACACCTTCGGCGACGTTTGACGCTTCACAGTGGGTATCGCTACCAAAAGACAGCATTGAAGGACTAGGTTCACTAGACAGTGTGGAGCTGCCAGAAGCCTTCGCTTGTACGCAAGATGGCTCTGACCCAGTATTCACCACCATTCAAGAAATCCAAGGTGAGGGCGCTACATCACCATTCATTGATGGCTACCCGTACATCACCGACGATGAGTACTTCGTAAAAGGTGTGGTTAGCGCAGTGACAACGGGCCTAACCAAAGGCTTCTATCTGCAAGCGCTTGAGGATGACTTCAATTCAAGCACCTCTGAAGGTCTATTTATTCACACCAACCAGTCAAGCTCAGATTTAGCTGCGGGCGATGTGGTGTGTGTGAAAGGTAAGGTTCAAGAATACTACAGCCACACTCAGCTTAAAGTTGAAAACAATCAATGGCTAAAACAGGGTGAACAACAAGCCCCTGAAGCGACGGCGATTGAAGCGTTAGACAGTGATGAGAACTTTGCTGCAACGCTTGAACGTTACGAAGGTATGTTGGTGAAAACAACCGAAGCGCTTGATATGCGTGTGACGCGTACCTTTGGTTATGACTACGCAGGCCGTCGTAACAACATGGTATTGGCCCATGAGCGTATTAACATGCAGCCTAACCAGCTTTTCGCAGCGGGCTCTGATGACGCGAAACATCAAACAGAAGACAACGCTGATCGTCGTCTTTTCGTAGAAACGGATCAAAAAGCGGGTGACGGCCAAGTTCCTTTCTACCCAGATTTTGGCCGTACCGACATCGACCAAGATGGTTCGACCGAAGACTACATCCGTATCGATGACACCATTGTTGGTCTAGAAGGCGTGTTGACATACAGCTATGGTGAATACCGTTTAATTGCGACTAACCAGATCTCGGCTGAAAACTTCGTTCGTAACGACCCACGTACCGACAAGCCAGACATGGATGAAGGTGACCTACGTATCGCGACCTTCAATGTATTGAACTACTTCAACTCTCCATTTGGCGGTGATGCGAACCAGCACGGCAACAACCGTGGCGCGAACACCATCACTGAGTTTGAAATGCAGCAAGAAAAGATTGTGAACGCGATTCTTCGTCTAGACGCTGACATCATTGGTTTGATGGAAATTGAGAACAACGGCTTTGGTGAAGGTTCTGCTATTCAACAGCTTGTTAACCAGCTGAATGATCGCATTGAGCGTAAGAAAGACCGTTATACGTTTGTCGCTGTTGATTCAAATGAAGATGGCGTAACCGACGAGATGGACTCGATTGGTACCGACGTTATCACAACAGGTGTTATTTACCGTAAAAAGGTAGTTAAGCTCAAAGACAGCCGCGTTATCGCTATGCCAAGCCAGCAAGCACCAGAGGTGTTAGACGATTCAGGTAAGGTGATTGAAGACGGTAAGAACTACCAGCGTGACTCGTTAGCGCCAACCTTCAAAGTTAAAGGCACTAAAGAGAAACTCACCGTAGCGATTAACCACTTTAAATCGAAAGGCTCTAAGTGTTGGGAAGATGCAGCACCAGTTGAGCAGGGCGGTCAAGGTGGAGTTGATGCCGACAAGCAAGGCTCATGTGAGAACTTCCGTGTAGCAGCGGCAGTTGCTTTGGGTGAAGCGCTAGACGGCATTGAAGGCCATAAAGTGATTCTGGGTGATATGAACTCGTACGGCATGGAAGATCCAATGCTGGTGCTAACGGATTACTCTGAAGAGAAATACGGTAAGCAAATCAAAGCGGCTCGTAACACTTATATTGATGGTGTTGAACAGTTTGGTGACAGCGGTGCGGTAATTACTAAGAACTACGGTTACATTAATGCAGTGGCTCAAAAGCACCCAGATAGCTGGAGCTACTCATACAATGACGAAGTGGGTGCACTGGATCATCTGTTGATCAGCGACAGCCTGAAAGACATGGTGGTGGATGCAACGGATTGGCATATTAACGGCGGTGAATCGACGTTGTTTGACTACAACGAAGAGTACAAAGGCGATCTACCTAAGTACCAAGATCACTTCCGTTCATCGGATCATGATCCTGCGGTTCTTGAGCTCAGAGTCGGCGGTTCATTCGGCTTGGGTGCATTGATGTCATTGTTTGGCCTAGCAATGTGGCGTCGTCGCAAGTAGCTAAATTGTAAGTAGATTGGCAAGCCATACAAGCAAGCCAATTCAGATAACTTAAGGCTATCTGTAAACAATTAAGGTCAACCTAGGTTGGCCTTAATTATTGGCGAAATGCAGTTTCCACTTGCCTTTCGCTATGGGTATTGCACAATACCGCCCCTATATCTCCCAATCCTTTAGTATTTAGTAAACGATTTCGACCCATGTTACTTATCATCGATAACTACGACTCCTTTACCTATAACTTATATCAGTATTTCTGTGAGTTAGGGGTAACTGTAAAAGTTGTACGCAACGATGAGATTGATATCGCAGGTATCGAAGCGCTGAATCCTAGTCACCTTGTTATCTCGCCGGGTCCTTGTACACCGGATGATGCGGGAATCTCTCTGCAAGTTATAGAACACTTCGTTGGCAAGCTGCCGATCTTAGGTGTGTGTCTTGGTCATCAAGCCATTGCTCAAGTGTTTGGTGGTGAAGTGGTGAGAGCCAGACAAGTAATGCACGGTAAAACTTCTCCTATACGCCACAATGGCAAGAGTGTTTTTCAAGGATTGAATAACCCGTTGACCGTGACGCGTTACCACTCACTCGTGGTGAAAAATGGCACGCTACCAGACTGCTTTGAACTGACGTCTTGGACGGAATTTGAAGATGGCAGCATGGATGAAATCATGGGTTATCAACACAAAACCTTGCCAATTGATGCGGTGCAATTTCACCCTGAATCGATTAAAACAGAGCAAGGACACCAGCTTCTCGCTAACTTCCTAGCACGCTAAGTGTTTAAGTTTGACCCTTTCTTCGCCTAAATAAGCCAGTTAAACCTGTCAGCCCATTCGTTAAGCGTTTAAATTCGGGCTTTACGCGCCTCTCTCCCTCTGACGCCGATCACTTTTTATAACATTTCTCTCTCGCTTCGCTAAGTTTTTAGCCTATGCAAAATTATTCGCCTTATTTCCTCTCGAACCCTATATACCACTGTGCCAGTAAGGCTTTGCTATTGCTGGTTATACGTTTAGGTAAAAAAAGCTTCATAAAACAGATTAATTGATGCATAAATAGTCATAGGTAGTGACGTTTAGCTGGTTGTTAGGGATGGCTAAAGAATAATCTACTATTGAAAAGGTTAATTAAATGTAAATATAATGCTGCAGCGGGATTATGGCGAGACAAAATATCTTTGTCTCACTTATGAACCATTACGCTTATTTGCGAAGCTTGCGGTATCGAGAAGGAATGTACGATGACAGTGGAAAATAAAGTAGAACGTAGTCTGTTTAATGAGGTGATGGTGCCTTGTTATAACCCAATGGAAATGATCCCGGTAAAAGGGGAAGGCGCACGCGTTTGGGACCAACAAGGCCGAGAGTATATCGACTTTGCTGGTGGTATCGCTGTGAGCTGTTTGGGTCACTGTCACCCGGCAATGGTTAAAGCAGTTACTGAGCAAGCAAACAAGATTTGGCACCTAAGTAACGTGATGACCAACGAACCTGCACTGCGTCTAGCGAAAAAGCTAACAGACGTATGTTTTGCAGAAAAAGTATTCTTTGCAAACTCTGGCGCGGAAGCGAACGAAGCAGCTCTAAAGCTAGCTCGTCGTTGGGCGGCGGATGTTCACGGTCCTGAGAAATCTGAAATCATTGCATTCAAACAAGGTTTCCACGGTCGTACTTTCTTTACCGTAACGGTTGGTGGTCAAGAAGCTTACTCTGATGGTTTCGGTCCTAAACCGGGCGATGTGACTCACCTTCCTTACAATGATATTGCAGCACTAGAAGCGCACATCTCTGATCGCACTTGTGCAATCATGATGGAACCTCTGCAAGGCGAGGGCGGTATCATCTCACCAACCTCTGAATTCGTGAACACAGTTCGTGAACTGTGTGACAAACACAATGCACTACTTATCTTTGATGAAGTACAAACCGGTAACGGCCGTACTGGTAACTTTTATGCTTACCAAGGTCTAGGTGTAACACCAGACATCTTGAGCACTGCTAAATCACTGGGTGGTGGTTTTCCTATTGGTGCAATGCTCACGACGACTGAATTAGCGACACATCTAAAAGTCGGTACGCATGGCTCTACTTACGGTGGTAACCCACTGGCGTGTGCTGTTGCAGAAGCGGTTGTTGATGTGGTTAGCCAACCTGAAACATTAGCTGGCGTGAAAGAGCGCGAAGCATTGTTCCGTGATGGTCTTGCTAAGATTAACGACAAGTACCAAATCTTCAGTGAAGTTCGTGGCAAAGGCCTACTACTAGGTGCTGCGCTTAACGAAGAGTGGCAAGGCCGTGCACGTGACGTATTAGTAGCAGCAGGCGAACAAGGCTTGATGGTACTGGTTGCTGGTGCAAACGTGGTTCGTTTCACGCCATCACTGGTCATTACTACACAAGAAATTGAAGAAGGCCTATCAAAACTAGACAAAGCAATCGCTACGCTAGTTTAGCCTGAGCGGCGTCATAGGAATGATCGCCAATAGAGCGATCCCATGACGTTCTGCTAAAGGCCCAAGCTTCTGGTTTTGGGCCTATTTTGCATCTGGAGGGAATATTGATGCTAGTTGTTCGCCCAATAAAATTATCTGATTACGATGCGCTGCATACTTGCGCGGTTGAATCTGGTCACGGATTCACATCTCTTCCTGTTAACGAAGAACTGTTAACTAACCGTATTACTCACTCTGAATACAGCTTTGCCAAACCAGACGTGACTGAACCCGGTGATGAAGGCTACCTAATGGTTGGCTTTGATACCGAAACGGGTGAAGTTGCAGGTACCACGGGTATCGAAGCCTCGATTGGCTGGGATGTACCGTTTTACTCTTATCACATCAGCAAGGTGGTTCATTCATCGCAAAAGCTTGGCGTTAATAACGTGGTTAAGCTACTGACTTTTGGTAATAACTACACCGGATGCAGTGAAATTTGCACGTTATTCTTGCGCCCTGACTTCCGTGGTGGTTTGAACGGTCGTTTGATGTCGAAGTGCCGATTCCTACTGATGGCTGAACACCCAGAGCGTTTCTCGAAAACAATTTTTGCTGAGATGCGGGGGGTATCGGATGCCGAAGGTAATTCTCCTTTCTGGCAATGGCTGCAAGAACACTTCTTCTCGATTGATTTCACACTTGCTGATTATCTAACCGGTATTGGTAAGAAAGGCTTCATTGCTGATCTTATGCCGAAGCTACCTATCTATGTGAACCTACTGAGCAAAGAAGCTCAGGCGGTGATCGGAGAGGTTCATGACAATACGCGCCCTGCACTTAAGTTGTTGGAACGTGAAGGTTTCACCAACCGTGGCTATGTCGATATCTTTGATGCGGGCCCAACGGTTGAGTGTGATTTAAGAAACATCGAATCTGTGCGTCATGCGATTAGAGCTCAGGTGAAAATTGCAGAGCACTCAAGCTCTAAAGACTTCCTAATTGGGAATACATCATTTGAGAACTTCCGCGCAGTAGCCGCGAAAGGCGCGTATGACCAAGCAAGCGACACAGTGATTTTATCATCTGAAGTAGCAAGCGCTCTTGAAGTAAAAGAAGGCGAATTCGTTCGCATGTTGGCTCAGTAAGAGCAGCGATTATCTGTCGAAGATTTTAAGGATAGAAGTATGACTCAGTGGATAGCAGGACAGTGGGTGGCAGGTCAAGGTGACGCCATGACATCAGTAAGCCCATACAATAATGAAGTAGTGTGGCAGGGTGATAGCGCAACGCCAGCACAGGTTGAATCTGCAGTGGCAGCAGCTCGTGAAGCCTTCTTGGTTTGGAAAAAACTGAGCTTTGCAGAGCGTGAAGCGATCGTGTTGAACTTTGCTGAGAAGGTAAAAGAGAACAGCGAAGAAATTGCGCAAATCATCGCAAAAGAGACGGGTAAACCGATCTGGGAAACTCGTACTGAAGCGGGAGCGATGGCGGGTAAGATTGCTATTTCCATTCGTGCTTACCATGAGCGTACCGGTGAAGCTTCACGTGAAGCAGCTGGCAACCAGATTGTACTTCGTCATCGTCCATTGGGCGTGATGGCGGTATTTGGTCCTTACAACTTCCCAGGTCACCTACCTAACGGTCATATTGTTCCAGCTCTGCTATCGGGTAATACTGTGGTATTCAAACCTTCAGAACAGACACCTTGGACGGGTGAGTTCGCAATGAAGCTATGGCAAGAAGCGGGTCTTCCTGCTGGCGTGATCAACCTAATGCAAGGCGCTAAAGAGACAGGTATCGCACTGGCTGATGCTAAAGGTCTTGATGGCGTGTTATTCACGGGTAGTGCGAATACGGGTCATATCCTGCATCGTCAATTCGCGGGTCAACCGGGCAAGATGCTGGCACTAGAAATGGGCGGCAATAACCCTATGGTGATCAGTGACCAATACGGTGATGCGGACGCAACGGTATACACCATTATCCAATCGGCGTTCATCAGTGCTGGTCAACGTTGTACATGTGCTCGTCGCCTGTATGTTCCTGTTGGCGAGAAGGGTGACCTACTGATCGATAAGCTGGTAGCGGCTACGCAAAAGATTCGTGTTGATCAGCCTTTCGCTGAACCAGCACCTTTCATGGGCCCACAGATCTCAGAAGCCGCTGCTAAGTTTATTTTAGACGCACAAGCAAATCTGCAATCGTTAGGCGGTGTAAGCCTAGTCGAAGCAAAAGCGGGTGAAGCGGCGTTTGTTTCTCCGGGTATTATCGATGCAACTAACATTGTTGAACTACCAGATGAAGAGTACTTCGGTCCATTGCTACAAGTGGTTCGTTACCAGTCACTTGAGCAAGCGGTTGAATTAGCTAACGACACACGCTTTGGTTTGTCTGCTGGTTTAGTATCGACAGACGATTCTGAGTGGGAATACTTCGTTGACCATATCCGCGCGGGTATTGTTAACCGTAACCGCCAACTCACAGGCGCAAGTGGTGATGCACCATTTGGTGGCCCGGGTGCTTCTGGCAACCTACGTCCAAGTGCTTACTATGCGGCGGACTACTGTGCTTACCCAATGGCTTCAATGGAAGGTGGTGAAACTCAACTGCCAGCGACATTTAGCCCGGGTATCGAGCTGTAGTTTAGATTGATATTGAGCTAAGGCTCATTCATTAGTTATGAGATAAGGAAGCGGCGTATCGCTTCCTTATTTTAACCAAGCTCAGCATCAAGATTGGGCGGTAGATAATAATAGAACAAGTATGTCACAGGCTGATGGCTGCTGACTCTATGTCCAGCCTCTCCCTTTCTAATCCAAATTACTAGCTTGCTAGAACCTCTGACAAGGAGTCACCATGACGCCCGATCTACTCTTTAAATCACTATGGGATGATTACATTCATAGGCTTTGTCCATCGGCTGAGAAAGTACACCACTTGCTGAAAGAAGATGAAGCGCTGATTAACGATCACATTGCGCTACGTACTTTTAATGTTGACCCGCTGGGTATTGAAACATTGGCTAAGCCTTTCCTTGAGCTGGGTTACAAAGCGTGTGGTGATTACCTGTTTGAAAGCAAGAAGCTAGTCGCGAAGCATTACGAGCACCCAGACCCAAAACAGCCGAAAGTGTTCATTAGTGAATTGAAGGTAGAAGAGTGCTCAGGTGAGTTACAACAGATCGTTGCTAAGTTGGTTGAGCAAGTCGATGCAAGCAAGCTGCAAGGTCATGAATTCCTGTTTGGCGGACGCCTTTGGGATTTAAGTTTCGCGGATTTCCAAGTGCTTGCAAAAGAGAGTGAATACGCGTCTTGGTTGGCGGCTCATGGTTACGGCGCAAACCACTTTACGGTGAGCGTAAACCAACTCAATGCCTTTGATGAAGTACAGGCAGTGAATGACTATCTGAGCGAATCTGGTTTCACTATCAATGCATCTGGTGGTGAGGTTAAAGGCTCTCCAGAGGTCTTATTAGAGCAGTCATCAACAATGGCAGACAAAGTCCCAGTTTCATTTGTTGAAGGCAATGAGATGATTCCTGGAGGCTTCTACGAGTTTGCTAAGCGTTATGCGATGGCGAATGGAGAGCTTTATACTGGTTTTGTTGCAGCATCGGCGGACAAGATCTTCGAAAGCACCAATGGTTAAACTGTTAACGGCTGAGTTTTACTGACTCGGCGTTAATGTCATGCCTTTACTCATTCTGGTCTAGATGCATGATAAACAGATAATAAAAAAGCCACCAAATTTGCATTTGGTGGCTTTCAAATTTTTGGCTCAGTTAATCGAGATTAACGAGTGCCGTATACCACGATAGTTTTACCGTGTGCAGAAATTAGGTTCTGCTCTTCTAGCATCTTCAAGATACGACCTACTGTCTCACGAGAACAACCAACGATCTGGCCAATCTCTTGACGAGTGATCTTGATTTGCATGCCGTCAGGGTGAGTCATTGCATCTGGCTGTTTTGCTAGGTTTAGTAGCGTTTGAGCGATACGACCTGTTACGTCAAGGAACGCTAAGTCACCAACCTTTTGGCTAGTTACTTGTAGGCGGCTCGCCATTTGCGCTGAAAGGCGCATCAGGATGTCTGGGTTCACTTGGATAAGTTGACGGAATTTCTTGAAAGAAATTTCAGCTACTTCACAAGGAGATTTAGCACGAACCCAAGCAGTACGCTCTTGGTCTTCTTCGAACAAGCCTAGCTCACCGATGAAGTCGCCTTGGTTTAGGTAAGAAAGAATCATTTCCTTACCTTCTTCGTCTTTGATAAGAACTGCCACAGAACCTTTAACGATGTAGTACAAGGTTTCTGCCTTTTCACCAGCATGAATCAAAGTACTTTTTGAAGGGTACTTATGAATATGACAGTGTGAAAGGAACCACTCTAATGTTGGATCGGTTTGAGGTTTACCTAGAACCATAATATCTCACTTCCTCTGCAGGGTATGCTTGCCGCTTTCCGTATTTTAGCTAAGCCTGGATTGACTTGTAGGATAAGAGCACTCGTTGAGCGCTGCAAGCTATCTTGTGTTTCGTTTAAGAATAGTATCCTTTTTCAGGTACTATTTCTTGATTTTAATCGTGACCAAGCTACGATTTTTTACGCAAAATTGTGCACATGATCACGGTATGAAAAGTAATCAACCAGAACGTCGTTTTGTTAACCTATTTTTCCGGTTTCGATGAGTTGTTGTAGGATTGGCCTTACAATGAGCTCCATAGCAAAACTCATCTTGCCCCCTGGCACCACTAGCGTGTTATGACGAGACATAAATGAGCCGTCAATCATTGCCAAAAGGTAAGGGAAATCGACGTTTTTGATACCACGCAAACGTATAACTACGAAGCTTTCGTCTAAACTTGGAATCCCTTTGGCGTTGAGTGGGTTCGATGTATCTACGGTTGGAACGCGCTGAAAGTTGATATGTGTGCGTGAAAACTGCGGGGTAATGTAGTTAAGGTAATCATCCATTGAACGGACAATAGAGTCCATTACCGCTTCACGAGAGTGGCCACGATCGCGTGTGTCACGAACGAATTTTTGAATCCACTCTAGGTTTACGATAGGTACCATGCCAATCAGCAGATCGACGTGTTGAGATACATTAATATCGCCATCAACCACACCGCCGTGCAGACCTTCGTAAAACATCACATCGGAATTTTCAGGGATATCTTGCCATGGCGTGAAGGTGCCCGGCATTTGATTATAAGGAACAGCTTCATCGAAAGTGTGTAGATAACTACGTACTTTACCGGTGCCTTCGTTCCCGTATTGACGGAAGAACTCTTCTAATGCACCAAAGTCGTTGGCTTGTGGACCAAAGTAGCTAATGTGCTTACCTTGCTCGCGCGCCTTGCGGATCTCGACATCCATTTCTGGTCGAGTGAATCGGTGGAAACTATCCCCTTCAACCCAAGCAGCCTTCACGTCCATCATATTGAACATTTTGCGGAAGGCTTCTGAGGTAGTGGTGGTGCCGGCTCCAGATGAACCCGTCACCGCAATAATTGGATGTTTAGCGGACATGACAACCCTTGTCGTTTGAGTAACTTACTTGTTAGCAATCGTTTTCCACTATAACACGGCTCCTTTCTAAGCGCAGCCTAGAAGCGTTTTGTCACCTGGATATCAACGGTCTCGTGCAGTTCGGAAAACACGATGCTCACGTCACCAGAAGCTAATTGATGTTTCACCTGATCAATCTTGTTTTGCAGTGAGATCTCAACGTCGCCATAGTCTGTGCCTTCACGCAGCACGAATTCTTTGATGAGGTTTTCCAGTGTCTCTGGCGCGATGTCTTGCCATGGGATGATCATAAATACTTCTCTCTTTTATGTTCATTGATATGTTGATTAGTGTGTCTAGTGATGTTTTTAATACAACCCCAATTTGGGGCTGCGCTATCTTATCAAGGTTTCGCGTTTATATTTAGCAAGGCTTCGTCGTTATGCAGAACCTTGGATACTTTCATAATACGCAGGTAAGGCTTCTTCTAACCAGAATCGTGGTTTGAGTGTGCTGCCTGTGATGAACCCAACATGGCCGCCTTTCTGAAACAGGCGATAATCGATGTTATCGGGTAGGACGAATTTTGGAATCACATCATCGGTCATGAAAGGATCGTCTTTGGCATGAATGATCTGTGTTGGTAGTTTTATCTGATTGAGCTTAGGAAGAGCAGAGCACTGTGCATAATAGTCTTGCGCGTTTTTGAATCCGTGCAGGGGTGCAGTAATCCGTTCATCAAACTCATACAGCTTGTCTATCTTCTTGATGGATTCAGCTGTGATGCCGAGTTTCTCCTGCAGCAGCTTCACCTTTTTCAAGGCATTCGATTTGAGTGAATTAAGCAGGTACTTCTTATAGAGCTTCGAGAAGCCTCGTTCTATGCGACTTGAACAACAGGCCAAATCAAAAGGGGCAGAGACTATCGTTGCTGCAGAC
The DNA here is from genome assembly GCA_041879425.1 of Vibrio pomeroyi. Lineage (NCBI taxonomy): Bacteria > Pseudomonadati > Pseudomonadota > Gammaproteobacteria > Vibrionales > Vibrionaceae > Vibrio > Vibrio pomeroyi. The sequence goes on along the minus strand of CP090854.1, from coordinate 3,285,116 downwards.
AGCAGTGGATCATCTGCGTATTCCGCCAAATAGTTCGCCAACATGTTTCCGCCCAAGGAGATGCCAACCGCCACCTTTGGGTTATTGGGAAATTGAGCGTGTAGGTGCCTGAGGAAGAAGCGAGCGTCTTCAACTTCACCAGAGTGATATGCGCGAGCCAAGCGATTCGGTTTTCCGCTACAGCCTCTAAAGTGCATCATCACCGACAGCCAACCATCTTTAGCAAACGCATTCATTAGTCCATTAGCATAAGGGCTCTCAAAGCTGCCTTCCAAACCGTGGAACAGCACGAATATCGGCTTGTTCTTTATATCGTCACTATTTGGATTGTCGCCATCTGGCGATTCGCTCCAAGCAAGATCGAGAAAATCACCATCGGGTGTTTCTAAGGTTTGCCATTGCGGGTTGAACAACGCCTGCTTTCTAATAAATCGTGGCACTAAGGTTTGTAAGTGCGGATTAGATAGACCAGCTGCTGCGGTAAATATTGTCATAAAAACAGTCCATGCTTCTTTTATGGGCTTTGGTAAAGTGTTGAGCTTTTAGCGGAACGCCCACGTTTTTATTTGAGCTTGGTTGATTCTCGGCATAAGCGCAAGGGTTTCACTGATACAGGCAACAAAAACATGCCATAGGTAACTGATTGAATAATATCGGAGTTAGTCTTGTTGCTTGCTGTATGAGTGGCGTGTTCTATCAATAGAATCTACCCGCTATGTTGTAAACATCGATAGGAACCGCTCAGATAAGCTTGGTTCTTGATTGAATAAAAGGGAAAGGAAACGGGTTAGGGCTGAGGTGCTGGTTCAGAAAATGCGTCGTAGAGGTTTTCTGCCCCTAGTAAACGGCAGTATTGAAATGCGAGAGGCGATTGCTGATTGGCGTACAATGGTAGGGAGTTAATACAATCGACGAGATCGGACTGCTGTTGTTTCTCAAGTTGCAATTCGAACTGTAAGGCTTCACGGTACAGTGAATCAACAACGTGCGCCTTGAGATGCTTGCGTAGCTCTCGATAACTATGGAGTAGGGTTTCAGAGCGGCTTAAGCATTGTTGTACCTTGTGCCACTCTTCTTCCGCAAAGGAGAGTTGCTGCTCATCAAGCCATTTGAGAAGCAGCAGTAGATTGACGTTGCCGTGGAACTGGTTTTGCAAAGCTAAGCACGCATCCTTTACACCGCGCACACTGTAATACTGAAGGCTAAATTGCCATAGTCGTTCCAGTGTTAGTGATATTGGGGCGTGCTCTGGGCTCATAAGCTATCCATATCCTGTTCCATCTGCTCAAGCTCTTCTTGAGTGGACATCCAATCCATTTCAACTTCTTCTAGCTGTGACTTACTGCTCGCTTGGAGAGCGAGTACTTTATTCAGTTTAGCCTTATTTTCAGCTTCATACAGTGAAGTGTCGGATAATTCTTGCTCGGCTTCTTCAAGAGCCTGCGTCAGCTTATCCATCTGCTTTTCAAATTGAGTCAACTTTTTACGCAGTGGTGCAGTCAGTTTACGGAACTCGGCTTCTTTACGCTTCTGCTCTTTTTTCGCTGCTGCACTGTTGGCGCCGTCTTTCGCTGGTGCCAATGCTTGTGCTTCTTTACGCTCAACTTTTTGTTGTTCGGTTAGCCACTTGTAGTAATCGCTTAGGTCACCATCAAACGGTGCCACTTGGCGATCGTGAACTAGGTACAGGTCATCTGTGGTTGCACGCAGTAGGTAACGGTCGTGCGACACGATAACCATTGCGCCTTCAAACGTTTGTAATGCAAAAGTCAGCGCCTGACGCATGTCGAGATCCAAGTGGTTGGTTGGTTCATCGAGTAGCAATAGGTTAGGTTTTTGCCATACCAGCAATGCCAATACCAAACGCGCTTTTTCACCACCTGAGAATGGTGCCACTTTATCCAGTGCTTTTTCACCTTGGAAGCCAAAGCTACCTAGGTAATCACGCAGTTGTTGCTCGGTGTGCTTAGGCGCAATCTGCATCATGTGTTGCAGCGGTGTTTCTTCTGGGTGCAGGGTTTCTAGTTGGTGCTGAGCGAAGTAGCCAATCTTAACGCCTTGTGAATAGCTCAGTTCACCGCCTTGTTGTTTCAGCTCACCTGAAAGCAGTTTGATTAGCGTTGATTTACCTGCACCATTTCGACCAAGCAGACCAATGCGGCTGCCCGGAACGAGATTTAGGCGAATCTTTTCCAGAATTAGGTTGTCGTCGTAGCCTGCTGATACCTCGTCCATCATCATGATTGGGTTTGGTAGGGCGTCTGGCTCTCTGAACTCAAAGTTGAATGGGTTATCAAACTGAGCGGGTAGTACTTGCTCCATTTTCTCTAGCGCTTTAATACGGCTTTGCGCTTGGCGAGCCTTTGAAGCTTTGTAGCGGAAACGGTCGATGTAGCTCTGCATGTGCGCCATTTGTTTCTGCTGCTTCTGGAACATCGCTTGTTGCAGGATCAGCTTTTGCGCTCGTTGAGTTTCAAACGACGAGTAGTTACCCGTGTATTCGTTAAGCTGTTGGTTTTCAACATGGACGATACGGTTGACGATAGGATCTAAGAAATCTCTATCGTGCGAGATAAGCACTAGAGTGCCCGGGTAGGTTTGTAACCAACGCTCTAGCCACATTACAGCGTCTAAATCTAAGTGGTTGGTCGGCTCATCGAGCAGTAATAAGTCACTGCGACACAGTAGGGCTTGCGCTAGGTTCAAACGCATACGCCAACCACCAGAGAACTGAGTCAGGTTCCATGTCATTTGTTCTTGGCTAAAGCCTAGGCCGTCCAACAACTCGGCAGCACGTGCCTTGATGCTGTAACCACCAATGGTTTCGATCTTGCCGTGGATCTCTGCGACCAATGTGCCGTTGTCGGCTTGCTCCGCTTTCTCTAGTTGATCTTCAAGGCCGCGGTATTCACGGTCGCCATCAATCACGTATTCAATTGCTGTTCTTTCTAATGCAGGCGTTTCTTGAGCAACCCAAGCCATTTCCCAATGCGCTGGTTTGCTGAATGAGCCGGCATCAATAGACAGTTCGTCCTTAATTAAGGCGAACAGCGTAGATTTACCACAGCCGTTTTTACCAACCAAACCGATCTTGTCGCCAGGGTGAAGAGTCGCAGATGCTTGGTCAAGGAGTGGCTTACCGCCGCGTAGCAATTGAATATCAGAGAAAGTAATCATATAGAGATAGCATAGAAATTAGAGGTGAACAGACGCCTGCATAGTAGGCTGAAACCAGATAAAAGTCGATCACAATGCAATTTGCGTTATGATGCCAATAACATATTAATAACTTTTGCTTAAATTCTTGTGGCCTTGCCACCGTTTAGCCCTCAAAGGAATGTTTCAAAGGAATGAGTAATACTCCCTCGACAGACAAAGTCGTGCCAAAGGTGTTGATCATCTACGCGCACCCAGAGCCGCAAACTTCTATTGCCAATCAGATGATGATTAAAAAGATAGAGTCGCTCGGTCATGTCAAAATTCATGATCTCTACGCCATCTACCCAGACTTCTTCATCGATGTGCCTTATGAGCATGAATTACTGCTCGAGTACGATGTGATTGTGTTTCAACATCCTCTGTTTATGTATTCCTGTCCCTCATTATTAAAAGAGTGGTTTGACCGTGTGTTGGGCAAAGGTTTTGCGTTCGGTGAACAAAGCGCGCTTAAGGGGAAGCACTGGCGTAGCGTTATCACAACCGGTGGTAAAGAAGAGGCGTTTGGTGCCGCAGGCTATAATAAATATCCATTACAAGAGCTCTTGCAACCTTTCGAACTCACCGCTGCTTTGTGTCAGATGAACTGGATATCACCTCTGGTTTTACACTGGGCACGAAATGTCTCGGATATGACGCGTTACCAACACGCTGAAGCGTATCGAAACTGGTTGCGAGACCCGCTACAAGAGATAGGAGCGAATGATGGCTCTGACTAATGATTTTTTGCAAAGTAGTGTTATATTTCTAGCAGCTGCTGTAGTCGCGGTTCCTATCGCGCAGCGAGCTGGCTTGGGCTCAGTATTGGGTTACCTTCTGGCAGGCGTTGCTATTGGCCCATGGGGGCTTGGTTTAATCAGTGATGTCGAGGCGATTCTGCACTTCTCCGAATTCGGGGTGGTACTGCTGCTCTTCCTGATTGGCTTAGAGCTTAACCCTAAAAAATTGTGGCAGATGCGGGCGCCTATTCTCGGATTAGGTGGCGCACAAGTGCTGATCACCACTCTGATTATTACTGCCATCGCCTGCATGTTCGGTTTAACTTGGCAAACGAGCTTGGTCATCGGTATGGGTTTAGCCCTATCTTCGACCGCGATTGCCTTGCGTGTCATTGAAGAGCGAGAGCTTGGCGGCAAAGAAGCAGGGCAGTCTGGCTTTGCAGTGTTACTTTTCCAAGATATTGCAGTCATCCCTATGCTGGCGATGTTGCCTCTGCTTGCGGGTAATACCGGCGGCAGCTGGGCGGACATGTTATGGATGCTAGGCGGAGTAATTGGTTTGCTTGTCGGTGGTCACTTCTTATTGAGACCGCTATTCCGATACGTAGTCATGAGTGGCGTGCGTGAATTGTTCACGGTCGCAGCGCTGTTATTGGTAATTGGTATTGCCGTTATCATGCAGCAGATCGGTTTATCGATGGCATTGGGCACATTCTTGGCGGGCGTGCTTCTGGCTGAAAGTGAATATCGACACGAGCTTGAGATCGCGATTGACCCCTTCAAAGGATTATTGCTTGGTCTGTTCTTCATCTCGGTGGGGATGGCGGTGAACTTGGGTTTACTGGCTGAAAGCCCATTTGCGATACTGATTGCCGTTTCTGCATTGGTCGTATTGAAAGGTTTAGTGCTGTATGCGCTGGCTCGAATCTTTGGTACTCAAGCAAAAGCGCGTAGCCGAATGGCGATGATTCTCAGCCAAGGTGGTGAGTTTGCTTTCGTTATTTTTACCGCAGCGAGTGCTCAGGGTATCTTAAGTGGCGAACAAGTGTCGTTCTTACTGGTGGTTGTGAGTCTGTCGATGGTGACCACGCCATTGATGCTCAAGCTGCAAGACCGATTCTTTGCTCGTCAACTGAATCAAATCAGTGAGAACGCGATGTCTTCGGATGTTGTCGATCGCAGCCCTCGAGTAATCATTGCTGGCTTTGGTCGTTTCGGTCAGATCATTGGTCGTTTGATGTATGCCAACAAGATTCGAATTACTGTCCTCGAAAGTGATGCCAGCCAAATACACATCCTGAGAAAGTTCGGCTACAAGGTATTTTATGGTGATTCAACACATCTAGAACTGTTACGTGCAGCCGGAGCTGATAAAGCAGAAGCCATCGTGTTGTGTACGGATTCTCCTGATGAAATCATGAAAACCGTCGATTTGTGTAAGCAGCACTTCCCACGCTTAAAGATCTTAGCGCGTGCACGAAGCCGTGTTGAAGCGTATCAATTACTTAACCACGGTGTGAGTAACTATTCCCGTGAAACCTTCCTTGGGGCTCTCGATTTAGGTCGTCAGACATTGACCGAACTTGGCATGCACCCATATAAAGCGAAGCGAGCAGAAGCACACTTTAGGAAGTTGGATAATGGTATGCTGAAAGAGTTGCTTCCTCAGCATAACGAGGATGCCGAGTTAGCCCAAAGAGCGAAAGAGGCTCGTAAAGAGCTTGAAGAGATCTTTGGACATGAGATGGAAAATGATCACCAATCTCGAAACTATTGGCAGTAGTTAGAGTGAATAGCAAATAGCTTGAGCATAGAAATAACAGTCTTTAGAACCAATCTAATAATAAACGCGGTCTCTGCTTAGCCTTTAATAAAGCTAGAGTGGAAGAACCGCGAATCCAGAGTAGTAAAGGATATCAACGTGAAACAGAAAAAACGCTTTATCGCAGGGGCGAGCTGCCCAAGCTGCAACACTCAAGACACGCTTCGCTGGTGGATTGAGAATAATATCGAGCTGGTGGAATGTGTCGATTGTGACTTCACAGAGCAACGTAAACCGAAAACTGTAGAGAAATCTGAACACGCGAATCAAGAAATGATCGGTATTTTTAAGCCAGAATGATTGAGTTTCGTTAATTGATCCCCATAATATCCCGGTACAGAATTTTTCCTAAGCTCAACTGTTCGAGCTTAGTCCAAACCTCCTTGGAGCTCTCATGAAAATTGAAAAGAACGTAGTAGTTAGTGTTGCATATCAAGTGAAACTTGAAGATGGCGTAGTAGTTGACCAATCAACTGCAGAAGCTCCACTAGATTACCTTCACGGTCACAACAACCTAATTACAGGTCTTGAAAAAGAGCTTGAAGGCAAAGTTGCTGGTGACAATTTCTCTGCAACTGTTACTCCAGAAGACGCTTACGGCGAGCACAACGATGCTCTAGTTCAACGTGTTCCTGCTGACGTTTTCCAAGGTGTTGAACAAATCGAAGTTGGCATGCGTTTCCTAGCGGATACTGACCAAGGTCCAATCCCAGTAGAAGTTACTGAAGTAGATGGCGACGAAGTTGTTGTTGACGGTAACCACATGCTAGCTGGCCAAACTCTAACGTTTGACGTTGAAGTGGTAGCGGTACGTGAAGCGACTGAAGAAGAAGTTCAACACGGTCACGTACACCAAGAAGGCGGCTGTGGCGGTCACGGTCACGACCATGATCACGAAGGCGGTTGCTGCGGTGGCGAAGGCCACGACCACGGTGAAGAGAAAAAAGACGGCTGCTGCGGCGGCGGTAGCTGTGGTTCTCACTAATACCGAATTAGCGGTTTAGATTAAGAATCTTGAAAGCCTCCCTTGTGGAGGCTTTTTTCGTATTAGCGGCGGCTTTTTGCGCCTGACTTTTAATCTACCGAACTAAGTGCCCGCAAATCTAAGTGTCCGTAAATCTAAGCATTCGCAAAAAGTTTGGTTTTCGCTATCAGACATCGAGCCGTGGATGTGATATTGATAGGCACAACATTATAAGACGACATCAGTGGAGAGTTCGCATGTCACAACCTTTTTCAATTGCCATTCATGGTGGTGCGGGAACCATCTTGCGAGAGCAAATGAGCGATGAATTAAAAACGGGTATTACTGAAGCGTTAGAGAAATCGGTTCTGGCTGGTTATCAAGTGCTGCAATCGGGCGGTGATGCTCTGGATGCGGTAGTGGCATCCGTTAAGGTGATGGAAGACAGCCCTCATTTTAATGCTGGTAAGGGCTCGGTTCTGACTCATGATGAGTTTGTTGAGATGGATGCATCGGTGATGCACGGCCGTGAAATGGATGCGGGTGCGATTGCTGGTGTCCGTCATATCAAAAACCCGATTGAACTTGCGCGTGATGTGATGTTAAAAAGCGACCACGTACTATTGATTGGCGAAGGGGCAGAGAAGTTTGCCTTTGAACATGAGTACACCTTCACTGAGCAAGATTACTTCTTTACCGAGCGTCGCTACGACCAGCTTCAATCAATGAAAGAGAAAGGTATCTTTGCCTTGTCGGAAGCGAAGTACGACGAGCAGCATGCCGAGAAATACCCAGACGACAAAAAGTACGGCACGGTTGGCGCGGTGGCGTTAGACCAATCGGGTAACTTGGCGGCTGCGACAAGCACTGGCGGTGTGACTAATAAGAAGTATGGTCGTGTCGGTGATTCACCTATCATTGGCGCAGGTACCATTGCCGAGAATGGTAACGTTGCGGTTTCCACTACCGGAATGGGCGAGTTCTTCTTAAGAAAGATGGTTGCCAGTGATGTGGCAGCACGAATGCGCTATCTCAAAGAAGATGTACATACCGCTTGTGAACACATCATCCAAGGTGAGCTGAAAACCATGGGTGGCGAAGGTGGCTTGATAGCGATTGATGGCCAAGGTGATATCCACTTCGGCATGAATAGTTCAGGGATGTATCGTGCAAGTGTTGATACTGACGGGCGTGTCGAAGTGAAGATTTACGCCGATGACTAAACCTTTGGTGGTTTGGTTCTAATTTGGTGGCTTGGTTCTAAATAGTAGACATAAAGAAAGGGCGACAGAGAATATCTGTCGCCCTTTCTTTTTATTCGTAATCAACAAGCATTTCGATAGCTAACACACTCAATCGTTAGCGAACTGTAGTTGATTTGAAACGCGCTTAATAGTGCGGTGGTGGCGTTTCTTCTGATGCGTCGGCCAAGTTTGAACCATCAATGTTCTTCACTTTACCCACGACATACTTCATTTGGTCTTTCATCTTAGTGATCAACATCTGTTGCTGGCTAAGCGCTTCATTGAGTTCTTCAATGGTCTGTTCTTGGAAAGCTAGCTGACATTCTAAGTCATTCACGCGGCTTTCTAGTTGTTCAACTCGCTTTTCTGTCATCGTTCTTAATCCACATTCCAAGCTTGGGCTATGCCCGCAGAGGTGCCCGATATCACACGGTTCTTATCATCAAAGGCTGCATCATACACTACCGCACGGGGAGGGCGAGCATCTTTTAGTGGCTCAGCATCGTGATGAGAAATTCGTTTTCCGTCTTGAGTATTCCAAACGCTGACTTGGCTCGACGGTGTACCCGTCACCAACATACTGCCATCGTCAGAAAAACGCGCACTAGAGAAGATCAGCTGTCGCGACCAGCTCTGCAACTGTGCTTGAGGTTCACCAGTTTTAAGATCCCAAATCATCGCTTGGTTGCCGCCATCAGAGGTAAAAGCCAGTTCACCATCGCGCTGTAGCGCAACTCGTACTACTCTTTGTTCATGCTCAAAGGTACGTAATACCAAGCCTGACTCGGTATCCCACAGGTAGGCTTTATAGTCGTTACCACCTGATAACGCGTAGCGACCATTGGAAGAAAGGGAAACAGAATTAACTTTTTCTCGGTGAGCAAGGAACTCAAGACGGCGTCCGGTGACTAAGTCCACATAGATCGCTTTGCCATTAGACAGGCCAAGCAATACTTTTTCACCATTGCTAGAGATATCGACATCGCGAATTAAGCCATCGGAGATAGACCATAGCCCTTCAGCTTGTGTCCAAGAGAGATCCCAAACGGCGAAGTTCATCTGACTGGCGGTAATGGCAAAGCGGCCATTGTCCGAGATACGAATACGCGATACTTGGTTTTCTAATTGATCTTGTGGGCCGAGTTGAGCTAACTCTTTGTTTTCGGCAAGGTCCCAAAGCAGCAGTTGTTTTTGCTGAGAGTAGAGCAGGGCGAAGCGTCCATCTCTGCTAAGGGCAAAGCTGGTGGCACCATTGGGTTCAATTTCCCAACGTTGCTCATCATCTTGGAAGAAAAAACATCCATTTAACAAGGTGATGACAATTGTACATAGCAATGAGTGGAAAAATATTCGCATCACATCTAATAATCCGGTTTGTGTCGAAAGACATATGACTAGTATATTGTTATAACTAACGTATTCACACCAATCTAATCATTAGATTTGTGCACAATAACCAATGGCTTGGCCATTAATTGGAGAATTCAATGAAATCAGTTTTAAAAGTATCACTGCTTGCCGCAACGGTTATGCTAGCAGTTGGTTGTCAGAAAGAAGAACCAAAGGCAGAAGCTCCACAGGTTGAAGAAGTTAAAGTTGAAGCAGTAAACTTTAAAACAGAAGACGACAAAGCGGCATACGCAATCGGCGTATCTTTCGCTAACTACCTAAGCACAAGCATTGATAAGCCAAGCGAGCTAGGCATTAACCTAGACAAAGATATGGTTCTTCAAGGTATCGAAGACGTATTCGCAGAGAAAACTGCACTGAACGAAGAAGAAACTCGCGCAGCTCTTGAAGCTCTAGACAAGCGTGTTGCTGAAACTATGCAAGCACAAGCTGCTGAGAAATCAGCGGAAACTAAGAAAGCAGGTGATGACTTCCGCGCTGAGTTCGCGAAGACTGAAGGCGTAGAGCAAACTGAATCTGGCCTACTTTACCAAGTAATGACAGCTGGCGAAGGCGCTTCTCCAAAAGACACTGATACTGTTCAAGTACACTACAAAGGTACACTAACAGACGGTACTCAGTTTGACAGCTCTTACGACCGTGGCGAACCAGCAACATTCCCGCTTAACCGCGTAATTCCAGGTTGGACTGAAGGCGTACAACTAATGAAAGTTGGTTCTAAGTACAAATTCGTAATCCCGCCAGAGCTAGCATACGGTGAGCAAGACACACCGACTATCCCAGCTAACTCAACGCTAGTATTCGAAGTTGAACTACTAAACATCGATAACGCTGAAGCAGCTCCTGCACAGTAATATCGATTAAAAACTTCGTACTAAAATGCGTTGATTGAATAAAAAGCCTAACTTTGAGTTAGGCTTTTTTTATGATTTGAGGCTGAGTATTTGATTTTTAAACTTGTTCTAAATCACTAGTTGCAATGTTAGCTAGGTGTGCAATTAAAATTTTCTGATAAACTTACATAAATTTGTTGATTTTTCACACGAAGGTAAGGAATAAGTGACTACTACAGAAACAGTCAATGCAGATGTGTTACTTGAAATGGAATCAGTCCACGTTATGCCATTCAGTGAACACGATAAAATCATTCTAAGATCTTATGAGGCCGTTGTTGACGGTATTGCGAGTCTTATTGGTCCGTTTTGTGAAATCGTTTTGCACTCATTAGAAGACCTCAATACTTCTGCGATTAAAATTGCCAATGGCGAGAATACAGGTCGTCAGGTTGGTTCGCCGATCACCGATCTTGCATTGAAGATGCTGAAAGATATTGAAGGTTCTAAGCGTAACTTCTCACGCTCATACTTCACTCGCGCTAAAGGCGGTGTGTTGATGAAGTCGATCACGGTTGCTATCCGCAATGGTGAAGACCGAGTGATTGGCCTGCTGTGTATTAACGTCAACCTAGACGCGCCATTCTCACAAGTGCTGCAATCTTTCATGCCTACGCAAGACGCAGACGAAGCCGCATCATCGGTTAACTTCGCAAGCGACGTTGAAGAGCTTGTCGACCAAACGGTTGAGCGCACCATTGAAGAGATCAATGCTGATAAGTCAGTATCGAATAATACTAAGAACCGTCAGATCGTGATGGAGCTATACGACAAAGGTATTTTCGATATTAAAGACGCGATTAACCGTGTTGCTGAGCGCTTGAATATCTCTAAGCACACTGTGTACCTATACATCCGCCAACGTAAAACAGAGGATGAAGAGGGTTGTTAAGCTATACACTCTTAGTTAATGGACCTGTCTACGGTTCACAGTCAGCAAGAAGTGCTTACCAGTTTGCCGTGGCTCTGATTAAACAGGGCCACAAACTTCACAGTGTATTCTTCTATCAAGATGGCGTCAGTAATGGCTCCGACCTCACCGTACCTGCTAACGATGAATTCGATTTAGCTTCTGCTTGGCAAAAGCTCGCGGATGAGCACGATGTTAGCTTGGAAACGTGTGTAGCCGCCGCGCTAAGACGTGGTGTGATTAGCTCAGACGAAGCAGAGCAACACCAACTAAGCGCATCTAACTTAGCGTCAGGTTTTACTCAGGCCGGGTTAGGGAGCTTATCGGAAGCGCTACTCACGCAAGATAGGGTCGTACAGTTTTGAGAAAGTTAGCCTTTATATTTAATAGTTTTCCTCATACTACCGCTGCAGGTAGAGAAGGGTTAGACGCATTACTTGCCGCTTCTGCTTACAGTGAAGACATCGCCGTGTTCTTTGTTGGCGATGGTGTGACACAGCTTCTCAAAGCTCAGCAATCCGACGAGGTCCTATCACGCGACTACATCTCAGCATTCAAGCTTATGGACCTGTACGACATCGAACAGGTGTATGTGTGTCAGAGCAGTCTAAGTCAGTTTGGTCTTTCGACAGATAACCTGTTGATTGATGCAACCGCCGTTGAAGCCGATGAGTTAACTCAGAAGTTAGCCCAGTGCCAACAGATACTGACTTTCTAGGGGACGCTATGCTTCATATCGTAAAATCAGTCGACAAACTTAAACTCGCATTAACCTATTCTCAACCGCAGGATCAGTTCTTGCTAGTTGAAGATGCAGTGTACGTTTGCCTTCCAAATCATGAGTTATTCACTCAAATCAGTGCAGTCGAGCGAGTGTCGGTATTAAAACCGGATCTTGCTGCTCGAGGTCTCCAAGAACTTGCCTCGGATGTCGTTCCGCAAGTGGACTTCGACGGGTTCGTTAAACTGACGGTTTTAAGCGAAAAATCAGTCACTTGGTAGCTGTGTTTTATCAGTTTGGTTAAAAGTAGACCATCCTGAGCTCTAGACGGCTAAAAAAGATCTGTATATTTCTTGACACACCTCCCACTGCTGAATAGAATTTTGCGTCCCTAATTACGACTTGTGATTAGGGATAGATTTTTCACAAAGCTTACTTTCAAGTAAATTTCAGGAGCTAGTTAATGGCAACTATTAACCAGTTGGTTCGCAAGCCTCGTGTAAAGCAAGTTGTTAAAAGCAACGTGCCTGCACTAGAAGCGTGCCCACAAAAACGTGGTGTATGTACTCGTGTTTACACTACTACACCTAAAAAACCTAACTCGGCACTACGTAAAGTATGTCGTGTACGTCTAACTAACGGTTTCGAAGTAACTTCGTACATCGGCGGTGAAGGCCACAACCTACAAGAGCACAGTGTTGTACTAATCCGTGGCGGTCGTGTAAAAGACCTTCCGGGTGTTCGTTACCACACTGTTCGCGGCGCACTTGACTGTGCTGGCGTTAACGACCGTAAACAAGGTCGTTCTAAGTACGGTGTGAAACGTCCTAAGTCTTAATGCATTTTCTTTTTTTTAAAGAAAGCGTTAAGTAAGGCCAAACACTATTTTATTTATTATTCTGAAAAGTTTTGGAAAAAACCTGAAGAAGACAACGGAGAATATCCATGCCACGTCGTCGCGTAATAGGTCAGCGTAAGATCCTTCCAGATCCTAAGTTCAAATCTGAATTGCTGGCAAAATTCGTTAACATCCTTATGGTTGACGGAAAGAAATCTACTGCAGAAAAAATCGTTTACACTGCACTAGATGCAATGGCTGAGAAGTCTGGTAAAGACCACTTAGCTGTATTTGAAGAAGCTCTTGAAAATGTTCGCCCAGCGGTAGAAGTTAAATCTCGCCGTGTAGGTGGTTCAACTTACCAAGTACCTGTAGAAGTTCGTCCGGTTCGCCGTAACGCTCTTGCTATGCGTTGGGTAGTTGAAGCTGCGCGTAAGCGTGGTGAAAAATCTATGGCTCAACGCCTAGCTGCTGAAATGCTAGACGCGTCTGAGAACAAAGGTACTGCGGTTAAGAAACGTGAAGACGTTCACCGCATGGCTGACGCAAACAAAGCGTTCGCACATTACCGTTGGTAATACCTTTTTAGTGCTGCAAGGTTCCTTGCAGCACTTCTTTAGTTCCTATGCTTATGCTAGGAACTATTGCTATTTCTAGGGCAAGCAATTTTTAGCGAAGCATCGCTTTAACGCATAATCTAGGCATAGCAATAGTCCCTAAGTCTCTAATAAGAGGATTCAACCGTGGCTCGTAAAACTCCTATAGAGCAATACCGTAATATCGGTATCGTTGCTCACGTAGATGCAGGTAAAACAACCACAAGTGAACGTATTCTGTTCTATACCGGTCTTTCTCACAAAATCGGCGAAGTTCACGATGGTGCAGCAACCATGGACTGGATGGAGCAAGAGCAAGAGCGCGGTATTACGATCACTTCAGCAGCAACCACTACGTTTTGGCGTGGTATGGAAGCTCAGTACTCAGACCACCGTATCAACATCATCGACACTCCTGGACACGTTGACTTCACAATCGAAGTTGAACGTTCTCTGCGTGTACTTGATGGTGCAGTTGTTGTGTTCTGTGGCTCATCTGGTGTTGAACCTCAGTCAGAGACAGTGTGGCGTCAAGCTGATAAGTACCAAGTTCCACGTATGGTTTTCGTTAATAAAATGGACCGTACCGGCGCAGACTTCTTGCGCGTAGTTGAACAGATCAAGGACCGTCTAGGCGCAACTCCTGTTCCAATTCAACTGAACATTGGTGCTGAAGAAAATTTCCAAGGCGTTGTCGATCTTATCAAGATGAAGGCAATTAACTGGAACGAAGCTGACCAAGGCATGACTTTCACGTACGAAGATATTCCTGCAGACATGCAAGAAATGGCTGAAGAATATCGTACAGAACTTGTTGAAGCTGCTGCAGAAGCAAATGAAGAGCTGATGGATAAGTACCTTGAAGAAGGTGAACTAACAGAAGCTGAAATCAAACAAGGTCTTCGTACTCGTACCCTTAATAATGAAATCGTACTCGCTACTTGTGGTAGTGCATTCAAAAACAAAGGTGTACAAGCTGTTCTAGATGCAGTTGTTGATTTCCTTCCTTCTCCAGTCGATGTCCCTGCAATTAAAGGTATCGATGAAGATGAGAATGAAGCAGAGCGTCACGCAGACGACAAAGAACCGTTCTCAGCGCTAGCATTTAAGATCGCAACAGACCCATTTGTTGGTACTCTAACTTTCATCCGTGTTTACTCTGGTGTTGTTGAAAGCGGTAAAACAGCTTACAACTCTGTGAAGAAACAACGTGAACGCTTAGGTCGCATTGTTCAAATGCACTCAAACAAGCGTGAAGAAGTAAAAGAAGTACGAGCAGGTGACATCGCAGCCATTATTGGTCTGAAAGATGTGACTACTGGTGAAACCCTTTGTGACCAGAACCATAAGATTGTTCTTGAGCGCATGGAGTTCCCAGACCCAGTTATTCAGATCGTTGTAGAGCCAAGCTCTCAAGCTGATCAAGATAAAATGACTATCGCTCTAGGTAAACTAGCAGCGGAAGACCCATCGTTCCGCGTTGATATGGATGCGGAAACTGGCCAGACTCTGATTTCTGGCATGGGTGAACTACACTTAGATATCATCGTTGACCGTATGAAGCGCGAATTTAGCGTGAACTGCAACGTTGGTAACCCGCAAGTGGCTTACCGTGAGACTATTCGTGGTACTGCGAAAGCGGAAGGTAAATTTATCCGTGAACATGGTGGTAAAGGTCAGTACGGTCACGTATGGCTGAAACTAGAACCATCAGAAGTTGGCGAAGGCTTTGTCTTCGTGGATGAAATTGCCAATGGTATCGTACCGAAAGAGTTTATCGCTTCAGTTGCTAAAGGCGTTGAAGAGCAGATGAACAATGGTGTACTTGCTGGCTATCCAGTTCTGGATATCAAAGCTACACTATATGATGGTTCTTACCATGAAACAGATTCAAGTGAGATGGCGTTTACAATCGCTGCCTCTATGGCTTTCAGAGCAGGTGCACTTGAAGCGCAACCAGTTCTGCTTGAGCCTATGATGAAAGTTGAAGTAACTACTCCAGAAGACTGGATGGGTGACGTTGTTGGCGATATTAACCGTCGTCGCGGCATCATCGAAGGTATGGACGAGGGGACAGCTGGCCTGAAGATAATTCGTGCACAAGTTCCGTTGTCTGTCATGTTCGGTTACGCAACTGATTTACGTTCTGCGACACAAGGTCGTGCTTCTTACTCTATGGAGTTTAGTGAGTACGCTGAAGTGCCTAACAATGTTGCAAAAGCAATCATTGCAGAGCGTGGTTAAACAAAAGGAAGGCATTTTTTTTCATTTTTTGAAAGAACAATGCGTCCAAATATTGCGCTAACGAGAGTTGGCGCATAAAATAGCAATTTCTGGCGCGTCTCGCTCAATAATGAACGTGGCGAATCATAACTAGGAAGGAACACGATTGTGTCTAAAGAAAAATTTGAACGTACGAAACCGCACGTAAACGTTGGTACTATCGGCCACGTTGACCACGGTAAAACAACTCTAACTGCTGCTATCTGTACTACTCTTGCAAAAGTATACGGCGGTGTTGCTAAAGATTTCGCATCTATCGATAACGCTCCAGAAGAGCGTGAGCGCGGTATCACAATCGCAACTTCTCACGTTGAGTACGACACTCCAGCACGTCACTACGCACACGTAGACTGTCCAGGACACGCGGATTATGTTAAAAACATGATCACTGGTGCTGCACAAATGGACGGCGGTATCCTAGTTGTTGCTGCGACTGACGGCCCTATGCCTCAAACTCGTGAGCACATCCTACTTGGTCGTCAAGTTGGTATCCCTTACATCATCGTATTCATGAACAAATGTGACATGGTTGATGACGAAGAGCTACTTGAGCTAGTAGAAATGGAAGTTCGTGAACTTCTTTCTGAGTACGACTTCCCAGGTGATGACCTACCAGTTATCCAAGGTTCTGCACTTGGCGCACTAAACGGCGAGAAGCAGTGGGAAGACAAGATCGTTGAGCTTGCAGAAGCACTAGATTCTTACATCCCTGAGCCAGAGCGTGCAGTAGACCAACCGTTCCTACTACCAATTGAAGATGTATTCTCAATTCAAGGTCGTGGTACTGTTGTAACTGGTCGTATCGAGCGCGGTATCCTACGTGTAGGTGACGAAGTAGAAATCGTTGGTATCAAAGAGACTACTCTTACTACTTGTACTGGTGTTGAAATGTTCCGTAAACTGCTTGACGAAGGTCGTGCAGGTGAGAACGTTGGTGCACTTCTACGTGGTACTAAGCGTGATGACGTTGAACGTGGTCAAGTACTTTCTGCGAAAGGTTCTATCAACCCACACACTAAGTTTGAGTCTGAAGTATACGTACTTTCTAAAGACGAAGGCGGCCGTCACACTCCTTTCTTCAAAGGTTACCGTCCACAGTTCTACTTCCGTACAACTGACGTAACAGGCGACATCACTCTACCAGAAGGCGTAGAAATGGTAATGCCAGGTGACAACGTTCAAATGACTGTTGAGCTAATCGCTCCAATCGCAATGGACGAAGGTCTACGTTTCGCAATCCGCGAAGGTGGCCGTACAGTTGGTGCTGGTGTTGTAGCTAAAATCTTCGCTTAATAGCATTTAGATTTTTGCACTCTCTTCATCAGAAGAGCACGCATCCAAAAAGGGGAGCTTCGGCTTCCCTTTTTATTTTGGTTATAAGGGAAATTCATCGTACTTAATAACCGCAAACTATATTCCAATTTAAATACAGTTATTTACCGACCCGCCTTAATAACCCCCCTTCTGTAATACAACCTTCAAAGCCATTTTTACCAATTACTCGCAAAACACTATAACCAATCGATATAACCAAACCTTAAATATGACTGGTAATAAGAATGATTCCTTTTTATATTTAAGCCTAAGTTAAAGGTTTAGGTTTTAGTATGTACATTTGTTTATGCCATGGGGTTTCGGATAAAAAAATCCGCAAGCTCGTAATAGAAGAGGGCATTACTGACATCAAAGGAATTAAAAAATGTACAGCACTTGGCAGTCAATGCGGTAAGTGTGTACGTTCAGCAAAAGAAGTCATTAACGATACTGCGAAAGACCTGTTCAAACAGGCAAGCTAGTTTTGCCCAAAGGGCATTAGCTTTTTTGACACTTCTCGATTTGGTTCTACAGTTAGAAGAGCCAAAGAGGAGGGCTATGTCATGAAAGGCGATCCAATCATCATTCAACATCTCAATAAAATTCTTGGTAACGAACTCGTCGCAATAAACCAATACTTCTTGCATGCTCGCATGTACAAAGATTGGGGCTTAAAGCATCTTGCTGATAAGGAATACCACGAATCTATCGACGAAATGAAACATGCTGACCATCTAATAGAACGCATACTATTTTTAGAAGGCCTCCCAAACCTTCAAGATCTCGGTAAGCTCAAAATTGGTGAAGATACTGAAGAGATGCTTCAGTGTGATTTGTCTCTTGAGATGGAAGCGATACCTGATTTGAAAAATGCCATCGCGTACGCAGAAGATATTCACGACTATGTGTCGCGAGACCTGTTTCAAGACATCCTGGAAGACGAAGAAGATCATGTCGATTGGTTAGAAACCCAGCTCGGTTTAATCAAAATGACCGGGATCCAAAATTATCTACAAGCTCAATATGTGGATGAAGACGAAGGCTAAAACTTAGTAATTAAAAGAGGTAACAGCTGAGGCTTAAACTGAGCTGTTACCTTGCTTACAACTTTCAACGGTAGGGCACTACCGCACAATCAAAACTCGCCACTTATCTTCTTAAATCGATTCTGCGATTATTTTTCAAACACAGCTTGCAAGTTAAAGTGTGATCTGTATAATGCATCGTACTGGCTAACGCTGGTTGTGAACCAATGAGCACTGAGGAGTAGGTCTTACCTAGTAATGTATACTCAGCTTATGTTCGCGGTTAATAAAAATAGTGAACTTCTTGTTTGCTTCAAAAGTTAACTGACAATGCGTCCTAATTTTGGATGCTACGGTTTCACATAAATCAATCGGCATTCTCTCGTTTTATCGGGTTTGAGTGGCGATATTGTTTGTGTAATTTTTAATAATTGGAGCTCTGTCTCATGCAGAACCAACGTATTCGTATCCGCCTTAAAGCGTTTGATTACAAGCTAATCGATGCTTCAACTGCGGAAATCGTTGAAACAGCAAAACGTACTGGCGCACAGGTTCGTGGTCCTATTCCACTACCTACTCGTAAAGAGCGTTTCACTGTTCTTACCTCTCCACACGTCAACAAAGATGCACGTGACCAGTACGAAATTCGTACTCACAAGCGTTTGATCGACATCGTTGAGCCAACAGATAAAACTGTTGATGCTCTAATGCGTCTTGATCTTGCAGCTGGCGTTGATGTTCAAATCAGCCTAGGTTAAGGGAGATAAGAATAATGATTGGTCTAGTCGGACGTAAAGTGGGTATGACCCGCGTATTTACTGAAGAAGGCGTTTCTATCCCAGTAACTGTTGTTGAGGTTGAAGCGAACCGTATTTCTCAAGTTAAAACTCTTGAGACAGACGGCTACGCAGCAATCCAAGTAACTACTGGTGCTAAGAAAGCTAACCGTGTAACTAAACCTGAAGCTGGTCACTTCGCGAAAGCGGGTGTAGAAGCAGGTCGCGGTCTTTGGGAATTCCGTTTAGAAAACGGCGAAGAGTTTGAAGTTGGCGCTGAGCTAAACGTAGAACTTTTCAACGAAATTAAAAAAGTAGACGTTACTGGTACATCTAAAGGTAAAGGCTTCCAAGGCGCTATCAAGCGTTGGAACTTCTCTACTCAAGATATGACTCACGGTAACTCTTTGTCTCACCGCGCACCGGGTTCAATTGGCCAATGTCAAACTCCAGGCCGCGTGTTTAAAGGCAAGAAAATGGCAGGTCACATGGGTGCTGAGCGTGTAACGACTCAAAACCTAGAGATCGTACGTGTTGACGCTGAGCGCAATCTACTCCTTATTAAAGGTGCAGTACCGGGCTCAACAGGCGGAAACGTGATCGTAAAACCTGCTGTTAAAGCATAACGTCTAGGAGTAAGTAATGGAATTGATGGTTAAAGGTGCTGATGCACTAACTGTTTCCGAGACTACTTTCGGACGTGACTTCAACGAAGCTCTTGTACACCAAGTAGTTGTTGCATATGCAGCAGGTGCTCGTCAAGGTACTCGTGCTCAAAAGACTCGTTCTGAAGTATCTGGCGGTGGCGCTAAGCCATGGCGTCAAAAAGGTACTGGCCGCGCACGTGCTGGTACAATTCGTAGCCCAATCTGGCGTACAGGTGGTGTTACTTTTGCTGCGAAACCACAAGATCACAGCCAAAAAGTAAACAAAAAAATGTACCGCGGTGCTATGAAGAGCATTCTTTCTGAGCTAGTTCGTCAAGAGCGTTTAATCGTTGTTGATAACTTCTCTGTAGAAGCACCAAAAACAAAAGAACTTGTAGCTAAGCTTAAAGAGCTTGAGCTAAGCGACGTTCTGATTGTGACTGGCGAAGTAGATGAAAATCTATTCTTAGCTGCTCGTAACCTATACAAAGTAGACGCACGTGATGTTGCTGGTGTTGATCCAGTATCACTAATCGCTTTCGACAAGGTTCTAATGACTGCTGACGCAGTTAAGCAAGTTGAGGAGATGCTAGCATGATCACTGAAGAGCGTATCTTAAAAGTTCTACGTGCTCCGCACATCTCTGAAAAAGCAACTATGGCAGCTGAGAAAGCGAACACTATCGTTTTCAAAGTAGCTAAAGATGCAACTAAGAAAGAGATCAAAGCAGCTGTAGAAAAGCTATTTGAAGTTGAAGTTAAGTCTGTAAATACTCTTGTATTAAAGGGTAAGACCAAACGTCAAGGTATGCGTGAAGGCCGTCGTTCAGACGTTAAGAAAGCCTACGTTACTTTGAAAGAAGGTCAAGATCTTGACTTCGTTGGCGGCGCGGAATAACAGGAGTAGTAAAAATGGCTATTGTTAAATGTAAGCCGACTTCCCCTGGTCGTCGTCACGTCGTTAAAGTTGTTAACGCTGACCTGCACAAGGGTAAGCCATACGCACCACTTCTAGAGAAAAACTCTAAGAACGGTGGTCGTAACAACAACGGTCGTATTACAGTACGTCACATCGGTGGTGGTCACAAGCACCATTACCGTCTGATTGACTTCAAACGTACTAAAGATGGCATCCCAGCGAAAGTTGAGCGTCTAGAATACGATCCAAACCGTAGTGCTAACATCGCTCTAGTTCTGTACGCAGACGGTGAGCGTCGTTACATCATTGCACCTAAAGGTGTTAACGCAGGTGACCAGATTCAATCTGGTGTAGATGCGCCAATCAAAGCAGGTAACACTCTGCCGATGCGCAACATCCCAGTAGGTTCTACTGTACACTGTGTTGAACTTAAGCCTGGTAAAGGTGCTCAACTAGCTCGTTCGGCTGGTGCTTATGCTCAAATCATCGCTCGCGATGGTGCATACGTAACTATCCGTCTACGTTCTGGTGAGATGCGCAAAGTACTTTCTGAAGGTCGTGCAACGATCGGTGAAGTTGGTAACTCTGAGCATATGCTACGTGAACTTGGTAAAGCTGGTGCTTCACGCTGGCGCGGCGTACGTCCAACCGTACGTGGTGTAGTAATGAACCCGGTGGATCACCCACATGGTGGTGGTGAAGGCCGCACATCTGGTGGTCGTCACCCAGTTTCTCCTTGGGGCGTTCCTACTAAGGGCTTCAAGACTCGTAAGAACAAGCGCACTGACAAGTACATCGTACGTCGTCGCACTAAATAATTTATAAAGAGGAATCGCCATGCCACGTTCTCTCAAGAAAGGTCCTTTTATTGACCTACACTTGCTGAAGAAGGTAGAGAAAGCGGTGGAAAGCGGAGACAAAAAGCCTATTAAGACTTGGTCCCGTCGCTCAATGATCATCCCAACAATGATTGGTTTGACCATCGCTGTCCATAATGGTCGTCAGCACGTTCCAGTTTTCGTTACCGAAGAAATGATCGGTCACAAACTGGGCGAATTTGCACCAACTCGTACTTATCGCGGTCATGCTGCAGATAAGAAAGCTAAGAAGAAATAAGGAGTAGATGATGGAAGCTTTAGCTAAACATAACTTTGCTCGTATTTCTCCACAGAAAGCTCGCTTAGTTGCAGACCAAATTCGCGGTAAGTCGGTAGACCAAGCTCTAGAAATTCTAACTTTCAGCAACAAAAAAGCTGCTGTATTGGTTAAGAAGGTTCTTGAGTCAGCTATCGCTAACGCGGAACATAACGAAGGTGCAGATATCGACGATCTAAATGTCGCTAAAATCTTCGTAGATGAGGGCCCTATCATGAAGCGTATTATGCCTCGTGCTAAAGGTCGTGCGGATCGTATCTTGAAGCGTTCAAGCCACATCACTATTGTTGTAGCAGATCGCTAAAGACTAGGAGAGTAAGCAATGGGTCAGAAAGTACATCCTAATGGTATTCGTCTTGGCATCGTTAAGCCTTGGAATGCTACATGGTTTGCTAATACCAACGAATTCGCTGACAACCTAGACGGCGACTTCAAGGTACGTCAGTTCCTTACCAAGGAACTACAAAAAGCATCATTATCTCGTATCGTTATCGAGCGTCCAGCTAAGAGCATCCGTGTGACTATTCACACTGCTCGTCCTGGCGTTGTTATCGGTAAGAAAGGTGAAGACGTAGAGAAGCTACGCGCAGCTGTAGCTAAAATCGCAGGTGTACCAGCGCAAATTAACATCGCTGAAGTACGTAAGCCTGAGCTAGATGGTCAGCTTGTAGCTGATAGCATCGCGTCTCAACTAGAGCGTCGTGTTATGTTCCGTCGTGCAATGAAGCGTGCGGTACAAAATGCTATGCGTCTAGGCGCTAAAGGCATCAAAGTACAAGTAGGCGGCCGTCTTGGCGGTGCTGAAATCGCACGTTCTGAGTGGTACCGTGAAGGCCGTGTGCCTCTACACACTCTACGTGCAGACATTGATTACGCAACTTCTTCGGCTCACACTCAATACGGTGTGATCGGCATTAAAGTTTGGATCTTCAAAGGTGAGATTCTAGGCGGTATGCCAGCTGCTAACGCAGTAGAGCCTAAAGGCGATAAGCCTAAGAAGCAGCGTAAAGGCCGTAAGTAAGGAGTCGAACGATGCTACAACCAAAACGTACTAAGTTCCGCAAGGTTATGACTGGTCGTAACCGTGGTCTAGCTAAAGGTACTGAAGTAAGCTTCGGCGAATTCGGTCTTAAAGCTGTTGGCCGTGGTCGTCTGACTGCACGTCAAATCGAAGCGGCACGTCGTGCTATGACACGTCACATTAAGCGTCAAGGTCAAATCTGGATTCGTGTATTCCCAGACAAGCCAATTACTGAAAAGCCTCTTGAAGTTCGTCAAGGTAAAGGTAAAGGTTCAGTTGCGTACTGGGTTGCTCAAATCCAACCAGGCAAAGTTATGTACGAGATGAATGGCGTACCTGAAGAGTTGGCACGTGAAGCGTTCCGCCTAGCGGCACGTAAACTGCCTGTTAAAACTACTTTTGTAACTAAGCAGGTGATGTGATGAAAGCACAAGATCTACGCGAAAAGAACGTTGAAGAGCTTAACGCTGAGCTATTGAGTTTGCTACGTGAACAGTTCAACTTGCGCATGCAAGCTGCAACTGGTCAACTTCAGCAAACTCATACTCTAAAAGCTGTACGCCGTGACATCGCACGTGTGAAAACTGTTTTGACTGAAAAGGCAGGCGCATAATGAGCGAAACTAACCGCATCCAGCAAGGCCGTGTAGTAAGCGACAAGATGGACAAGTCTATCGTTGTTGCTATTGAACGCACTGTAAAACACCCAATTTACGGTAAGTTCATCAAACGCACGACTAAAGTACACGCACACGACGAAGACAACACTTGTGGCCTAGGCGACAAAGTTGAAATCGCTGAGTGTCGTCCTCTGTCTAAGACTAAGTCTTGGACATTGGTTAAAGTTCTAGAAAAAGCGAAGATTTAATCTTTGTAATTCTATAACTTATAAGCGGCTCCAAATTATTTTTTGGAGCCGCTTGTTTTTTGTCTACCCAATTTAAAAAAAGGGTGGTACAATTCGCGTCCCTTTTAAAGAGGCAGCCCGACCCGAGAGGGTCTAGTTTTAATATTTAGCGGAGCACTAACAATGATCCAGATGCAAAGTACACTTGACGCAGCAGATAACTCTGGCGCGCGCAAGGTAATGTGTATTAAGGTTCTGGGTGGCTCTCACCGCCGTTATGCACATATCGGTGACGTCATCAAGGTTACAGTGAAGGAAGCGATTCCTCGCGGTAAAGTAAAGAAAGGTGATGTTCTGAAGGCGGTAGTAGTGCGCACCCGTAAAGGCGTTCGTCGCCCAGACGGTTCTGTCATTCGCTTCGACAGTAATGCTTGTGTATTGTTAAACGACACTACTGAGCAACCAGTCGGCACACGTATCTTTGGTCCTGTGACTCGTGAACTTCGTAACGCGAAATTCATGAAGATTGTATCACTAGCACCTGAAGTTCTGTAAGGAGCGGCAACATGGCAGCTAAAATCCGTCGTAATGACGAAGTAATCATTCTTGCTGGTAAAGATAAAGGCAAGAAAGGTAAAGTAACTAAGGTTCTGACAACTGGTAAAGTTATCGTTGAAGGCATCAACCTTGTTAAGAAACACCAAAAGCCGGTTCCGGCTCTAGGTCAACAAGGTGGCATCGTTGAACAAGAAGCAGCTATTGACGCTTCTAACGTTGCAGTTTTTAACGCGGCTACTGGTAAAGCAGACCGTATCGGTTTCCGTATCGAAGATGGCAAGAAAGTTCGTTTCTTCAAATCTAACGGCGAAACTGTTTCTAACTAATTAGAAGTAATTTGGAGTTCTACTATGGCGAAACTGCATGATTACTACAAGTCGTCTGTAGTCGCTGAGCTTACCAAAGAGTTCAGCTACACAAGCGTCATGCAAGTCCCTAGGATTGAGAAAATCACCCTAAACATGGGCGTTGGTGAAGCAATCAACGATAAGAAACTGCTAGAAAACGCAGCAGCTGATATGGCAACGATCTCTGGTCAAAAGCCACTTATCACTAAAGCGCGTAAATCTGTAGCTGGTTTCAAAATTCGTGAAGGCTACCCAATTGGTTGTAAAGTAACCTTGCGTGGTGAGCGCATGTGGGAATTTTTAGAGCGTTTAATCTCTATCGCACTTCCACGTGTACGTGATTTCCGTGGTGTTAGCGCTAAGTCTTTTGACGGTCGCGGTAACTACAGCATGGGCGTTCGCGAGCAAATCATCTTTCCGGAAATCGACTACGATAAAGTCGATCGTGTCCGCGGTCTTGATATCACTATCACGACTTCTGCGGGTTCCGATGAGGAAGGCCGAGCTCTGCTGGCTGCCTTTAACTTCCCATTCCGTAAGTAAGGGTAGGGTTACTGTTATGGCTAAACAATCAATGAAAGCACGTGAAGCTAAACGTGCAAAACTAGTAGCTAAGTTCGCTGAAAAGCGTTCTGCGCTAAAAGTTATCATTAGCGATGTAAACGCATCTGAAGAAGATCGTTGGAATGCGGTTCTTAAACTGCAATCTCTTCCACGTGATTCAAGTGCATCACGTCAGCGCAACCGTTGCAACCAAACTGGTCGTCCACACGGTTACCTACGTAAATTCGGTCTAAGCCGCATTAAGGTTCGTGAAGCTTGCATGAAAGGCGAGATTCCGGGTCTTCGTAAGGCTAGCTGGTAATTGCCACTTAATCATTTGGAGTAAATCTTATGAGCATGCAAGATCCGATTTCGGATATGCTGACCCGCGTTCGTAACGGTCAGGCAGCAAACAAAGTTGCTGTAAAAATGCCTTCTTCAAAGCTTAAAGTTGCAATTGCTGCATTACTTAAAGCTGAAGGTTACATCGTAGACTTCGCTGTAAACAGCGAAGCAAAACCTGAGCTAGAAGTTACTCTTAAGTACTTCCAAGCTAAACCTGTAATCGAGCAAATCAAGCGCGTATCACGTCCTGGTCTAAGAGTTTATAAAAATAAAGACTCTTTACCTACAGTGATGGGTGGTCTTGGTATTGCAGTTGTTTCTACTTCCAAGGGTCTGATGTCTGACCGTGCTGCTCGTAAAGCAGGTCTTGGCGGTGAAATCATCTGTTACGTAGCTTAATAAGGAGTAGATTATGTCTCGTGTTGCTAAAGCACCTGTCGCTATTCCAGCTGGCGTAGAGGTGAAACTAAACGGCCAAGAAGTTACTGTAAAAGGTAGCAAAGGTGAGCTTACTCGCGTTCTTAACAGCGCCGTAGTTATTGCACAGGAAGAAACCAAGCTAACTTTCGGTCCGAAAGAAGGCGTTACTAACGCATGGGCACAAGCTGGTACAGCTCGCGCTCTAGTTAATAACATGGTTGTGGGTGTTACTGAGGGCTTCACTAAGAAGCTAACTCTTAAGGGTGTTGGTTACCGTGCTGCTATGAAAGGCAACTCTGTAGCTCTAACTCTTGGCTTTTCTCACCCAGTAGAGCACGCTCTACCTGAAGGTATTAAAGCTGAGTGCCCTAGCCAAACTGAGATCATCATTACTGGTTGCGATAAGCAAGTAGTAGGTCAAGTTGCGGCTGACATTCGTTCTTACCGTGCTCCTGAGCCTTACAAAGGCAAAGGTGTTCGTTACGCAGATGAAAATGTGCGTACTAAAGAAGCTAAGAAGAAGTAAGGTATCACTATGGATAAGAAAGCATCTCGCATCCGTCGTGCTACACGTGCACGTCGTAAGATTGCAGAACTTGGTGCAACTCGCCTGGTAGTACACCGTACTCCTCGCCATGTTTACGCACAAGTTATCGCGGCAAACGGCTCTGAGGTTATCGCAGCTGCTTCTACTGTAGAAAAAGCGATCCGTGAGCAAGTTAAGAACACTGGTAACGTTGATGCAGCTAAAGCAGTTGGTAAAGCTGTTGCTGAGCGCGCTCTTGAAAAAGGCGTAGCTTCAGTTGCATTTGATCGTTCTGGTTTCCAATACCACGGTCGAGTAGCGGCGCTAGCAGAATCTGCTCGCGAAGCTGGTCTGAAATTCTAAGGTAGGGTTGGAAGATGGCTAAAGAACAACAACAAGCTAATGATTTGCAAGAAAAGCTGATCGCTGTTAACCGTGTATCTAAGACGGTTAAAGGTGGTCGAATCATGAGCTTTACTGCACTAACAGTAGTTGGTGACGGTAACGGTCGCGTAGGTTTCGGTTACGGCAAAGCTCGTGAAGTACCTGCTGCGATTCAAAAAGCAATGGAAAAAGCGCGCCGTAACATGGTTACAGTATCGCTAAACGAAGGCACTCTTCACCACCCGGTGAAAGGTCGTCATTCGGGCTCTAAAGTTTACATGCAGCCAGCTGCAGAAGGTACAGGTGTTATTGCCGGTGGTGCAATGCGTGCTGTACTTGAAGTTGCGGGCGTACATAACGTACTTTCTAAAGCATACGGTTCAACGAACCCGATCAACATCGTTCGTGCAACGATTGGTGCTCTAGTAGACGTTAAGTCACCAGAAATGGTTGCTGCTAAACGTGGTCTAACTGTTGAATCTATTTCGGAGTAAGCACACGATGGCAACTATTAAAGTAACTCAAACTAAAAGCTCAATTGGTCGCCTACCTAAGCACAAAGCGTGTCTTAAAGGTCTAGGTCTTCGTCGCATCAACCATACAGTAGAACTTGAAGATACTCCGTGCGTACGCGGTATGATCAACAAGGTTTACTACATGGTTAAGATTGAGGAGTAATCAGAATGCGTTTGAATACTCTATCACCGGCTGCTGGCTCTAAACCTTCTAAGAAGCGTGTAGGTCGTGGTATCGGTTCTGGCCTTGGTAAAACAGGTGGCCGCGGTCACAAAGGTCAAAAGTCACGTTCTGGCGGCTCTGTTCGTCCAGGTTTTGAAGGCGGTCAAATGCCTCTAAAACAACGTCTACCTAAATTCGGTTTCACTTCTCGTAAGAGCCTAGTGTCTGCTGAAGTTCGTCTAGCTGAGCTAGCGAAAGTAACAGGTGACGTAGTTGATCTTAACAGCCTTAAAGCTGCTAACGTTATCACTAAGAACATCGAATTCGTTAAGATCGTTCTTTCTGGTGACCTAAGCAAAGCTGTGACTGTTAAAGGTCTACGCGTGACTAAAGGCGCTAAAGCTGCAATCGAAGCTGCAGGCGGTAAAATCGAGGAATAATCTCGAGGAACGAGGTACAGATGGCTAAGAAACCAGGACAAGATTTTCGTAGTGCTCAGAGCGGCTTAAGTGAACTAAAGTCGCGCTTATTATTCGTAATTGGTGCACTTTTAGTATTCCGAGCCGGCTCTTTTGTGCCGATCCCTGGTATTGACGCAGCTGTACTTGCCGATTTGTTCGATCAGCAAAAAGGTACCATCGTTGAAATGTTTAACATGTTCTCCGGTGGTGCTCTTGAGCGTGCATCTATATTAGCATTGGGTATCATGCCGTACATTTCGGCATCGATCGTAGTCCAATTGTTAACTGTAGTTCATCCAGCGTTAGCGGAACTCAAGAAAGAGGGTGAAGCAGGCCGTCGTAAGATAAGCCAATATACACGCTACGGCACGCTTGTACTTGCAACATTCCAAGCTATTGGTATCGCAACAGGCTTACCAAACATGGTCGACAATCTGGTTGTTATCAACCAAACCATGTTTACGCTTATTGCTACCGTGAGTTTAGTAACTGGTACCATGTTCTTAATGTGGTTAGGTGAACAAATCACTGAGCGAGGAATCGGTAATGGTATTTCCATTCTGATTTTTGCAGGTATTGTTGCTGGATTGCCTTCTGCAATCGGTCAAACAATCGAGCAAGCGCGTCAAGGTGAATTGCATGTGCTTCTTCTGCTGTTGATTGCTGTATTGTCTTTTGCTGTTATCTACTTCGTAGTTTTCATGGAACGTGGTCAACGTCGTATCGTCGTTAACTATGCGAAACGTCAACAAGGTCGTAAGGTTTTTGCAGCACAAAGCTCTCACTTGCCTCTTAAGATTAATATGGCAGGTGTTATTCCAGCGATTTTCGCATCAAGTATTATTTTGTTCCCAGGAACATTAGCACAGTGGTTTGGTCAAAATGGTGAAAGCAGCGCGTTCGGTTGGTTAACTGACGTGTCATTAGCTCTTAGCCCAGGTCAGCCTTTGTATGTAATGCTTTATGCAGCAGCTATAATCTTCTTCTGTTTCTTCTATACAGCGTTGGTGTTTAACCCACGTGAAACAGCTGATAACTTGAAGAAGTCTGGTGCATTCGTACCCGGTATCCGCCCAGGTGAGCAGACAGCGAAATATATCGATAAAGTGATGACTAGACTAACCCTTGCGGGTGCTCTATACATTACTTTTATATGTCTGATTCCTGAGTTCATGATGGTCGCGTGGAACGTTCGTTTCTACTTCGGCGGCACATCACTACTAATCGTAGTGGTAGTTATCATGGATTTCATGGCACAGGTACAGACTCATCTGATGTCACAACAGTATGATTCTGTGTTAAAGAAAGCGAATCTGAAGGGTTACGGCCGTTAATTCGGTGGTAGCAATTTCGATTCCATTTACGGAGTTTAGCAATGAAAGTTCGTGCTTCCGTTAAAAAAATCTGCCGTAACTGTAAAGTTATCAAGCGTAACGGTGTCGTTCGCGTGATTTGCAGTGAGCCAAAGCATAAGCAACGCCAAGGCTAATTAGCAGAAATTTTTACTTGAAATACAAGGTAGAGTCGAGTATATTCCTCGGCCTACCTTTTGCGTGCAAAAGAAGTAGTATGCCGCAGCGTATCCATAACGGGCTTTGCTGCGGATAATTCTTTTATGAACCCCTTAGGAGTGAATAATGGCCCGTATAGCCGGCATTAACATTCCTGATCATAAGCATTCTGTAATTGCACTTACTGCAATCTACGGTATCGGTAAAACTCGCTCTCAAGCTATTCTAGCTGAAGTGGGTATTGCTGAAGATGCTAAGATCAGTGAACTAACTGAAGAGCAGATCGATCAACTGCGTGATGGTGTAGCTAAGTACACTGTAGAAGGTGATCTACGTCGTGAAGTATCGATGAACATCAAGCGTCTTATGGACCTTGGCTGTTACCGCGGTCTTCGTCATCGTCGCAGTCTACCACTACGTGGACAGCGTACTAAAACCAACGCTCGCACCCGTAAGGGTCCGCGCAAGCCGATCAAGAAATAGTCGGATAAGGTAGAGTACAATGGCAAAACAACCAACTCGCGCGCGTAAGCGCGTACGCAAGCAAGTAGCTGATGGCGTAGCGCACATTCATGCTTCTTTCAACAACACAATCGTAACTATCACTGACCGTCAAGGCAACGCTCTTGCATGGGCTACAGCAGGTGGTTCAGGTTTCCGTGGTTCTCGTAAATCTACTCCGTTCGCAGCACAAGTTGCAGCTGAGCGTTGTGGTGAAATGGCTAAAGAATATGGCCTAAAGAACTTGGAAGTTATGGTTAAGGGTCCAGGTCCAGGTCGTGAATCTACTGTTCGCGCACTGAACGCTGCTGGTTTCCGTATCACTAACATTGTTGATGCGACACCAATCCCTCATAACGGTTGTCGTCCACCTAAGAAACGTCGCGTTTAAGTTTCGTTTCTAGGAATATTGGAGAAAGATCATGGCAAGATATTTGGGTCCTAAGCTGAAGCTTAGCCGTCGCGAAGGTACTGACTTATTCCTTAAGTCTGGTGTCCGTGCGATCGATACCAAGTGTAAAATTGATAACGCACCAGGTGTACACGGCGCTCGTCGCGGTCGTCTATCTGAGTATGGCGTTCAGCTTCGTGAGAAGCAAAAAGTTCGTCGTATCTACGGCGTTCTAGAAAAACAATTCCGCAACTACTACAAAGAAGCTGCACGTCTTAAAGGCAACACGGGTGCAAACCTGCTTCAGCTTCTTGAAGGTCGTCTTGATAACGTAGTTTACCGTATGGGCTTTGGCGCTACTCGTGCTGAATCTCGTCAACTAGTTAGCCACAAGTCTATCCTAGTTAACGGTAAAGTTGTAAACGTTCCTTCTTTCAAAGTAGCGGCAAACGACGTTGTTTCTATCCGCGAGAAAGCTAAACAGCAATCTCGTATTAAAGCGGCTCTAGAAGTCGCTGAACAACGTGAAAAGCCAACTTGGATTGAAGTAGATGCTGGCAAAATGGAAGGTACATTCAAGCGTATGCCTGAGCGTTCTGACCTATCAGCTGACATCAATGAACACTTGATCGTCGAACTTTACTCTAAGTAAGGTTAAAAAAAGAGAGGACACAATGCAGGGTTCTGTAACAGAATTTCTTAAGCCGCGTCTTGTTGACATTGAACAGATCAATACGACACACGCGAAAGTAACTCTTGAGCCATTAGAGCGCGGTTTCGGCCACACTCTAGGTAATGCTCTTCGCCGCATTCTTCTATCTTCTATGCCGGGTTGTGCCGTAACAGAAGTTGAAATTGAAGGTGTGCTACACGAATACAGCACTAAAGAAGGCGTTCAGGAAGATATCCTGGAAATCCTTCTAAACCTTAAAGGTTTAGCTGTACGCGTTGCTGAAGGCAAAGATGAAGTGTTTATTACACTGAACAAATCAGGCTCAGGCCCTGTTGTTGCAGGTGACATCACCCACGATGGTGATGTAGAGATCGCTAACCCTGAGCACGTAATTTGTCACCTAACGGATGACAACGCTGAGATCGCTATGCGTATCAAAGTAGAACGTGGTCGTGGTTACGTTCCAGCTTCAGCTCGTATCCATACTGAAGAAGATGAGCGTCCAATCGGTCGTCTACTAGTTGACGCTACTTACAGCCCGGTTGATAAAATCGCTTACGCTGTAGAAGCGGCACGTGTAGAACAACGTACTGACTTAGACAAGCTTGTTATCGATATGGAAACGAACGGTACTCTAGAACCTGAGGAAGCAATCCGTCGTGCAGCTACTATTCTAGCTGAACAACTGGATGCGTTCGTAGATCTTCGTGATGTACGTGTACCTGAGGAGAAGGAAGAGAAGCCAGAATTCGATCCTATCCTACTACGTCCTGTAGACGATCTTGAACTAACAGTTCGCTCTGCTAACTGTTTGAAAGCAGAAGCGATTCACTACATCGGTGATCTTGTACAGCGCACTGAGGTTGAGCTACTTAAAACGCCAAACCTTGGTAAGAAATCTCTTACAGAGATTAAAGATGTGCTTGCTTCACGTGGTCTTTCTCTAGGCATGCGTCTAGAAAACTGGCCACCAGCGTCAATCGCTGAAGATTAATCGAAAAGTTAGAAGGATTAGGTCATGCGCCATCGTAAAAGTGGTCGTCAACTCAACCGCAACAGCAGTCATCGCAAAGCGATGTTCAGCAACATGGCTAGCTCTCTTGTTCGTCACGAAGTTATCAAAACTACCGTGCCAAAAGCAAAAGAACTACGTCGCGTAATTGAGCCATTGATTACCCTAGCTAAGACAGACAGTGTTGCTAACCGTCGTCTTGCATTTGCTCGCACTCGTGATAACGAAGTTGTAGCAAAACTATTTAATGAACTAGGCCCGCGTTTTGCGGCTCGCCAAGGTGGTTACACTCGCATTCTTAAATGTGGTTTCCGTACTGGTGATAAAGCTCCAATGGCTTACATTGAGCTTGTAGACCGCCCAGCTGCTGAAGAAGCTGCTGAGTAATCTATACTAGATTCTTAATACAAAAAGCCGAGCATTAGCTCGGCTTTTTTGTATCTATCGAATCTGATAACACGATGAAAATTGCACCACGATGTTTGGCACTTTTACTTGCCCTTTCTAGCATGATTCTCAAAAATATCTCGTATCTCGTATCTCGTATCTCGTATCTCGTATCTCGTATCTCGTATCTCGTATCTCGTATCTCGTATCTCGTATCTCGTATCTCGTATCTCGTATCTCGTATCTCCTCTACACTTTTCTTTCGCACACAAAAAAGAGCACCGAAGTGCCCTTATCAAATTCTTAAGCTAGCTATTAATAACTAACGGTTATTGCCATATAGCTGCAAGAGAATCCATTAGGCCACTCGTTGCACCTTGTGACTGCAATGCCTGAAGAATGATTGGTGCAAATGTCGTAACCATTGATGGGTCCATACCTAATCCAGAAAATGCACTTTCAACAGCACCTTGTGAACTCAGTAGCGATGATAGACCAGTAGACTCAAGGCTCGACATACCAGGAATCAGCGTAGCGAGTTCTTTGTTGTCGGTAGAACCAAGTGAGTTTTGTGCAAGCGCTAACATTGAACCAATGCCGCCAATAGCTTGATCGCTAGTGACAGACGCTTGGTCGGCAACAGTATCAGCAAGAGGTGTTGTTTCATTTTGTTGAGACCACATATTCACCGCTGCCATTAGTGCAGTTTGTGATAGTTGGGAATAGTTGGTATCTGATGATGAACTGGTTTGTTCAGAGTCGCTAGTGCTAGCGCAAGAGACAACAGCAAGGCTGCTTAAAACTGTGATGAGTACTTTCTTCATTATTCGTCCTTAAGTAATAAAGTAATTTACTCTTTCACTATAAACGAAAAACGGCGATGTAGTCACATCGCCGTTGCATTATTTTAATTTTATTTGCCTATAGTATTTTGTTTTACTAAAGGTTTTTATAAAAATTAAAGAATAGCTAGAAGTTCAACTTCAAATACTAGAGCAGCAAATGGTGGGATTGCAGCACCTGCGCCACGCTCACCGTATGCTAGATCTTGTGGGATGTATAGCTTCCACTTAGAACCAACTGGCATCATTTGTAGAGCTTGTACCCAACCTTGAATTACGCCAGTTACTGGGAATTCAGCTGGTTGACCGCGAGATACAGAGCTGTCGAAAACAGTACCGTCAGTTAGTTCGCCGTGGTAGTGAACACGTACTTGCTTGTCTGCAGTTGGAATTTCGCCAGTACCTTCAGTTAGTACTTCGTACTGAAGACCAGACTCAAGAACTGTTACTTCTGAACGAAGAGCGTTGTCAGCTAGGAAAGCTTCGCCGTCAGCAGCAGCAGCTTTAGCTAGTTCTTGACGTGCAGCTTCACCACGAGTGTGTAGCTCTTGTAGTGCGTTGTTGATTTCGTCAACTTCGATAGCTGGCATGTCACCAACTAGAGCTGTTGCGATACCAGCAGCGATTGCGTCAACGTTTAGGCCTTCAAGACCAGAACCAGCAAGTTGTTGGCCCATTTGTAGACCGATACCGTAGCTAGCTTTTTGCTCTACAGTTTCAAATTTTACTTCAGACATGAAAAGTCACTCTTTTTGTCAGTACGAAAAGGGTAAGAATACCAGTATTAGCAGCGTGAAGAAACGGCTAGTCCCTGATCACTTGTGCTTTACCGCGTCCAAATCACAGGGATGTCAATTTTCTCCCTTTGAGCCTTGTTGTGACGGAAAGATCTATACTGTTGGTACTTTGGTTTTTATACTGTAGTTATTCAATGTATAGGACGCAGTGGCATGAATCGTCGTCAAAAGAAAAAACAGAAAGTTGACCACTTAGCAGAATTCAAGGATCGACTGAATCAGGTCAAAGAGAAATTGAGTTCGATCGATGTAAAGAAAATGAAAGCCTCGACGGTACAAACTTGGGGTTCATTACCGAAATTACACCAAAGACTGTTGATGGTGATTTCGCCGATCGTACTAATATTACTTTTTGTGCCGCTACCAGAACCAAAAGTAGATGCTACCCCAACCACATCGCGCGTTGCGCTTGAGATCAACACGGTTGGGTTGAGCGAACAACAAAATGCCAATAGCAACTCATCAGAGCCGAGTAACAATAACTGGCAAGAGTACCTTGTTAAGCAAGGAGATACTCTGGCGCAAGTTTTTCGAAACAATGATTTGCCGCTGTCTGATTTGAACGCGTTGGTACGTATTGAAGGCTCAGACAAACCACTTAGTCAGATCCGTAAAGGCCAGCTCGTTCGATTTAAGCTGGCAGAGACCGGGCAACTTGATATCTTGCAGCTAGAGAAAGGCAACACATCGGTGATGTTCTTCCGCTTGTCTGATGGTGGCTTTGGCCGTAGTAAATAAGTGCTTTGCTTGAGTAATGAACTCAACAGCAAGAACGTGATAGAAAAGAGCTAAGCATTAGCTCTTTTTTTTGGTCGCTTGAAAGGGGCGAGTGGCAAGATGATCAGCATGATACCGATAAAGGTTAATGTATCTGGGATCTCATCGAACCAAATGGCGCCAATTAGCGCGACAAACACCAAACCTGAATATTCTGCCAAGGCGATTTGGCTTGAGTGTGCTTTCTGATAGGCGGCAACCGCAAGCCCGTTATAGCTCAAGATGAGTGTTGCGCTGAGTGCTATGTATCCTAAGTGTTCGATAGATACCGGTTGCCAATACAGGAAGCATAATATCAATGAAGCCGGAATTGAGAACAACGTTGTCCACCACAGCGTTGTGACCACCGATTGCTCACTAGGGAGCTTTCGTACCAATACATTGAACAAGGCGAGAGTAAGCGCAGTGCCTAAAGCAAAAAGTGCGGCCCAATGAAATTGTGATGGCCTTAAGACAATCAGCGCACCGATGAAACCTATGGTAGTAGCGATCACCTTCCCAAGTGCAGGCTGCTCTTTGAGTAGAAACATAGAAAGAGGTAACATCAATAGAGGCGCTACGTAAAACACAGCGTTGGCGGTTGCCAACGTTAAATGAGTGATCGCAACAACCATACACCCACTGCCAATTAATATTAGCTGGCCTCGTATGAAGGTGACTTTGGCTTGCTGTAAGCGTCGTTGTTCCTTTTTCTGCTGCCACCATAGTGGAGTTATTATCAGCAGAGATATCAACTGTCGGAAAAAAATATATTGAAGAGGCGGTACTTCGCCATTCAATAGTTTTACGGCTACATCCGAAAGCGAGGCAAACAGGTTACCTGCGATCAGTAATAGGATACCGACAGTGATATTCGACATTACTTCTCTAATCTCATATCGACGTGCGGAATATCATCTTCCAGGTACATCTCAGAGATCGTCTTGAATCCATGATTCTCATAGAAGCTTTCTAGGTGCTCTTGCGCACCAATATCGATGGTCGTGCCAGGCCAAAGAGACTCACAGTGTGTTAATGCTTCTTTCAATAATTGGTGGCCTAAGCCATTGCCTCTTGCTGATTGCTTAGTTGCCACTCGGCCGATGCTGGTGTTGTCATAACTCGTGCCCGGCGGTAACAAGCGAGCACACGCCACTAGCTCCTCATCTGCGTAACCAAGAAGGTGATGAACACCAGCGAATGTGTCTTTACCGTCAAGCTCTGGATAAGGGCAGGTTTGCTCTACCACAAATACATCTACTCGCAATTTAAGTAGTTGATAAAGCTGATGTGTTGAAAGTTCAGAGAAAGGAATTGAGTGCCAAGTGATCATGTTTATATCCAGAGGTTATCGATGCTCTGAATGTACTATGCGCGATGATTGTTGGCATTAACTATTGTTAATTCGACCTTTAATTCTGCTCAAGCTTATTGCTGTTATTCCTAAGTAGGCGGCAATTTGATTATCGTTGAGGCGCTGTTCAAGGTCTGGATAGTGTTCGCAAAAAAGCTGATAACGTTGTTCAGGGGTATAGAGCAGCATGAAACGTTCTTTGTTTTCCTTATGCATCAATTGTGTTTCTAACAGCTTTAAATACAAAGGGTTATTCGATGCACGCCACTCGATTACCGCATTCATTGGCAGCTCTAACATTGTGATGGGTGTTAGTGTTTCAAGCAGATACGGGGAAGCTTGGTTTTTTATCAGACTCTCAAAGCCGATGATCCAATCTTGTTCCCAGTAGAACTCTTTGCTGTATTGCTTACCGTCATCAGTGAGGTAGCAAGCATGGCACAAACCTTCCAGTACGAAGTAGATTGAGCCTGCCATCTCACCTTGGTTAATAAGGATGTGTCTGGTCGGTAGCTCAAGTGGCTTGGCGACAGCGACTAGAGATTCAATCTGACTTTCAGAGAAGTCGAAGCTTTGTAGTTGTTCGATAAAAGAGGTGTGCATGAAAATAACCTAACCCAAATAAGTGCCGAAATCATCGCACTTATTTGAGTGTAGGTACAGAGGGGGCGAAATCAGCGTCGAGCGTGTTGCTCTAGGTAGTCTTGAGCGAGTTCTCGACCCATGTATTTACCTAAGGTCTTCAATGGTACCTTCTTAAGGTTCACGACAATCAAACCATCTAAGGCATCATTAAACGATGGGTCGACATTAAAGCAAACCAGCTTCCCGTTCATCCCTAGATATTGGCGCAATAATACCGGTAAGCCTTTTCCTTGTTCCATCCGTGCTAATACTTTTGAAAGTAGGGGAACACTCGCCAGTGACGACAATAGATGATTCTGCCAGAACACATGACTACTGGTATTGAGAGGTGAAGAAGGGGAAACCAGATTGGCCTTTTCCTCATCGTAATGGTGAATCGATAAGGTAGTTGCTATCAACAGGCGCGCATTGTGGCTGTAATCATTGCTGATGCTGACCGGGCCAAATAGGTGGGTGTATTTAGGGTGACGAGACACAAAGGTCGCAATACCTTTCCATAGTAGTAACAGTGAGTTAAGGCTCTTTTGATAAGGCTTACTCACGACAGAACGACCAAGTTCAATGCTGTTGTCTAACGTATCGATAAACTCTTGGTTATAGTTAAACAGACTGCGGGAATAGAGTTGGTCCAACCCGTGCTCTGCGATTAACTTGTCGACCATACCCAGTCGATAAGCGCCGACTAATTCTGCCTTAGCTTTGTTCCACACAAACAGTTGGTGGTAGTAAAGGTCGTACTCATCTAAATCACAAGCAAGCCCACTGCCTTCTCCAACTTCACGGAAGCTCTCTTCTCTGACTCGACCAATCTCACGCATTAAGTTCGGAATAGATTGGCTTGGTGTGCAGTAGACTTCGAAGTCACCTTGCTCGAGCAGCTTCATCTCTTCAGGGAGTGATCCTATCTCTATTGCCAATACTTCGGGTGATATTGGCGCTATCACTTGGGTATCGAAAGAGGGTGCGTGGATTGGCGTGTTCGGACTATCTTGTTGACTCATTAGGTAGGTATTAAGTCGTAGGTAGTTGACGATATCCATCTCTTTTTCAAACGATTTAATCTCTGAATACGGAATCGATGAGCCAATCGAGATAGAGATAGTTGTCGCCTGTTTATTAAGAAGTTCACGCCCGAGTAGAGCGGTTCTCAACAGTGGATGCACACGACCCGCTTGATAGAAAAGCTCACTGTTTTTACCATTTATAAAGATAGGAACTGTCGTGGCTTGATGACGTTTAACGAATTTCGCGACCGATTTACTCCATTCGATATCCGTCAGTGTTTTTGCCCCTTTACGATAACTCGATACTTCGCCCGCAGGGAACACGATCAACAGCCCGCCATCGGCCAGATGACGATTGGCATCACGAATGGCTTTGGCATTGGTGCGTTTCGACTCTTTACCATTAAAGACATCAACGCCAATGAAAAGATCATCCAGCTCTGGCAGTCGTTTGAGCAACTCATTCGCTAATACCTTCACATCCTTTCTTACTGATCCTACGAGATCAGCCAGGATCACACCTTCAATTGCACCTAGTGGGTGGTTCGCCACAATCACGACTGGCCCTTCTTCCGGGATATTTTCCGTACTTCCCGATGCCACCGAGTAGTCGATATTGAGTGCCGATAGGGTGTAATTCATGAATTCGAAGCTAGATAACTCGTTTTGTCGATCTTGATAGAGTCGGTCTAGCTTAGATAGCCCAGTTGCCCACTCGACAACAGACTCACCTAAACCAAAAGGCGTGTAACGTGGTAAACGAAAAGGACTATCAATCATAATGAAGCTACCTTATTGACTAAAGTTGTTTAGGAAACCGTCTTGATTCTTGAAATCTTTCACACTTAAAAACGCACCGCATAACCAGACTAGGCATGCCATGCCGAACAATAATCCGCCGTCGTAACCGATAATTTCACCCGCTGCATTAAACTCAGGCATTTGAATACCGAGCGGCGTAAACAGGTGGAAGAAAATCGCGCCACTCATGATCCCCACGCTCATGATGGCACCTAAGCCATGCCAACGAGTGAACAACAAAATGGCCGCAATCAATTCGGCGAATCCAATCAAGTAGCCGCCAAACGAACCGAACCAGCTTAAGCCTGACCATGTCGCCAAGGTGCCAAAGATATGCTCAGTCTCGTATGAGCCGGTGAACTTAAAAAACAGCGACTGAACGAACACAAACGCGATAAATGCCGCAGGGATATGTTTAGCTGGAGTGAATGTCATGGTTATTCCCTTATTTGATCAGTTGCGGCCAAACGGTGTCGGCTTTTTGAATATGTTGTGCTCGGTCTTGTTCCCAACGCTGTTTAATCTCTTGGTCGTAGTTGAGGTAAAGCTTGTTATCAACAATTGTCCATTGATTAGGGTCACCGGGTGCAAAGTCACTTTTTGTTGAAACAGCCCAAGCGCAATAGCCACCATATTGAGGTGCATATTTTTCAGGATTATTAACAAATAAAGTCAGATTCTTTTCAGAAGAGAAATACCAGTCCGCACCTTTGTACTCTGTGCTGAATTTTTTACTGCCTTCAATCGGCTTACCTGAAGTGAAATAAGCCACAGTGTCGTAGCCATCGAGCGCCTTGCTGCTAAAGAAGCCGGTGTAGATTTCATCGGCGGCAAATACGTAAGGGCTAACAAGTAGCATGACCATAGTTAATAGTTTTCTCATGATGGACTCCATCTATAGATTGATTGCTGGTGATAAATCGAAGGTAAAACGCTGTTGATTTATCTGGCATGGTTTAATGGGTTCACAAGGCGAGCCGGGTGCGTAAAACATAGAGGCTTGGCCGTGTAGATTGCGTAAGTGTGTAAAGCTCACGGTATGCGCGTCTTCACGATGCATACAGGTCGCTAAATGAGGCTGCTCGCTGTGATGGTGAGAGTGAAACATCAGTAAGTTCTGTTG
This sequence comes from Vibrio pomeroyi, assembly GCA_041879425.1. NCBI lineage: Bacteria > Pseudomonadati > Pseudomonadota > Gammaproteobacteria > Vibrionales > Vibrionaceae > Vibrio > Vibrio pomeroyi. The sequence goes on along the minus strand of CP090854.1, from coordinate 3,245,739 downwards.
ATTCTTCCCCGTTGACATAAGCTGATCGTATTTTGCTTGTCGGTAGGCTTGCACTCGCTCTAAATCAACTCCAGATGAGAACAGCGGAGAATCGGTTTCGACTATTTTTTGTTGAATACCATCCCACATATAGGCGATAACCAAACCATGGTGTTGAGTTAAGTTCGGCGCGAAAGCCAGCAAGGTAAATGGGGCAAAAGAGTGCAGGTCGAGCTTATGAAATGCTTCAGAGAGCTGACTGATGTTACGACTCGATGATAGATTCTTGAGTAACAAACCACGGCTGACTAAAAGGCCATCAGGTACGATGCCTTGATAGTTATTGAGTAGGCATAGTGAAAGCCCGAACTCATTGATACTGATCCAGCTACCACCACCGGTTGGGTCGAGTGGCATGATGATGTCGACGCCGTTAACTCGATATTGTTTAGGTGGCATCGCCAATGCCCGTGTCTTTTGTTCGTCACGATTAAAAAAGACCTGATAGCCATTGTCTTCAAGCAGCCAAGATACTGAACACATGATTATTGCTCCCTCAGATAGCTGCTGGTGGTTGGGGCGTAACCAAAGGTGTTGCATGTTTCGACATCAAGAAAGGTCGTGATCACCTTGATCATCGCATAGTGATGATTGGCATGCAGAGCAGCAAAGGTGACCTCTCTTTCTAACGTAGAAGGCAGGCTGGCGAACACTTGTGTATCCATTGAAACTTCGGTTTGGATCATGATAGGCGCTTCGAGATCTCGACGGTCTAATCGTTCAAGCCAGTTGATCACGTAATGGATCTCTTTCAACGCAATCGACCTGTCGAATTCGACGGGATGACCACGGCGACGAGTGTTGTAATCAACGGTCGCATTCTTTTTTAAAATCAGAGCGTGAAAAAGATCGAGAGTGTGACGAGTATGCTCACCAATAGAACTTGTGACGTGCGGCTTTGCTCGTGTCAGATAGTCGCTGTCAGATATCGCTAACAAAAACTCTAAACCCTGATTCAATATCTCTACCGCTCCCTTGATACTAGGAGAGAAAGAAGTGAGGGCGCTCGGTTGGGCTATGGGGTTCATTCATGATCCTCGTACAAAGTTAATCGGTGGTCGGATATTGTTGAACAAGACGTCGCTCTTCTTGCCACGCGGTAAACAGGCTCTTAAAAGAAGGAGGCTGGTGGCCTCGCTGTTTTTGCTGAGCGCCAATATCAAAAAGAATGCGGTATTGCAGGAGTAGCGTAGAAAATATCTCTCGCAATGGTGTGTTGCGATCCCAGATATGCCCAGCCTCACTGCTTGCGCCATTGACCTCAAGGATAGTGAAATCCTCGCCGTTCATTAGGCTGTGCATGTCCTTGAATTTGACGTCGAGTCGACCAAAGTGGAAACCATCGAAGTCGTCGAATATCTCATCTAAGCGTTCAGTTAAAGCCTGAGTGATGTATTGGTTGCCGTCTCGGAAGATACAGCCACGGCTATGGCTACCTGCGAACGCAAGTTGGAACTCTTCGCCCTCTGCGAGCACTTGACCCAATTTATCTTGATGTCTTGGCAAATACAGGTGACTAAGCTGCCCAGCACGCGGGCTATTTTCAATTAACTGTTTGAGTGTCGAGCTGCCATCACCCACTACCATTGGCGCATACTTGAGTGTGATCGAGATGATCTCGCCTTGCTTTTTGTTTGGGTAACGAACATAGAAAACCCCCGCTTCAGCTTGATAAGGCGCCTTTTCTTGCAATAGAAAGCGAGCACCATTTGGGAAAGATTCAACATACTGTTCAAGTTGATCTTGTGTGTTGATCAGCTTAACGCCAACACCTCGACAGCCAAGATCCGGTTTAGCCACAATCGGGAAATCGAGATCCGATTGTATGAGTGCACTGCGTGCATCTTCAGCTTGTTTCTTACTGCTGAGATCCGTTTTGGTTAGGGTGATAAACGGAGAGATCCAGCGCTGACTCGATGATCCGGCAAGGCTCAGTATTTCGTGTTTTGATTCGCCTACCATGCCGCTTAGCTTGATGCTCGGGTTGGCGATGAGCGGCAGCGCCCAGTCAAAGTGCCGTAACCCTTGCATCAGGCTTTGAATCACCACTGGCGTGTAGAAGAACCAGGTTGGAAGAAACTCATAAGGAGAGACACTGCGCACGGTATCTTTTTCAAGCAAGGGCATGCCTGCATTGATTTGATGTGCTGGAATGATGCGAATATCTTGCGGTGAACTCATGATAATCCTCTAGAGTAGGTTTTATTCATTAATCGATTGCCGATAAACAACAAAGCGATGGCACACGGGATGATGATCCATTGATATTCAGAGGCTTGCAGCCACGCTGATGTCCCTAAATAGTAGATGGCAGAGAAGACAATGCCAGTCCAGATCGCGGTGGCACTAATAACGGCAAACAAGAAAGTAGGCAGTGGGATGGCGAAAAAGCCACTTAAGGTAAAACCAACGGTACGAAGCCCTGGAATAAAGCGGATGACAAAAAGACTGCTGAATGCGTTCTGACGTAATTTGGTACGAAGTGAACGAAAGTACTTATTAGTGAGGGCTTTATATCGAACGCCTCGGAAATAACGTCCTGATTTACCTAGGTAATAAAGACCGAGATCACCCGTGGCAATGCCGATGAAAATGGCAAGCAGCGCATATTGAGGAAGTATGAGACCTTGAGTGGCTATACCTGCCGCTGTAACAATCGCCAGATCTTCAAGCAGGTAAGAAAGCGCGATGATGCCAAGCATCAGCCATAGCAGCGATTCCTCTCCTGTATTTAACCATGCTTGAATGCTCTCGACAGTGCCCATCAAATGTCCTTATCTATCCTATAGATGAATGGCTTATTGGCCATTCATTGAGTGTAGTAAATTAAATAGACAGGAGGAGCAGAGAAAAACTTACAGCGGATTAGCGTTTTTTTGTAGGGGCTTAAATCGATTGACGGTGTGAGTCGTACTGTTTGGATGCTGAATCAGCGGGCGTTTACGGTGAGAAAAGTAGGGCAGTGGAGTCGATTTCTAAATAACAAAAGAAAAAGGCTGAGTCGTTAAACTCAGCCTTTCAGAAGGTTAACTATGGATTACTGGGTAATCTATTTAGTTAGGTCAATCTGGTAAACAGCAAAACCAACATCGTCAGTCGCAACGCGTTTCATCGGGTATTGACCCTTTTCTTTGATGAACTCTGCCGCTTTGTCGCTTGGAGATGTTTCAAAGCGGATATCTAGTTTGTTATCCGTTTTGATTGGCGCAAATGACCAGTTGTTATCAGCTGTTGGGCTAACTTGACCTTGCTCTTTGCTTACGCGAGAGATGTAGTTCGCAAGAACAGTACGGTTCTCATCTGGAGCATCAAATGCGATGAAGTCTTCACCCGTACCTGGGAACTTAGCACTGTACGCACGGTAGTTGTTGGTTGCGATCAGGAAGTCTTGTTTCATGTCGATTGGCTTACCTTGGTAAGTTAGGCCAACAATACGTTGTGAGTCAGGGTTAACGACTTTACAGTTTGCATCGTATTTCGCAGGTTGAGTTACGTCGATTTGGTAATCAACACCGTCGATAACATCGAAGTTGTATGTGCGGAAGTTATCCCACTCGATCAACTGTTGTGGTGCTGTTGAGTTAACATCAACTTGGTTGAACTGACCAGCAGAACACTCAAGCCACTCTTTTACTTCGTGACCTGTTACCTTCATCGCAACTAGCGTATTCGGGTAAAGGTACAAGTCAGCTGCGTTACGGAATGTCAGTTGACCAGATTCAACTTCAGTGAAGTTCGCTGGGTCATTCTTACGACCACCGGCTTTAAATGGTGCAGCTGCAGAAAGTACTGGCGTACCATCTAGGTCTGGGTCGCCTTGGATGAACTGTTCAACGTAATCTTTCTGCGCAAGGTTAACAATCTGTACTGTTGGATCGTCTTGCACTAAAGATAGGAAGCTGTACATCACGTCGTCTGCTTTACCAATCGGTTGGTTAACAAACTCACGAGTACCAGCGTGGTCTTTTTCTAGTGCTGTTACGATGCCTTCATCAGCTGCAGCAAGAGATTTCTTCTCGATCTTGTCGTAGATAGGGCGCGCTTCTGATTGGCCTTTAACGACTTCCCACTTACCGTCTTTTTGTGCAAGTGTTAGATCCATAACACCAACGTGGCTACCCCAACGACCTGGCATTACTGCCGCAACACCGTTCATTGTGCCAGTTTCGTTATCGATGCCTTGGATGTCATCAAAACCTTTACCTGGGAACACTGCGTGAGAGTGGCCGAATGCGATTGCATCAATGCCATCTACTTCAGATAGGTAGAACGTTGAGTTCTCTTCGCCATTTTTGTATGGGTCAGTTGATACGCCTGAGTGAGGGATAGCAACGATAACTTCAGCGCCTTCCGCTTTCATTTGAGGTACTAACTCGTTAGCTGTCTCAATGATGTCACGAGCGATCACTTTACCTTCTAGGTTCTTCTTATCCCACGTCATGATTTGTGGTGGAACAAAACCGATGTAGCCGACTTTCACTTCATGCTCTACGCCTGCTGTATCTTCAAACGTGTGAGTCTTGATGATGTAAGGTGTGAAGTAGTGTTCTTTGGTTTCTGCGTCGTAAACGTTGGCACTGATGTATGGGAAATCAGCGTCATTGATTGACTCTTCTAGGAACTCAAGACCGTAGTTGAATTCGTGGTTACCTAGGTTTGCAGCGTCGTAGCTTAGTTGATTCATTGCTTTATATGCAGGGTGAACTTCGCCCGCTTCGATGCCTTTGTCTGCCATGTAGTCACCCATTGGGCTACCTTGCAGTAAGTCACCGTTATCAACTAATACGCTGTTGGTTACTTCGCTTTGAGCTTCTTTTACTAGAGTTGCAGTACGTGCTAAGCCGATTTTTTTCGATGGCTTGTCTTTGTAGTAGTCGTAATCCATTAGGTTGGTATGGATATCCGTCGTTTCTACGACACGTAATTTAATCACTTCATCGGTATCTGGTGTTGTTGTGCAGCCTGCTAGAGTCAAACCAAGACCCGCAAGTACAGCCAATGACAAAGGTTTCATTGCAACTTTCATTTTGTAGCTCCAAAGTGGATAGTAGAAAATTCGTTGCGTAATGTAACAAAACCGAATGAAACAATGATTACAACGAATGTTAATTCGTGACTTAGATCGATTACTTTATGGTGTTCTGCAAGACGCCTCCCAAACCTGCTCAATCAATGTACAAATCACATCGATAGTATTAGTCCATTCATTTCACCTATTTATCGATGAATCTCATCCCTTATCAGCTTTTCGAATAAAAAATGAAATTTTAGAATTTCCAGTAATATGAGAGGCTCGTCATAATGCCTATATCAAGGACGTATCAGGCAGATGAATAGCAAGGATAGCTCAAAACGAAGCTTCTGTTTTCTTCTAGTGCCAATACTCCCATTCACTCAAGTGGATGAGTTAAATCCCTTGCTTGGCAAGACCAAGTAATGAATTGCTCGTACTGCGAGCCTTAAAGGAAGCACTGAAATGGACCAAGAACGTTTAACCCACCTAAAACAGCTTGAAGCGGAAAGTATTCATATTATCCGTGAAGTTGCTGCTGAGTTTGATAACCCAGTGATGATGTACTCCATCGGTAAAGATTCTTCTGTGATGCTTCATTTAGCTCGCAAAGCGTTTTATCCAGGCAAGATTCCATTCCCACTATTACACGTTGATACGGATTGGAAATTCCGCGAGATGATTGAGTTTCGTGATCGTACGGCTAAAAAGTACGGCTTCGACCTTTTAGTACATAAGAACCCAGAAGGTATTGAGATGGGATGTAGCCCATTCGTACATGGTTCTTCCAAGCACACTGACATCATGAAAACTCAAGGCCTTAAGCAGGCGTTAAACAAGTACGGGTTCGATGCCGCTTTTGGTGGTGCGCGTCGTGATGAAGAAAAATCTCGAGCGAAAGAGCGTGTTTATTCTTTCCGCGACAAGAACCACACATGGGATCCAAAAAACCAGCGCCCTGAACTTTGGCATACCTATAACGGCCAGGTTAATAAAGGCGAAAGCATTCGTGTCTTCCCACTATCTAACTGGACTGAGCTCGATATCTGGCAATACATCTACCTAGAGAGCATCGATATTGTTCCACTTTACCTTTCAGACAAGCGTCCTGTGGTTGAGCGTGATGGCATGTTGATCATGGTTGATGATGACCGTATGGAACTGCAAGAAGGTGAAGTGATTGAAGAGAAAAGCGTTCGCTTCCGTACTTTGGGTTGTTACCCACTGACCGGAGCCGTTGAATCTGAGGCGAACACGCTAACAGGCATTATTGAAGAGATGCTGGTGGCAACATCCAGTGAGCGTCAAGGTCGAGCGATTGACCATGATCAGTCGGGCTCAATGGAGCTGAAAAAGCGCCAAGGTTATTTCTAAGAATCTAAGGAAAGAAAAATGAATAGTGCAGTAGAAGCCGAATTGGCTGAACTAGGGATTGAAGGTTATCTAAGTCAGCATCAGCATAAATCTATGCTTAGATTTTTAACTTGTGGCTCGGTAGACGATGGTAAAAGTACGTTAATCGGTCGCTTGCTCCATGATACAAAACAGATTTATGAAGATCAGCTAGCAGCGGTTCACTCGGATAGCCAACGAGTGGGTACGACGGGTGAGAAACCTGATTTGGCACTGCTTGTTGATGGCTTGCAGGCTGAGCGCGAGCAAGGGATTACGATCGATGTAGCTTATCGTTATTTCTCGACTCAAAAGCGTAAATTCATTATTGCTGATACCCCAGGGCATGAGCAGTACACGCGTAACATGGCAACAGGCGCTTCAACGTGTGATCTGGCTGTGATCTTGATTGATGCTCGTAAGGGCGTTCTGGATCAAACACGTCGTCACTCGTTTATTTCTAATCTACTTGGTTTGAAGCATTTCATCGTCGCAGTCAACAAAATGGATCTCGTCGAGTACTCGCAAGATCGTTTTGAGGAGATTCGCGATCAATATCTAGAGTTTGCAGAAAACCTAGAGGGTGAGACCAATATTCAGATCTTGCCCGTTTCCGCGCTTGAAGGCATTAACGTTGCTGCACCAAGTAAAGAGCTTGCATGGTTCGAGGGCCCATCGCTATTAGAAGTACTAGAGAACGTAGACATTGACCAAAAACGCTCTGCGGGTGAATTCCGTTTCCCAGTGCAGTACGTCAATCGTCCTAACCTAGATTTCCGAGGCTTTGCCGGCACAGTGGCTTCTGGTCGTGTCAGCGTGGGCGATGAAATCAAGGCGTTGCCTTCAGGTAAAACCTCTAAGGTGGCAAGCATTGTGACCTTTGATGGTGAACTTGAATCAGCACAAGCGGGCTTGGCGGTAACGCTGACTCTTGAAGATGAGATCGATATAAGTCGTGGCGATTTGATTGTGTTGGAAAACGCGCAAATTGAATCCACTAACCACGTATTGGCAGACATCGTGTGGATGACAGAACAACCATTGCAACCGGGTAAAGCTTACGACATCAAAATCGCAGGTAAGAAAACCGTCGGTCAGGTTGAAACGGTTCGCCACCAATATGACATCAACAACCTGTCGACCCACGCTGTCGATGAGTTACCACTGAATGGTATTGGCTTGTGTGAATGGTCACTGAACGAGACTGTCGCATTGGATAAATACCGTGAGAGTGCGGATACCGGTGGCTTCATCGTTATCGACCGTCTAACCAACGTGACGGTTGGTGCTGGTTTGATTCGAGACCGTTTGGACTCTGTTGAACAGCAAGTCGGTAACTTCTCTGCATTTGAACTTGAGTTCAACGCTCTGGTTCGTAAGCATTTCCCTCATTGGGATGCCAAAGATCTAAGCCAATTACTGAAGTCATAAACGACCAAGTAACAGCTTATTGAATCAGGCGGAAACCCATCGTTTCCGCCATAAAGGACGGGTATATGTGGCAACAAGGATTTGTATTAGCGATTTTGCTCGGCATCATTACTTGCCTGCTCGTTACCCGTATTAAGCCAAGCTTTATCTTTGCTGGCGCGGCGTTTATTGCTTTTATGGCTGGCATGATCGACTTGTCGAGCTTGGCTAATAACTTCACTAACTCCTCGTTACTGACTTTAATTCTTCTGATCCTCGCATCAAGTGCGTTGGAGAAAACTCGCTTAATCAGCTGGGTTAGCCGCAATATCTCTGAAGGTAGGCTAGGCACAGTGGTTGCGAAGTTGGGTATTTCCACAGCGTTACTTTCTTCTTTTACCAATAACACGGCGGTGGTTGTCTCTTTGATCGGAGCGATCAAACGCAATCAACAACACGCGCCATCTAAGTTACTTATCCCTCTGTCATACGCTGCCATTTTAGGTGGAACGCTGACATTGATCGGTACCTCAACCAATTTGATCATTAATAGCTTTGTTGAAGATGCCGGATTGCCGAGCTTAAACTTTTTCACACCAACGTTGATCGGTTTAGCCGTCTTAGTCGGTGGAGTGTTGATCCTTATTCCGCTGAGTTACTTCCTACCAAGCTACGATGATGGTTCCCAAGATGATTTGCCTTACTTTCTAGAAGCAAGAGTGGAACCTGGTTCACCGTTAGTTGGTCGTAGCGTAAGCGAGAATAATCTTAGAGCTCTGAGAAAATTGTTCTTAGCGGAAGTGATTCGAGACGGTAAAACAACGGCATCTATAGACCCTGACTTCATACTGCAAGCTCGTGATCGATTACTGTTTTGTGGTGATGTTGAAAGTGTAGCGACACTGCAAGAAATTCAAGGATTAACCCTATTTGGCCAGCATCACCTTAATGGACAAAGCTTTGTTGAAGTGGTGGTGAGTTCGTCTGCAAGCTTCTGTAATAAAACCTTGAAAACCAGCCAGTTTAGAGATCGCTTCGATGCGGTTGTGGTTGCTATTCGTCGCGGTCACGAACGTCTAGAAGGTGGCCTTGGAAACATCACACTAACCGCTGGGGATACCTTGATTTTGGTTCCTGGTAAGCGTTTTGAAGAGCAGCGCCAGCAACACAACAAAGAGTTTGTGTTGATGAATGACTTGGACTCGAGTGCCAAGCTTGATGCGGATAAATCAACGTTTGTATTGCTCGGTTTTGCCAGTGTGATTGGTTTAGCCCTTGCTGAAGTCGTGCCGATTATCAAAGGACTGGCTGGTTTCTTGCTGTTGCTGGTTGCCTTTGGCGTGGTGCAACTTGGTGAGCTTCGTCGCCGTTTTCCGGTTGATATTGTGGTGATCGTTGGCTCTGCACTTTCTATTGCTCAACTGATGATTTCGTCGGGTTTGTCTGAGCGTATGGGGCTGATGTTTATGGAAGCCTTTAATGGCTGGGGTGTGTTCGGTGCGTTAGTTGCGACCTATTTCATGACCTTGGTTCTGACTGAGCTTGTTACTAATAATGCGGCCGCAGCACTCTCGTTTCCAATTGGCTACAGCATGGCTATCGGCTATGGCGTTGACCCTATGCCATTCATTATGGCGGTTCTGTTTGGTGCCAGCGCCAGCTTTATTTCGCCATACGGCTACCAAACCAATTTACTTGTTTATAGCGTAGGTAATTATCATCTCACCGATTATCTACGCATCGGCATCCCAATCTCGATTGTCTATTCGGGCTTGGTGCTGACCCTAATTCCTTACTTTTTCCCATTTTAATGCTGTTTATTTAAAGGACTAATTATGACCGCAGTACTCAAACCAAAAGATGAGAATGTTGTGTGGCATCAACACTCGATTGATAAAGCATTCCGCTCTAATCTGAAATCACAAAAGCCAGCCGTGCTCTGGTTCACGGGATTATCTGGTTCTGGGAAGTCGACAGTCGCTGGAGCATTAGAAAACCGCTTAGCACAGCTTGGTTACCATACTTATTTATTGGATGGCGATAATGTTCGTCACGGATTATGTAGCGATCTTGGTTTCTCTGAACAAGACCGTCGAGAGAATATTCGTCGTATTGGTGAACTTGCTAAATTGATGGCGGATGCGGGTTTGATCGTGTTGTCTGCGTTTATTTCTCCACATCAAGCGGAGAGACAGTTAGTGCGTGATTTATTGCCGGAAGGTGAGTTTCTAGAGGTGTTTGTTAATACGCCACTTGAGGTTTGTGAACAACGCGACCCTAAAGGTTTGTATAAGAAAGCACGCGCTGGAGAAATTCCTAATTTTACTGGCATTAGCTCAGTGTACGAAGCGCCTCAGAACCCTGAGATAGATCTACCTGCGGGTGAGAAGACACTCGATGAACTGGTCGAATTGTGTATTGATGCTTTAGAAAAGCGTAATATTTTAGCCAATTGAGATCGTTGGTATGACTAAGGCTACTCGCCTGTTTATCTGCTTATTCAGATGGATAAATAGAGCAGCCTTGGTTTACCGAGACAAGAAACCTATCCTCTAGATTCTCTTTACTCTTCTCAATATTCTTTACTGTGTACACCGTCATTACTAGACGGTGTAATTCACACTGCTTTTCACTTCTGTCTGTACCGTGAACTTCTGACTTAATAGAGCAATCAGTTGGTCGTAATACTGCATGTTGGGTTTGTTGCCAAGTAAGGTACACAGTTCATTGCCTGTTGGACTGAATCGGTAGTAAACCAGCTTAACCCCTTTTGATATAGGCGCCAGCGACATACTCTTACCTTGATAAGTCAGGTGCAACGCTGGGTCGAAATCAATCTCACCAGACTCTAATTCAGTGCCTAGAATGATTCCGAGCTCAATCAAATGGAGCAGGCTAGAGTAGGGCAGGTTGTGTCCACCAAGGTTGATGGTGTTGGTGGTGTCTCTTTTGCCTAAGCTGAATATTCCAGCATGAGATTTAAAACCAAGTAATAGCTTTCTGCTGCTATCACTACCAAAACTACAGCCAAGTGACGCCGCTCTTTGTAGGGTGAGTGCTTCTTTTGGTGTCATGTCCTGCAAGATCTGCAGCGCCTTCATCGATGTCGAACCTGGGTTGGTGACTTCTCTTTTTAATACCTGAGCCCATAGTCTCTGCATCGATGTATTGTGGATCTCTTGTGCCATATCGAAAAAGCGATATAACCAGTCCTGATCAGGATCTCCAGCCGCTTCATCCTTGCATGAAGAGTGCGCCAATTTCAGAATCTGTTCTAGATTCTTTTGACGCAGTTCTTTACGTTTCTTCTCTCGTAATAGCGCCCGCTCGATAAGCGTATTCTCAGCTTTATCGCTTGGTTTTGCACTATGACTGATTAAAGAATCTAAGCCGAAGCTTTGTGCGATGTGCAGCATTCTACTTGTGCTGTCGGCAATATGAGGCTTTTTCTCATGCTTGTGCTGTGTATCGCTAGCATGCTCAATGATCACTGGCTGTTTGGTTTCTGACATAAGAGTACCGTTAGGAGACGACTCAATACCAATCGTAGTAATTAATTGCTCGCCCTAGTTTGCTAGATAGAACGCTATTTCTGATTACTTACTGTGATTGGTATAACTGTCTAAAATGTAACTCTTTATCTGATTGGTGGCTAGATTTTGCGTGCAGAGTTGAAGACTTCAACAAAATTTTACTTTTGCTAATGATAATAAAATGTTAAATTTGTTGTAATTCTCAAGGAGGAGTTATGAATCAAGTCAATGATAACAAGCTAAAGAAACAGCTTAGCATAGGGTTATTACTCGCTACTTACGTGGCTGTTCTAGCTTATCTGTCTAATTACATCGCGTAATCTAGTCAAACAATATCGTTATTAAACTGTTATTGAATGATATCTTTTATTCAGTGACGGCAGCTCATCCTTGAGCCACCCTTCTAATGACTACATGTCGTCATATTCTTCTATCGCAGTACCTTCAATAAGATAACCAGTCTGAGCTAAGTCGTGACTGATCGATTCTGTTTTCAGCGTACCTACCAAGTAGATCACATCCCATAATTGTTGAATCGGTGCACCTTGCGGGAACTTCACGTAGATAATCTGGTTCGGTGGCGGTGGTGGCACGTGGATACATGCGCCAAAGTACGGCACTAACAGAAACTCAGTGATCATGTTCTCATCGCCTTCCAATGGAATCACAAACCCCGGGATCTTAACCTTGCTGCCGTTTAATTCTGGGCGAACAGCGCCAAGTGTCGATTGCTGAGGTTTTTCCATGCTGTTGTGGTCTACCATCGGCATACCAAACGAATCTAATTGAGCGCGCTCTGATTCTGGAATTAAATCAATCCATTCGAGTGTTAATACCGATTCCTCATTCTGAGTGGTGTCAGCGTGAGCTGTGCTGATAAATGGGAACATAAGTAGCCCAAGTATCAGTAGGAATTTGCGTTGCATCGTAGGTTCCTGTTTTAGATTCGAATAGTCATGCCATCAGATAATGACTGACGGTAAGCCCTGAAAGCGGGAATAAAGCCGATAATGATTCCGGCAACTTGTACCAACATAAGCAGTTTCCACTCATGCGGTGTGATTGCGGATATCGATATGTTGATACCATAACTTTGTTGCACAATAGGAGCAACTACTGCGATCAGAGCAAACAACACTGCAACGCCCAATGTGATACCTAAGAAGGTCAGGGCACTGGCTTCACTAATCAATAGACCAAACACATGACGAGGTCGTGCACCCATCGCACGCAGGATAGCCATCTCGCGACGTCTCTCTTGCAAGCTCGTTAGTAGGCTACTCAGCATTCCTAGTAAACCGGCGACCACAACAAACCCTGAAACAATCAGCAATGCTTGTTCTGCCACGGCCATCATGCCCCATAATTCATGCAGAGCAATGCCCGGCATAATTGCGCTCAACGGTTCTTGACGGTAGTTGTTGATTTCTCTTTGCAGTGCAAAGGTTTGAATCTTCGAGTTCAGTCCAAGCATCATTGCGGTGATTTGCTGAGGCTGGAAATCGTAGGTCTTTAAGGTTTCGGCATCTGGCGTGTGGCCTAGGTTAGCACCCGACTCCCAACCCACGTGAATCGCTTCGATTGCTTCTAGTGATACGTGTACGGTTTTGTCTACCGGCGTTCCGGTTGGTGCCAGTATTCCAACAATCTTGAAGGGCAGATTATCGTGACGGCTGAACGCTACATCACTGATACCGTGTGCAAGAATGATCTGGTCACCGATCGTGTAATCCAGTTTCTTCGCAACATCGGCACCAATCACCACATCAAACAGCTGTTCAAACTCTTTGCCTTGTTGGAAAGTAAGTAATTGCTTACTTCCATAGCGATAGTTTTCAAAGTAGCTATGGTTGGTACCCATCACGCGGAAGCCTTTGTGAGAGTCGCCCAGTGAAATAGGGATCGCCCACTTTACGGCGCTATGTTGGCTAAACTCTTGATAGCTTTTCCAGTCGATATTGTTGGTCGCGTTACCAATTCGAAATACAGAATAAAGCAGAAGGTTTACCTGGCCAGAACGGCCACCGACGATCAAGTCAGTACCTGAAATAGTATTCGCAAAGCTGCTCTTGGCTTCGGTTCTCACGCGCTCTACGCCGAGCAATAGAATGACAGACACTGCCACGGTAAGAATGGTCAGAATAGCTGTGGCTTTACGATTGAGTACGCTTTTTAAGGCTAAGTGAGTAATTACTTTCATACGACAACCTTAGCTTGGTTAACGGTTTTTAAATCTATGGTTCGAGTGAACAATTTTTCGAGTGTTGGATCGTGACTCACGAAGATAAGAGTAGAACCAGCTTGATTGGCTTGTTCTAGCAACAATTCGATAAAGGCTTCTCGGTTGTCATGATCCAATGCGGATGTTGGTTCATCTGCGATGATGATTTTAGGTTGGCCGATTAGGGCACGGGCTGCGGCGACACGTTGTTGTTGGCCAATACTCAGCTCAGTAACAGGTTTATCCATTAGAGCTTGAGGCAGCTTTAGTCGTAACAATAGGTTTTGAGCTGTGGCTTGCAGGCTGTTCTTACTTTCTGTGACTTGTTGCTTGCGAATAGTTGAGAACTGGCAAGGAAGCGTCACGTTGTCGATGACTGATAGGTAAGGAAGCAGGTTAAATTGTTGGAAGATATAACCTATATGGTCGGCTCTGAATTTGTCCCTTTGACGAGGTGTAAGTTGAGTCAGGTCTTGGCCTAAGATAGAGACTTCACCTTGCTCGGCTTGGTTGATTCCAGTCAGCAACCCTAGCAATGTAGATTTGCCACAACCACTTGGCCCTTTTATGAAAAGGTGCTCTTGAGCTTGGATGTACAGAGAAGGGATCTCTAGTGTTGGTGGTAATTCAGGCTTCCAACGAAAGCTAATATTTTCGAGTTTGACCACAAGTGATGAACTGTCAGAAGACATGCGAGCTCCAATAATTAAAGCGGTGTATCTACTGGACAGCAATTAGCAGCATAAATTCCCTAGAGCACACCGATTTGAACAGCCAAGTAAGTAGGTACTTACTTGGCTGCTTATTTACGTTTAATCCGATCTAGGAGTGATTAGAATCGGAAACTAATACGCTCTGCGTTAAGTACTTCTTGCACCTGAGCAGTGTCTGTTAGTAGGTTCACCGTCATTTTTTCAGTGTTGCTGAACTTAGAGAACCACTGAGTGCTAACTGTGTCTAGCTTAGCAACATCTGAACATTCATAGTGGTACTCAACAGTGAACTCACCGTGGCCACCTTCTGAGTGGTCATGGCCTTCATGGTCGTGGTGGTCGTGACCTTCGTGGTCGTCATGATCGTGTTCAGCATGGTCATGGTCTTTGTGGTCATCATGATCATGTTCAGCATGGTCATGGTCTTTGTGGTCGTCATGATCGTGTTCAGCGTGGTCATGGTCTTTGTGGTCATCATGACCGTGTTCAGCGTGATCATGGCCTTCATGCTCATCATGATCGCCCTCTAGCGTGTTAGTCACTGATTTAAATTTCAGAGTACAGCTCGCATTGTTAAAGCTAAACAGCTCGTCTGGCTTGTTCAGTTGTGCGATAGCCTGCTCAAACACTTTCTTTTGCTCAGCAGTTTCTGGAGCATGTTCAAAGCCAACCACATCGGCACCTGGCGCTGTTACTTCAACAAGCAGTTCTTGTCCATCTTGAGCGATGTTTACTTCAACTTGACCATGTACGTGCGCACCATGAGAGCGGAATTCTTCGTTTGCTAGAACACTAGTAGAGACAGTCATGCCGATAACAACGGCTAAAATAGAAGGTTTCATGTTTTGTTTCCTGAATAAAGGTTAATTAAAAAGTAGTGGTAATTAAGTGTTTTTGACAGGAGGAGAGCGCGCTAAATAGGCGAAATAGAGGCGCTGTAGTGAGGTTACTGACTCTGTGACAACGGCAGTAAACTCTGAATGAAACTCTGGAACTTGTGGCAGTGAGTGCGCAGTAATGAACTGATTTATCGAAAACAGCTCACAGTGATGCGAGGTGTGGTGCTCCGGGTCAATGTCCACCATGTGTGTTGCGGCTAACACGCTTAGCATGAGCATCAGCCCAAGCAAGAAGCCTGTTTTGCGTTTCACATTGTTGGGTGTGTCTTGCCACATGAGGATGATTAACCACAGAATTAAAAAAGGATACTGTTACAATATAACAATATCCTTTGATAAGGTCTCGAAAAAGAGGTGAATATCTGATTAAAGACTCGCTTTAATCAATTCAATGACTTGCGTGACCTCTGATTCGTTAAGCGCGCCTTCTTTAACAAACAAGATTTTTCCTTGTTTGTCCTGAACGATAATCGCTGAGCTCTCTTCTTTCAGAGCCCAAGATGAAGCAACGGTGCCATCTTCATCTAACACCATAGAAGACCATGGAAATTCTTCTTTGCTGCTTTCTGCTGACGATTTAACAAAAGAACCCGTACCCCAGATAGCATCATCTTGGTTGATGATGGTGGTGGTTTGGTAGCTGTCTTCTGAGAACTTCGATGCAGTGATGGCTGCCATCAATGGTGCGTTGAGCTCTTTAGAGCTGCTACGGCCAGCGATAGCTTGAACGACGCGAACTTTACCTAGGAGATTGCTGGTTGCCCAAGCTTGATATCCGGTATTGCCGTCGTTTAGAACGATTTCACCATAGTTGCTAACATCGACAGCAGGCAGAGTTGAACCTACAGATAGATTGTGAGCATTGGCGAAGAGTGGAGAGGCTGCGGCTAGAAAAGCCAGTAGAGTTTTGTTTTTCATTATATTTTTGTTCCGCTTATTGGTTTGCACTGGAAGTATAATATGAAATTTGAAAAATGCCTCTTTAACTTTTTATCGTACGATGTAGAAATAAGTTGCGGGCTTGTTATCAAAAGGTATAATGCATCAATATCAAGATGAACAATAGATTATCTTGCTGTTTGCTAAAGGAATTAGCGATTAAATGTGCTTTGAATGCGGTGGTGTTCAGGTGCGTGACTGTAGTACTCAAATGGAATTGAGGTTGTATTATGTTAAGAAAATTTTCTACTTACCGCCCACATCAGGTGGCGCGTTTCGTTAAAGTCCTGTTCAAGGGCCAGTTTGCCATCGAAGGTGTTGGAGAGTTTCGCTTCGACCACGGCAAGGTGCTTCTTCCTGAAGTGTCTGACAAACAAAAGCTTACTATTTTTAAAGAAGTGAACGGCACGATTGCAGCTCTGCCGATGTAACTGAGCTTTATTGATTGGTCTTGCTTCAAATAGATTAACAACGAAAAGGGCTTCCTAATGGAAGCCCTTTTTTAATGGATATCGTTTGAGGTAGGGTGCCTAACTGCCCTCTATTGTGGTGGGAAGCAAACCCCTGTTCCACCTAGTCCGCAGTAACCGTTAGGGTTTTTAGCTAAGTATTGCTGGTGGTAGGTTTCAGCAAAAAAATATTTTCCCGCAGGTAGAACTTCCGTTGTGATCTCGTTGCCTAAAGATTCAGTCATTGCTCTTTG
Organism: Vibrio pomeroyi; assembly: GCA_041879425.1. Lineage (NCBI taxonomy): Bacteria > Pseudomonadati > Pseudomonadota > Gammaproteobacteria > Vibrionales > Vibrionaceae > Vibrio > Vibrio pomeroyi. The sequence goes on along the minus strand of CP090854.1, from coordinate 3,228,879 downwards.
ATACTCTTGCTTAGAGTGCTCGGCGATAGACTGTTGCTCTTCGCTGAAAGTGTAGATAGCGGAGCGGTATTGAGTTCCTAAATCGTTGCCTTGGCGCATGCCTTGAGTTGGGTCATGACGCTCCCAGAAAGTCTCTAGTATTCGAGCTAAAGAGGTTTGTTCACTATCGAAAATGACACGAACGACTTCGGTGTGTCCCGTTTGGCCAGTACACACTTGCTCATAAGTTGGGTTGACTGTGTATCCGCCCGCGTAGCCAACGGATGTTGAAATCACGCCATCTAATTGCCAAAACAAACGCTCAGCTCCCCAGAAGCATCCCATACCAAGCAGGACTTCTTGTTGGGAACCTGTAGGAGCATCGAGTAAGTCAGTTTGATTGACGAAGTGGCGCTCAGTAATTTGGATTGGATCAGCATTTCCCGGTAATGCGGTTGCTGCAGAAACCAGTTGTTGTTTGTTTAGCATGTTATATTCCTTTTCGCATACGTTTACCGCGTTGGCTTTATGAACGGTAGGCTCATATTAACTGTTGGTTTATATTGATTAAGTCTTTAAATTAGACCGCGTTATTACCAGATTTATTACAGACTCAATGCCTTTTTAGCGGTATTATTTCTTTTCACTTATTAACGTATTGATAACTTCTTCACTAATTAAACATGATAAGAAAAACTTTACCAGTTCTGATTGGCACTCTACTGTCATCGACGCTCGCTTTCGCTGACGTTTCCCTTGAAATTAAAGGGCTAGATGGAGCGCTTGAGGATAATGTTGATGCTTATCTGAGTGCAGTCCCTGAAGAAGAGTATGCAGTTTCGCTAAGGTTCCAATCTCGCGTGGAATCTATGATAAAAGAAGCGTTGAATGCGTTAGGCTACTACCAACCGACGATCACTTTCACTCACTCTGAAGACGACACCGAATTGACCGTTACGGTTGATAAGGGGGAGCCTGTTGTTATTTACACTTCAGATATTGTGCTGAGTGGTGAAGCCGAAGACGATCCCGACTTTCTGGCGTTAATCGCCAAGAGTAACCTGTCTAAAGGTTCTATCCTGAATCACGGTAACTATGACTCTTTAAAATCGTCGATACGTAACCTTGGACTAGCGAAAGGCTACTTTGATGGCTCGTATGAGGTCAGCAAACTCGAAGTTGCCCCTGAATTAAACCGTGCTTATGTGCGCCTTCATTATAACAGTGGTATCCGCTATCACTTTGGCACCACACAGGTGACGGGCAGCCAAATCGAAGACGATAGAGTGCAATCGCTTAAACCCTTTGAAGATGGCGAACCTTACTCCATCACCAAAGTCGGTGAGTACAACCAAAACCTGTCTAATACGGATTGGTTCTCTTCGGTGTTTGTTGAACCTGACTTAAGCCAGTTGGGTGAAGGCCGTGAAATTCCGATGAAGGTGAGCCTGGCTCCGCAAGCGCGTAACCAAATCGAAACGGGTATCGGTGTATCAACCGACCTTGGTGTAAAAGGTACCCTCAAATGGAAGAAACCTTGGGTTAATGCTCAAGGTCATAGCTTCAATAGCAGCTTATCGATCTCCAAACCAGAACAGACGATTACCGCAGCCTATAAAATCCCGTTGGACGACGTGCTTAATGACTATTATCAAATTAAGTACGGAATGAAGAATCTAGACAACCGTGATACCAAAAGTTTGGAGTCGAACTTAGCCTTAGAAAGATATTGGCGCTTGGATAATGGCTGGCAACGTACTGTGTTCATTCGATACTTGGTCGAGAACTATGAGCAAGGTTTGCAAGATGACTTGGCGCAGTTCGTATTGCCGGGTATCTCTTTCTCACGAACTCGAACTCGTGGTGGCTCAATGCCAATGTGGGGTGATAAACAAACCATCATGCTTGAAGCGGGTGATGACACCTTGTTGTCTGAAACCAAGGTGGTTCGTTTCCAAGGACAAACGGCCTGGATTCGAAGCATTGGTAACAATCATCGTGGCTTAACTCGACTTCAATTCGGCGGTAACTTTGCCGATGAATTTGAGAAGCTGTCACCCTCTCTGAGGTTCTTTGCGGGTGGTGATAACAGCATTCGTGGCTATGGTTACGAATCCATATCTCCTCGTGATGAAAGTGACGCACTAACAGGTGCAAAATTCCTTGCTACCAGCTCATTTGAATACCAATACCGATTAGTTGGAAATTGGTGGGGCGCAGCTTTCTACGATATTGGTGATGCATTTAATGATAAGCCAGATTGGAAACGCGGTACTGGCGTCGGGGTTCGCTGGGCATCGCCTGTCGGTCCTGTGAGTTTAGATTTTGCTTGGGGTCTAGATGCGAAGAAAGGCGATGAGTTCCAACTGCACTTTAGTTTAGGGCCAGAATTATGATCAAAGTGATGGGCAAATGCATTAAGTGGACGTCGATTTCATTGACGTCTATTTTGCTGTTGTTGATAGCCCTGCTCGGTTTTGTATTGTTCACCAATCCAGGGTTGAACACAGTGCTGTGGGGCGCTGAAAAAGCATTGCCACAACTGAAAGTGGAGAGCACCAAAGGGGCTCTGTTCCCAAGTTTCACGCTTAATAACGTTCAGTTTAAAGATGACAGCCTACATATCGATACCAAGGTTCAAAAGCTGAACTTGGCTATTAATCCTCGCTGTTTACTCGACCCTAAGTTGTGTGTCGACCGCTTAGCGATTCAAGGTTTGGACTTCGCATTTACGGAATTACCTCCAGCCTCTGAAGAAGAAACTGAACCGACTCCGCCAGTGACATCGGTGAAAACACCGCTACCAATCGTGATCAACCGTATTGCTTTGTCTGATATCAAACTGAATATTCTAGGGCATGAAATCGAGTGGGGTTTGTTTTCAACGGCTTTGAGTATGCAGGGTGAAAAGCTGACGGTATCGCCAACCTTATTTAATGATCTGAAAGTTAAACTCGCAGAATCAACTGAAGAGCCAAAACCAGAAGTAGTTGAACCAGAGCCTGCGGTGAAAACAGCAATTGAGCTGCCTGAGGTCTGGATTCCGTTACAGGTTGTGCTGGAGCGTTTTGACCTCAACCGTTTCACCTTAGAACAAGAAACTCCGATTGTGGTGAACCACCTTGGACTTGAAGTCCGAGCGGGTAAAAACACGGTCGAAGTGTCCACTCTTGAACTCGATATGCCACAAGCAAGCGCGAACCTTGCGGCTAAAGTTGAGCTTAAAGACGGCTACCCGCTAGATCTTTCTTTAGATGCATTAGTGAAAGAAACCGATCTTGCGGGTCAGAAGTTATCACTGAAAGCACAAGGCAGTGTGGCTAAGCTAAACCTAGAGTCTCAGTTTTCTGAATTGATTGAGGCAAAATTGTCTGGGGAAATTCAACCCTTAGAGCCGACTCTGCCATTTGACCTTCTTTTAGAAGATGGCCAAGCACAATGGCCCCTAACAGGTAAAAGTGATTACCAAGCTGAAATTGAGCGCTTCAAGGCTGATGGCTCATTAGATGGCTTTAATGTGCAGCTCAAAGGTGAAGCGGATGGTAAGGAGATACCTGCCTTAACCATCGACCTAGAGGGCAAGGGCACCACAGAACAGATTGAACTTGAGCGCTTAAAACTGAACACGCTGGGTGGGGAACTCAATGGTGTGGTTAAAGCGAACTGGAAGAAGCTTGTTAACTGGCAAGCCGATGTGACGCTGAAGGATATTCAGCCGGGTCTACAATGGCCAGAAGCTGAAGGTAACATTAGCGGGAGCATCGTTACTTCGGGTGAGTTGACCGAAGCGGGTGGTTGGGCAATTGAGCTGCCTAAGTTAGATATTGAAGGGATCTTGCGAGAATACCCTCTGGATATCGAAGGCCAGTTGTCAGCGTCAGATCGCAGCGCGAGCGGTGAACCTAAATTGAAAACCAGCGGTTTGAGCTTGGCTCACGGGGTGAACTCGATTAAGGCGCAGGGTGAGCTTGATAAACAATGGGATATGGGAGTTGATATCTTCTTCCCTGAGCTCGCAAAAAGTGTTCCTGAGTTGAAAGGCAGAGTGATTGGTAACATCCAACTTAGCGGCCCAACGAACGAGCCTGAAGTCGACCTTGCTTTAAATGTCGATAAGATTGATTGGAATAGCGAGGCAACACTTGAGTCGTTATCGCTTAATGGCTCTGTAGTTCCACTGCCATTACCCGAAGCTCAAGCCGACCTTGTATTGAAAGCGAAGAACCTAACCTACCAAGATCAAAGTGTTGAAAGCATTGATTTAACGGTGAATGGCGGTGAGAAGAAGCATACCGTAACACTTGATGTGATATCCGACATCGTGTCGACAAGTTTGGCAATTTCTGGTCAGTTAATTCAGAAACCTTCTCTGATTTGGGATGGCTCGTTAGACAGAGTCAAAATCACCACTCAGCAGGGACCTTGGGTATTAGACCAACCTGTTGCGATTAAGGCGGATGTCAATAAGCAGTATGCCGACGTTCAAGCACACTGTTGGAAGCAATCAGGTTCGAGCGTGTGTCTGGATGAAGATATCCGAGCCGGGAAATCGGGTGAGGCTAAGCTCGCGATTAACCAATTCGACTTCGAACAAGTTAAAGCGTTTGTACCTAAAGAGACGCAATTGCAGGGCTTAGTGAATGCGACCGCTCATGCCAAATGGTCGGAACAAGGTGAACCTGAGGTGACGGTAAGTGTCGATATGCCTAAAGGTCAGGTTGTTCAACAAGTTGGCGAGCCAATTACACTCGGTTGGGAAAGTGTTGCATTGAATGCACAGCTAAAAGACAACCAACTGAACGCCGACTTTAAACTCGATGTTGCCGACAACGGTGACTTGTCTGGCACTGTGTCGTTACCTGACATTCTCGCAGAAGAAAAAATGGTCGATGCCGCAATAAAGCTGACAACTTTCCATTTGGACTTTTTACAGCCAATCCTTGGCGAATATAGCCTGTTGAAGGCCGATCTTGAAAGTGACCTACAGGTAAAAGGTTCTTTGATGCATCCTCAAGTCTTTGGTCAGTTCTCTGTTGATGGCATTCAAGTTAAAGGTGATGTCACGCCTGTTGATGTTAAAGACGGCCGTATTGATCTCGATTTTGATGGTTACAGCGCGAAGCTGGATGCCAATGTAGAAACGCCTGATGGTCATCTTGATATTGAAGGCTCTGGGGATTGGCAGGACCTTCAAGCATGGCACTCGAACGTGAGAGTATTTGCTGATGAGTTGATGGTTGATATTCCACCTATGGTCAAGGTCAAGGTGGTTCCTGATATGACCATTGATGTTACGCCTGAGCTTGCAAAAATCACTGGTGATATTGCATTGCCGTGGGGACGTATCGTTGTCGAAGATTTACCACCGTCAGCGGTCGGCGTCTCTTCTGATCAAGTTATCTTGAATAAAGATCTTGAGCCAGAGAATGAAGATACGATTCCATTCAATGTGATGACCAATATTAATATTTCCATTGGCGATGACTTTAAACTGTCAGCCTTCGGCCTTGAAGGTGAGCTGGTGGGTAAGCTTAATGTCGCTCAAAAAGACCAAGGTCCATTTATCACCGGTGAGGTAAACATCGTCGATGGTACTTACCAATCATTCGGACAAGACCTGTTGATCGAAGAAGGTAAAATTCTAATGAATGGTCCTCCGGATCAGCCATACGTAGCGATTAATGCGATACGTAACCCTGACAACACTCAGGATGACGTGACAGCAGGTATTCGAGTGACTGGCCCAGCGACAGAGCCGACGATTGAGATTTATTCTGACCCTGCAATGCCGCAAGCCAACGCGCTGTCTTATATCTTGCGTGGCCAAGATATTGATGGCGAGTCGAACGGTTCGATGACGACGACCTTAATTGGTTTGAGCTTAGCGAAGAGTGGTAAGGTTGTTGGCGAAATCGGTGAAGCATTTGGTGTACAAGATCTACAACTGGACACCGCAGGCTCTGGCGATGACTCACAAGTAACGGTAAGTGGTTATATTCTGCCAGGCTTACAGGTGAAGTATGGTGTGGGTATCTTCAACTCATTGGGTGAGTTTACTGTTCGTTACCGATTGATGCAGGATCTCTACGTTGAAGCTGTTTCTGGCTTAGACAGTGCGGTAGACCTCCTCTATCAGTTTGAGTTCGAGTAGAACAGTTTGATTCCGAATAGAGCGGTTTAGGTCGAGAGTGTTTAGCCATTCATTGAATAGCAGAGATGAATGGCTTATGGAGGGTTTATGCAGCATCTTGTGTTCGTCTATGGCACCTTGAGACAAGGTCAATCCAATCACCACTATTTGCAGAATGGTGAGTTGTTGGGACGCTTCGACACACCAGAGTCGTTTGCCCTTTTTGATTTAGGTGCTTATCCGGCGATGATTTCTGGAAAGAAAAGTGTCGCTGGCGAGGTCTATATCATTAACGACGAAATTTTGGAGTCGCTCGATCGGCTAGAAGATGTACCTGTTGAGTATCGTCGCGAGCAAATAGAGACTATATTTGGATTAGCATGGGTATATTTGTATCAGCTTGATCTAACAGCTAATAAAGAAATACTTTCGGGTAACTGGTGTAAGCGGAGCAGCCCGCTATAGTGAATGAACTACTGGAAGCATTCTGACGTAATAGCTAAAAGTCTCAATGTACAGGCTAGTCTTTTCCATCAGGAGGAAATTATGAAATATCTATTATTGGTGCTATCAGTAATGTTATTTGGTTGTGCGCAAACTCCGCCACCAACGTCAATGAACACAACCGATTGGCAGAGCTTTGGCGAAGAAATGGCGCTAAAAGGAAAAACCAAACAGACTGAAGCAAGTTTGGCTGAAGCCGCGTCTTCACCATCAATTGATGCAGACTTATATGCCGCTTATGGCCAAGGTTATGAAGTGGGTAAAACTCAATATTGTTCTCAAAACCCGAGAGCGCTAGGTCGCCGTGGTGAGACTTACCTTGGGATTTGTGACGATGTCGATAAATGGTTCCGCTTCAACTATGAAAGAGGCGCAGAATCGAAGTTTGATATTCGATAATCGAACGAACAGTTAATGGAATAATAAAAAGCCAGCATTTAGATGCTGGCTTTTTTAATGGTGTTAATTTGAGAATGAAGCGAGAGGGTTACTCTGGGTTCAGCTCAAGAAACTCTTCTACTTTGCGAACCATGTTTGTTGAACCAACAAAGAAAGGTACACGTTGGTGCAGCTCAGTTGGTTTGATGTCCATGATACGTTGAGCACCGTCTGAAGCGATACCGCCCGCTTGCTCCATAAGGAAAGCAATTGGGTTGCATTCGTAAAGCAGACGCAGTTTACCTTGCGGGTGGCTTTGTGTGCTTGGGTACAAGTAGATGCCGCCTTTCAGTAGGTTACGGTGGAAATCTGATACTAGAGAACCGATGTAACGTGACGTGTAAGGACGGTTGTCGCTTGGCTCATTCTCTTGGCAGTACTTGATGTACTTTTTAACACCCGTAGGGAAGCGGATGTAGTTGCCTTCGTTGATTGAGTAAATCTTGCCTTCATCTGGAATCATCATGTTTTCATGAGATAGACAGAAGGTACCCAGTGATGGATCGTAGGTGAAGCCGTTTACGCCAGCACCTGTTGTGTAAACAAGCATGGTTGAAGAACCGTAAATCACGTAACCTGCGGCTACTTGCTTGTGTCCTGGCTGTAGGAAATCTTCTTGTGTCGGTGGCGTTCCGATAGGAGACACACGACGGTAGATAGAGAAAATTGTACCGACAGATACATTCACATCGATGTTTGAAGAACCATCAAGTGGGTCCATCAGAACAACGTATTTTGCGTTTTTGTTGAGCTCTTTGTTGAACGCGACTGCTTCGTCTTCCTCTTCACTTGCTACACCACAAACTTGGTCACGAGCTTCAAGAGCCGCTTTAAATTTGTCGTTCGCGTAAAGGTCTAGCTTTTGCTGTTCTTCACCTTGCACGTTGTCTGTACCAACAGCGCCAGTGATGTCGACTAGGCCGGCCTTGTTGATCTCACGGTTAACAATTTTTGCAGCAAGTCGAATAGACGACAAAAGGGATGATAGATCACCGCTTGCATGGGGGAAGTCACTCTGTTTCTCAACAATGAACTCACCAAGGGTGCGCATCTCAGACATGTTATTTCCTTAAACTTCTCTCAATATTAGGGGGGATTTGAGCACTGTAGATTCGGCCTCTTGAGTGGGCTTTATTCATCTAGACGCTTACCTAAATTCTAAAGGTTAGATCTTTTTAATGGTAATGAACTAAGCGACACAGATCTCACTTACTATGTCGACTCAATTTGTTTTGCATTGCCGCTCGCTTTTAATCGTCATTTAATGATAATGAGTGCAAGTAGTTTGATTTAGACATGGTTCATTTAGCCAAGCGTTTGGAAGCAATTTATGCATATTCATATCTTAGGAATTTGTGGCACCTTCATGGGTGGTGCTGCGGTATTGGCTCGTCAATTAGGTCACAAGGTTACCGGTAGTGACGCGAATGTTTATCCGCCAATGAGCACTTTATTGGAGTCTCAAGGGATTGAAATTATTGAAGGGTTCGACCCTAGCCAATTAGAGCCAAGGCCAGACCTTGTCGTTATCGGTAATGCGATGAGCCGTGGTAATCCGTGTGTTGAGTATGTATTGGATAACAACCTTAGATACACATCTGGCCCGCAGTGGTTGCAAGAGTTCTTGTTGCACGACCGTTGGGTGTTGGCCGTATCAGGCACGCATGGCAAGACCACAACATCCAGCATGCTGGCTTGGATATTAGAATACTGTGGCTATGCGCCGGGCTTCTTAGTAGGTGGTGTGTTAGGTAACTTTGGTATCTCAGCTCGTCTGGGGGAAAGCATGTTCTTCGTGGTGGAAGCTGACGAATATGACAGTGCTTTTTTCGATAAACGCTCTAAGTTCGTTCACTACCATCCAAGAACCTTGGTCATGAATAATCTTGAATTTGATCATGCTGACATTTTCGATGATCTTGAAGCGATCAAGCGTCAGTTCCATCATTTAGTGCGTACCGTGCCAAGTAATGGCCGCATTTTCTCACCGAAGCAAGATATGGCTATTCAAGATGTTCTATCTCGTGGATGCTGGAGTGAAACAGAATCGAGTGGTGAACTTGGTGATTGGGATGCCAAGAAGCTGGTTAAAGACGGCTCTAAATTTGAGGTGTACTTCCAAGGCGAATGTGTTGGAACGGTAGACTGGGATTTGGTGGGCGACCATAATGTAAACAATGCCTTAATGGCGATTGCGGCGGCAAGGCATGTGGGTGTAACACCGGATTTAGCGTGTGAATCGCTAGCAACTTTCATTAACACCAAGCGTCGTTTGGAGTTTAAAGGTGAGGTGGCAGGTGTGTCTGTTTATGATGATTTTGCACATCACCCAACCGCGATTGAACTTACGCTCGGTGGTTTACGTAATAAGGTCGACACGAAAAAAATTATTGCCGTTTTAGAGCCTCGTTCGGCCACCATGAAGCGTGGTGTGCACAAAGAAACCTTGGCTGATTCGCTTAAACAAGCGGATTCCACTTACTTATTCCAACCAGATAACATTGATTGGTCTGTACAAGATGTCGCAGATGCTTGTCATCAGCCTGCACACGTCAGTGATGACATGGATGCATTCGTTGATAAAATTGTCTCAGAGGCACAAGCTAGCGACCAAATCTTGGTAATGAGTAATGGTGGCTTTGGTGGTATTCACCAGAAATTGTTGGATGCGTTAGCCCTTAAAGGTTAACCCGATTCAAGACCTTATTATTTGAAGTAACTGAGAACATGACAAAACACGATAAAGCGATAACTCTTGCTTTCACTGGCGCATCTGGTGCGCCTTATGGACTGCGTTTACTCGAATGCTTATTAGCAGCCGATTATCAGGTGTATTTACTGATATCGTCGGCTGCGCGAGTTGTCTTAGCGACAGAGCATGAACTTAAGTTACCTGCTGGGCCGGAAGCTGCGAAACGAGCTTTGGTTAAGCATCTTGGCTGTGATCCAGAAAAGCTGGTGGTGTGTGGCAAGGATGATTGGTTCTCACCAGTTGCCTCTGGTTCAGCAGCGCCGAAGCAGATGGTGGTGTGTCCGTGTTCAGCGGGCAGCTTGGCTTCAATTGCTCATGGCTTATCGGATAACCTGATTGAGCGAGCAGCAGACGTAGTCATGAAAGAGCGAGGCCAGTTGCTATTGGTGGTTCGTGAAACGCCATTTTCTACGCTGCACTTAGAGAACATGCACAAACTCTCAACCATGGGCGTGACGATCATGCCAGCGGCTCCAGGCTTTTATCACCAACCTAAGTCGATTGAAGACTTGGTTGATTTTATGGTGGCGCGTATTTTGGACCATCTTGGTATTGAGCAAGGTTTAGTGCCACGTTGGGGCTACGATCAACGTAATTGATCCAAACTTGATAGCTTATTGTTAAAATTCGAATTACAATTCTGAACACTCATCGGGGAGCGAACCATTCAAATAATGAATGCGAGCTGAGATCAAGCACACGCTTGGGACCCGTAAACCTGAACCAGATAATGCTGGCGTAGGAATTGAGTTAGGAACAACCTCTACCGTTCTCCTCCCTCAAACCTGTGCCGCTCAGACCATGGAGAGCGTCCAGTGAAATTCACATTAACTACCCTTGCTGTTACTACAGCGATCTCTTTTTCTGCCTTCGCTGCAGACAACACTTTGACTGTATACACCTATGACTCTTTTGCTGCGGATTGGGGCCCTCGTCCTGCCGTTGAAAAAGCATTTGAAGAGAAGTGTGGTTGTGATGTGAACTTTGTCGCGCTTGAAGATGGCGTGTCTATCCTTAACCGCTTACGTCTTGAAGGCGGCAACAGCAAAGCTGACATCGTATTAGGTCTAGACAACAACCTAATGGCTGAAGCTAAAGCGACGGGTTTATTGGCTGAGCACAAGGTTGATACTTCATCAGTAACACTACCTAATGGTTGGGATGATAAGACCTTTGTACCTTATGACTTTGGTTACTTTGCCTTTGTATATAACACAGAGAAACTCGCCAACCCGCCTAAGAGCTTGAAAGAGTTGGTTGAGCAGCGTGATGATCTGAAGGTTATCTACCAAGATCCACGTACTTCAACACCTGGTCAAGGCATGATGTTATGGATGAAATCGGTTTACGGTGATGAAGCAACGGCAGCTTGGAAGAAGCTAGCTCAGAAAACAGTGACGGTAACCAAAGGTTGGTCTGAAGCTTACTCAATGTTCCTAGAAGGTGAGTCTGACTTGGTTCTGTCTTACACAACTTCTCCGGCTTATCACATCATTGCAGAAAGTGATTCTAAGTACGCAGCAGCGAGCTTCGAAGAAGGGCATTACACTCAAGTGGAAGTGGCTGCTAAGGTTAAAGGCAGTGAGAACGAAAAGCTTGCTGATGAGTTTATGGCGTTTATCCTAAGTGATGAATTCCAATCGGCGATGCCTACAGGTAACTGGATGTACCCAGTAACGGCTGTCGAGTTACCAAAAGGCTTTGAGCAGTTAACAGTTCCACAGAAAGCACTGAGCTTTAGCTCTGAAGAGATCGCAGAGAAGCGTAAGCCTTGGATTCGTGAATGGCAGAGTGCGCTTACTTTCTAACGTACTTTTAAAAACTCGCTTTCTGTATTTAAAGGTTCATTCGTGATGTTTGGAGTGAGCCATTTACGGTAAAAATCAATTTATGATAAAGAAAACACCTAAGGTAGGGATCTGGGTTGCGATACTCATTACCGCCTTCGTGGTTTCAGCAGTTGGGGCATTGCTTAGCAATGCCCCTTCTCTTGATATCAGCCAAGTATGGTCAGATCCTTACTATTGGCATGTAACGAAATTCAGCTTTTATCAAGCGACACTCTCAACAGTACTGAGTGTTGGCTTTGCTATACCTATTGCACACGCTCTGTGTCGCAGACAGTTTTTTGGACGAGCCTTGTTATTAAGGTTGTTCGCGTCGACTTTGGTTCTACCTGTGTTGGTCGGTGTATTTGGCTTGCTGGCGATTTACGGCAACAGTGGTTGGTTAGCTAAGTTCTTAGCGAACTTCGACATTGAGCTACCATTCTCGATTTATGGCTTGAATGGTATTTTGTTGGCGCACGTTTTCTTTAACCTGCCTTATGCCAGTCGCTTACTTTTGCAAGCGTTAGATACTGTGCCTGCCGAGCAGCATAAACTGTGTGCTCACTTAGGTATGAGTCATTGGAATAAATTCAAATGGGTTGAATGGCCGAGGCTAAGACAGCAATTGCCGCATGTGTGTGGCTTGGTCTTCATGTTGTGCTTCACCAGCTTTGCTACCGTGATGGCGTTGGGTGGTGGTCCGAAATCGACCACCATTGAGCTCGCCATCTATCAAGCAATCAAATTCGACTTTGACCTGCAAGCTGGTGCCTTACTCGCGATATGGCAAATGCTGCTGTGTGGCGTATTAGCGGTGAGTATTCAGCGTTTGTCCAAGCCTATATCTGTGACGGCTAGTCAGCTGTCGGAAGAGAAGTATTTGGTTAAGGACAGCTGGTGGTCAAAAGCTTGGGATAGCTTTTGGATCATCATAGTCTCAATGCTGGTATTGCCGCCATTAGCCATGGTTATTCTAAGTGGTATTAACTCTCAGGCGCTCACTGTACTGAGCAGCGAGCCATTTTGGGCAGCGTTAATGACCTCGGTTCGTGTTGCTTCCCTCGCAAGTATTATCGCCGTTGGTATTGGTATCGCGATCCTTCTGACCAGTCGCGCATGGCGTTTGCAGAACAAGAACTTTAGAGCGGATAAGATTGAGCTGATTGGCACTATCATTTTGGTGACGCCGGGCTTGGTGATCAGTACGGGCCTGTTCTTATTATTGCGCTCGGTTACCGATGTGTTCAGCTTGGCTTTCTTTATCGTGATTGCCGTAAACAGTTTGATGGCGCTGCCTTACGTGATTAAAACCTTAGCTCAACCTATGCTGCATCTTTCTCAGCAGTATCAGTATGTGTGTGCAAGCATAGGAATGACAGGGTTCACTCGTTTTAGACTGGTGGAGTGGCGTGCGCTACGTAAACCAATGGCGCAAGCATTCTCAATCAGCTTTATGCTGGCGATGGGTGACTTAAGTGCGATTGCCTTGTTTGGTAGCCAAGACTTTAGAACTCTGCCTTTGTATCTATTCCAACTGTTAGGTAGCTATCAAATGGAAGCGGCGGCAGTGGTGTCAGTGAGTTTGCTGTTACTGAGTGTGGGCAGTTTTAGTCTGATTGAATTTTTGTTTACTCGAAGCTCAAAGCTAAAGAGTTAAGGAACCGATGATGTTAGTGATGAAAGATGTGGATTACCACTATCACCAAGAGTTGTTTAGTTTTGATTTCCAAGCAGAGCAGGGCGACATTGTTGCTCTAATGGGGCCGAGTGGTGCGGGTAAATCAACGCTACTTGCATTGGTTGCTGGGTTTATTGAGCCGACATCGGGAGAGATCTCGGTGGCAGGACAATCATTGATAGGCAAAGAAGCGCACCAACGCCCGTTGGCGATGTTGTTCCAAGAACACAATCTATTTGCTCACCTCACAGTGCGTGAAAATATCGGATTAGGTCTGCATCCAGGTTTAAAGCTTACCGCAACCCAAAAGATCGACGTTGAGCAAGCCGCTGCACAAGTGGGTGTTGCGGAGTACTTGGATAGGCTGCCTGAACAATTATCTGGTGGGCAACGTCAGCGTGTCGCGCTGGCGCGTTGTTTTGTTCAACCACACGACATTTGGCTGCTTGATGAACCTTTCTCTGCGCTTGACCCTTTGCTACGCGAAGAGATGTTGAGCTTAGTGAAACGATTAGCAGCAGAACGCAACATTACCGTCTTGATGGTGACACACCACTTAGGTGATGCGCGCAGTATTGCGAACAAGTTTGTGTTTGTGGCATTGGGTAAGGTGTTGGTTGAAGACTCGATAGCCATGCTTACTGCTGATCATCAACAACCAGAACTGAGCTCGTTTGTGAAAGCGGGCGAGTGATCGCTTAGTTTTGATATTGAATATGGTTGATACTGAGTACGTCGAAAACAAAAAGACCTAGCATGCGCTAGGTCTTTTATTATCTTTCTGAGTAAAGCGACAAAGATTAGTCTTCTAGCTTTAGCTCTTTTAAGATTTGGAATATCTCACGAGAAGCTTTTGCTGGCTTGTTCGCTGATTTCTCTTTGTTAGCTTGGCGAGCTAGCTGACGAAGACGCTGACGGTCTGCTTCAGGGTACATGTCCATGACTTCTGAAATAGCAGCATCGCCTTCAGCAACAACACGATCACGCAGTTGCTCAAGCTTGTGCAGCTCAGCTGTTGCTTGCGAGTGCTTGTTACGTACTTTATCCAAAGCCGCTTGAATTGGCTCAGGATCAACATTGCGCATTACTTTACCAATGTATTGAAGTTGACGGCGCTTCGCTTCATTTTTAAAGCGTTGTGCATCTTTAATCGCTTGTGCCAAATCTTCAGACAGAGGAAACTTGTCTAATACAGAAGGCTTAAGGGAAACAAGTTCTTCCCCCAGTTTTTGTAGCGCTTCCATGTCGGTTTTCATTTCTGTCTTACTTACCCAGATGATTTCTTCTTCTGGTTCCCATGGGGCTTTTTGGTTTTTGCGAGCCATCTTTTCTGCCTATGTCACTATCTCAAACGAATATATTGCCTATTTTAGCAAGAATCTTGGGGAGAAAGCGAAATTCTTGTTATCCTACGTAATATTGACCTAAAAAATTAGAATAGATATGGATGTAAAACAGCAAGTCGCCCAGCAAAGAGTTGAGCTAGGAGCCGCAGTAGCAAAAGCGTTGGACATGGCCTCTGTGAGTGCCGACGCCGCTGAAGTTGCTATTACTAAGTCAACGGGTTTAAGTGTTTCAACACGCATGTGTGAAGTGGAAAACGTTGAATTTAATAGTGATGGTGCACTTGGTATTACTGTTTATCGCGGCCAGAAAAAAGGCAGCGCATCTACATCTGATCTGAGTGAGAAGGCGATTGCTCAAACGGTAGCAGCCGCACTTGATATCGCTCAATATACATCTGAAGACCCGTTTGCAGGTCCTGCAGCAAAAGAATACATGGTAAAAGAAATTCCAGACTTGGATCTTTTCCACCCTGATGAACCTAACCCAGACTATGCCGCTGAGATTGCGATTGCTGCTGAGAAGCAAGCGTTAGCTTATAGCGACAAGATCAAACAAAGTGATGGCGCAAGCTACGACAGCCACTACGGCGTTAAGGTTTACGGTAACAGCCATGGCTTATTAGCAAGCTACGCTTCAAGCCGTCATAGCACGAGCTGTTGTGTGATTGGACAAGGCGCTAATGGTGAAATGGAACGTGACTACAGCTACACCGTTGCACGTCACCGTGATGAGCTGTGGACGCCTGAGCGTGTTGGTCAAGAAGCTGCAGAAAAGACCATTAGCCGTTTGGATGCGAAAAAGCTACCAACAGGCCAATACCCAATCATGTTCGCAAATGATGTTGCTACAGGTCTTATCGGTCACCTAGTGATGGCGATCAGTGGTGGTAATCTTTACCGTAAGTCGTCGTTCTTATTAGATCATTTAGGCCAGAAAATCCTACCTGATTGGTTCAATATCTCTGAGCGTCCTCATATCCTACGTGGTTTGGCTTCAAGCCCATTTGATAGCGAAGGTGTGTTCACTCAAGATCGTGAAATCATCACTGACGGTGTGCTAGCAACTTACCTACTAACGAGCTATGCCGCACGTAAAATGGATATGACGCCAACCGGTCATGCTGGTGGCATTCATAACTGGTTCGTTAAATCGACCGGTCAAAACTTTGAGCAGATGCTAAAAGAGTTGGGTACGGGCTTCCTAGTCACTGAAGTGATGGGGCAAGGCGTAAACACAGTAACAGGCGATTACTCTCGTGGCGCTGCAGGTTTCTGGGTTGAGAACGGAGAGATCCAATACCCAGTATCGGAAGTGACGATTGCGGGTAACCTAAAAGATATGTTTAATCAGATCGTTGCAGTCGGTAACGATGTTGAAACGCGTTCACAGATTCAAACAGGTTCTATCTTGCTTGAGTCGATGAAAGTCGCGGGCGAGTAATTCAATTCAATCTGATGAATTAAAAAAGGGAGCCAATGGCTCCCTTTTTGTTTTCTGTATTTCGTCAAAAAATGGCTAGCTGCTTATGATAACTAGATCAGTATGGTTGCTAAGCCTAGGAACACCGATAGGCCAATAACATCAGTAACTGTTGTGAGTGCCATACCACCTGCCAATGCCGGGTCGATATTCATCTTCTTCAGCATCACAGGGATGGTTACACCAGCAATACCCGCGACAATCAAGTTGGTCATCATCGCAGCTGAGATGATGCCTCCCAGTATCCAGTTGCCTTTCCAAGCCACAACGATACCACCAATGATAACGGCCCATAGAACGCCGTTGAGGAAGCCGATAGCCGCTTCTTTGAGGAGTAGTTCGCGTTTGTTACTGTCACCGATATGACCGAGTGCTAAACCACGAATCACCAGTGCAACGGTTTGGTTACCAGCAACACCGCCCATAGAAGGCACGATAGTCATCAGAACCGCAATCGCTGCCATTTGGTCAAGCGTTGCTTCAAACATATTGGAAACAGATGCCGCAGCCAGTGCCGCGAGTACGTTAGCACCAAGCCAGACGCTACGACGACGAGCGGATTTTACGACCGGAGCGAAGGTATCTTCGTCATCGTCCATACCCGCCATACTCATCATTGAGTGTTCGGCATCTTCACGGATAACATCAACCACGTCATCGATGGTGATACGACCCACAAGGTGCTGGTTACTATCGACGACAGGTGCAGAAACCCAGTTACGACGTTCAAATAGGCTCGCGATATCTGAAGCACTGGTTTCAACCGCGATCGCTTCGTCGGCGTCATCCATCACTTCTGAAACTGGAACATCAGGCTGAGTTGTTACTAGCGTAGTAAGCGATAGGTTACCGATAAGACGTTCTTCTTCATCGATAACATACAGCGCATCGGTTGCATCGGGCAGTTCGCCACGCATTCGCATGTAGCGTAATACAACGTCGACATCGACATCACCACGAATCGTGATTACGTCGGTATTCATGATCGCACCTGCTGAATCTTCAGGGTACGATAGGGCGGTTTCAACTAGAGCACGATCAACGGAGTCCATTTGAGAAAGGACTTCGCGAGAAACATCGTCGGGTAGGCTTCGAAGTACGTACGCGACGTCATCAGTTTCCATGCCCTCTGTTGCTTCTGCCAAGGTCTCAGGTGCCATTTTCGACACAAGAGCATCTTTGACGTCTTCGTTTAGTTCATCAAGAATTTCACCGTAGTCTTCTGGATCGGTGAGTTGCCAGAGTACGTCACGACTTTTGCGAGGGGAGGCTTCTAAAAGGTGTGCAATATCCTCAGGTTCCATGTCCTGAAGTTGTCGGCGTACGTGAACAAATCGGCCGTTTTCTAGGGCTTCGCTGACTTCTTGGAGGGTTTGGTGAGCTTGGTCGAATTCTAATTGCTCTGCCATATTTTCCTCCTATCTCATTATTCTAACAATGCTTGGAATAGTAACTTAATTCTGGGGCTTATTTAAATCATAAACTTAGGTAGAACTAAGATTTAATATTGGTTGGTTCGCTGTTTGAGTTTTGGGTGTTGTAAATGAAGCGCTTTCGCTACTCACCTTCATCAAACTTGTCTTCAATTAGATGACAGACAGCATCCAGTGCTTGCTGTGAATCGGTGCCAGCAGCTTGAATGGTAATGTGTTGCCCCTGTGCTGATTCCAGCATCAGCAGGCCCATCACGCTGTCTGCTGTCGCGCTTTTATCTTCTTCACTATGGATAGTGATGGTCGCATCAAAGCTTTGTGCAAGCTCAACCAACTTTACGGCTGCTCTAGCGTGAAGACCCAAGCGGTTTTGGATCAGTACAGTTCGAGTTAATTCCATGGTTAGCCCTGTTGGTGCTTCTCTAGGGAGGCGTGTCTGATTTGAACTTGATGACCAAGTTGTTCGAAGTACTCACCAATTTTCTGAGTTAGATAAACCGAGCGATGCTTACCGCCAGTACAACCAATCGCGACTGTTAGGTAGCTGCGATTATTCTTCTCTAACATTGGTAGCCACTGCTCAACAAAGCCTTGGATCTGTTGCTTGAGTTCAATAACTTCTGGGTGTTTTTCTAGGAAAGAGTGAATTGGGGCATCGAGGCCCGTTAATGGTCGTAAATCTGGTTCCCAGTGAGGGTTAGGCAAGAAGCGAACATCAAACACATAGTCAGCGTCACTTGGCAGGCCATATTTGAAACCGAACGATTGAAAGACAATGATCAGCTCTTGCTTCTCTTTGCCTTCAACTTTAAAGCGAACCTTTTCACTCAATTCGTAGAGGTTGCAGTCACTACTGTCAATCACAATGCTGGCTTGTTCAGCAAGAGGTGTCAGGAGTGTCTTTTCTAAATCAATCGCTTGCTCAAGAGATAGCTTTTCTTGGCCGATTGATAGAGGGTGGATTCTGCGTGTTTCGCTGTAGCGCTTGAGTAACGTCTGCTTGCTTGCATCGAGGAACAACACGTTCACGTCAATATCAGTGGCAGCTTCAAGTTGCTCTAGCGTGTCTGTGACTAGCTGAGGCTCTTTCGGTAGGTTACGAATATCAATGCTCACGGCAACGTTTTGATTGATCTCGCGTACCGATTCGACGAAGTCGTTGAGCAGGTTTACGGGGAGGTTATCAACACAGTAATACCCCAAGTCTTCAAGGACTCGTAACGCAACACTTTTACCGGCCCCGGATTGGCCACTAACCACGATTAATCGCATGTTATTGCTCGCAAGTTGGCACTTGAATCATGATGTCGTAAAGCTCTTGATCGCTTTGAGCATTACGCAACTGTTTAAGAGTCTGCTTGTCGTTAAGTCGTTCTGCCATACATGAAAGGGTTTTTAGATGCTCCTTGCACTGTTCACTTGGAACAAGCAGAGCAAATAGTAGGTCGACAGGACGATTATCAATAGCATCGAATTCGATTGGATCTTGGCATTGCAGTAATACAGCAATCGCTTTATCACTGACATTCATACGAGCATGGGGAATAGCTATGCCATTACCAATACCTGTACTGCCCATTTTCTCACGGCTCAACATGCACTCAAACAGCTCTGTTGAATCTTGACCACAGCTTTCTGCTGCGATCTGACTGATGAGCTCAAGGGCTCTTTTTTTGCTTGTGCATTGGACTGCACTTTTGGTGCAGTCCAATGAAAGTACTTCGCTTAATTGCATGTTAGTGACTACTTAGCTTTTCTTTGTGCTTGTTGAGTTGGCGAACGAGTTTATCAACCAATGAATCAATCGCGGCATACATGCTTTCATCTGTTGCTGTCGCATGGATTTCCCCCTGATTTATATGCAGGGTAGCTTCTGCGATTTGATTGATTTTCTCAACTTTTAAAACAACCTGAACGCTATTGATATGGTCAAAGAAGCGCTCAAGTTTGTCGAATTTGGTGTGAACATAGTCTTGCATTGAATCGGTAAGATCAACGTGATGGCCTTGAATATTGATTTGCATAGACTTTCCTTTTCAGTTGGTTACCTAGTTATAAATAGTTTAACGAAACTGCGGGCTAAATTATTTATAACAGGCGTTTACGCTGACTCGATGGGGCAATGCCCAGAGACTCACGGTATTTCGCTATGGTACGTCTAGCTACCTGAATTCCTTGGTCAGCCAGTAAAGCAGCAATCTTGCTATCACTTAAAGGTTTCGCGGTATTTTCTGCCGCGACGAGCTTCTTAATGAGTGCGCGAATTGCTGTTGATGAACATTCACCGCCATTGTCAGTACTGACATGGCTTGAGAAAAAGTATTTCAGTTCGAAGATACCACGAGGCGTATGCATGAATTTTTGAGTCGTCACACGAGAGATTGTGGATTCATGCATATCAACGGCTAATGCAACGTCGTTAAGCACCATTGGCTTCATCGCTTCTTCGCCATGTTCGAAGAAATCACGCTGATGTTCAACAATGCATCGCGCAACTTTGAGTAGCGTCTCATTTCGGCTTTCTAAGCTTTTGATTAGCCACTTCGCTTCTTGCAAGTTTGAACGGATGTATTGGTTGTCAGCGCTGTTGCCTTTGCTCCCCAGATCGGCGTACTGCTGATTCACTTTCAGCTTAGGTACGCTATCAGGGTTAATGGTCACTAACCATTTGCCAAGGTCTTTAAATACAGACACATCTGGAACCACATATTCGGTTTCATCTGGCGTAATCTTGCTACCAGGTCGTGGATCCAGTTGTTGAATCAGCTGCAGAACCTCACGCAGTTCTGCTTCTTTCAACTTGGTCTCTTTGATAACGAGTTTGTAATCACGATTACCGAGTTGGTCGATGTGGCTAGTAAGCACTAACTTAGCTTCTTCAAGCCAAGGTGTATCCTGTGGGAAGGTGGCCAGTTGCAGTAATAAGCAATCTTGCAGGTTTACTGAACCGACGCCTAATGGATCAAATTGCTGAATTCGTTTACGAACGGCTTCAATCTCATCAAGCTCGATCTCTTCATTATCGAAGTTTTCAAGGATGTCCTCACAAGATACGGTTAGGTAGCCATAGTCGTCGATGGCGTCAATTAGCGCGAAAGCAATGCTTCGGTCAGTATCTGTGAATGGTGTTAGATCGAGTTGCCAAAGTAGGTAATCGTGCAGGCTTTGTGTGGTTTCGCCTTGATAAACAGGCATGTCATCATCAATCGCAATGCCAGTGTTGCCGGTATTTGCGCTGTAGACATCTTCCCAAGTTGTGTCGATTTCGAGTTCGTTGCCAATCTCTGATTTTTCGATTAAGTCTGAGCTATCAGGTAAGTCTTGCTCTGTGGCTTCAACTGTTTCTTTCTCGTCACTGCTAGGTTTTTCTTCCGATGTTGGCGTATCTTCATTGCCTTCTTCGACATCGAGTAGTGGGTTAGATTCAAGTGCTTCTTGGATCTCTTGTTGCAAATCTAAAGTAGACAATTGCAACAAACGAATCGCTTGCTGCAATTGAGGAGTCATTGCTAACTGTTGGCCTAGCTTAAGTTGTAATGAGGGTTTCATTCAGTGTTACTTACCTAGTTATTATTCTTAGAACTCTCGATACTCTCTATATAATCATAGACGGAATTGTTCGCCTAGATAAACTTGTTTAACTTGTTCGTTATTGAGAACATCTTCAGGAGTACCCTCAGCGATCAGGTGTCCTTGGCTTACGATGTAAGCTTTTTCACACACGTCTAAAGTTTCACGAACGTTGTGGTCGGTAATCAAAACGCCCAAGCCGCGATCGCGCAGGTGAACGATGATTTTTTTGATATCGATTACTGAGATTGGGTCAACACCGGCAAACGGTTCATCCAGCAGGATAAACTGAGGATTTGCTGCTAGTGCTCGAGCAATCTCAACACGACGACGCTCACCACCCGACAGAGCCATACCATTACTGGTGCGGATATGTTGGATGTGGAATTCTTCTAACAGGTCTTCCAGTTTATCTTGACGCTGTTCGTTGGTCATCTCATCACGGGTTTGTAAAACCGCCATGATGTTGTTCTCTACAGACAGCTTACGGAAGATAGACGCTTCTTGAGGCAGATAACCGATACCAAGACGTGAACGACTGTGCATTGGCAAGATACTGATGTCTCGGTCATCAATACTGATAGTGCCTTCATCACGCGCAACCAGACCAACAATCATGTAGAACGACGTGGTTTTACCTGCACCGTTTGGTCCAAGCAGGCCAACAATCTGACCTGACTCCACCTGCAAGCTAACGTCGGTTACTACCTTACGCTTGCTGTATGTTTTCGCTAGGTTTTTTGCTTTTAAGACAGCCATCGTTACTTATTCACTTCCGTTGGTTGTAAAACCGTTGACACACGTTTGTTCTCACCACTGTCAGCGACTAGTTTCTGAGAGCCGATCTGGTAAGTGATCTTAGAGCCACGAATGATGCTGCCATCTTGAGATAGCATCGCATTCTTGGTCATGATCAATCGGTCAGCAACAAGTTGGTAATGCAGGTCGTCAGCCTCACCGTAGAGTGTCTTCCCGTCGTCAGTTAGCTGAGAGAAGGTTGCAGGCTTACCGAAGCCTTGAATTTCTTCAATCTCACCGTTTACGGCGTTACGAGTAACAATAACCTTATCGGCATTGATGTTGATGCTACCTTGCTTAAGGTTTACATCACCAAGGAAAGTCACTTGGTTACTTTTCATATCCAATTGCTGGCTGTCTGAGTCAATGTAGACAGGTTGCTCGCTATCCGAAGAAAGGGCATAGACATTAGGCGCCGCAAGGGTCAAAGCGAATAAACTAAGGTGTAAGAGTTTCATATCTACCTTGAACAGAATTAAAGAGGGTTGCATTGTTGGTACCGAAGTTACCCTTCATTGCTTGCCCCTCAGTTTCAAAAAATGTACCGATCATATGGACCGGAGTCTCTGAATAAAAATCTCGGCTAGTCAGTTCAACAACCATTTTATCTGTGGTCATCGTATCGAAGCTCGCTTCTGGCAGCAGGTTCTTTGCCACTACGTTGTCATAAAAAGTGACAACTTGATTCTCATCCATAATCGCGCGATCAGCGGTGACTTGCCATTCAATCGTGTGTCCTTCGCGAAATACCGAAAGGACTGGGTTTTGAAAGTGCGTGTCGCCAACCACTGAGTAGTGTTCTAAATAGGTCGATTCAACTTGATAACTACGGATACCAGATTGGTCATAGCTAATGTTGTTTAGACTTTTGCCACTAAACGCGGGCAGCTCCAAATTTGGAGGCACTTGTATCGTCGATGTTTGCTCTTTGTCGTACAGATAATAGGTCGACCAAGAGGCAATAAATATTAGTATTAAATAGATAATACGAGTAAAACTCATATGCTTAAACCTTTATGCACGTCGAGTTCATTTCTTGCTTGTAAAATAAGGTCGCAGACTTCACGTACCGCACCATGACCACCATTAATGGTTGTCACGTAGTTCGCACGTTTTGCAAGTAGCGGGTGACCATCTGCAACACATACCTTCAAGCCAACTTTTTCCATTACAGGCCAGTCGATCAGATCGTCTCCGATGTAACCTGTATTTTCAGGGCTTACAGAAAGCTTATCGCAAATATCTTGGTATGCCTTAACTTTATCGTCCTGACCTTGATAAATCAGCTTAATGCCCAACGCCGTCATTCGATTTTCAACGATCTGAGATTTACGGCCAGTGATGATCGCGATTTCTATGCCTGCGTTCATCAGTGATTTGATACCGTAACCGTCACGAGTGTGGAAGGTTTTTAGCTCTTCACCGTTGTTGCCCATGTAGATGCGACCATCAGAGAAGACTCCATCGACATCGCAAATTAGGAGTTTGATCTCTTTTGCTACTGCAAATACATCAGCATCGACCGTGCCGTATAGAGTTTCGACTGTCTGTGTCATTACATTACTCCTGCTTTCAGTAAGTCATGCATGTTTAGCGCTCCAACCAGTTTGCCTTCTTGGCACAACATCAAGCCGTTGATGCTCTTCGCTTGCATCAAGTTAAGGCCCTCAACCGCAAGCATGTTGGGTTCTGCTACCGTCGGGTTTAGCGTCATCACATCGCCGATCTGAGTGTTATGAATATCAACGCGTTTATCTAAGATACGGCGTAAATCACCATCAGTAAAAATACCGGCCATTTGACCGTCTTCACCAACGATGGCTGTCATGCCCAAGCCTTTCTGAGATATCTCTAGTAGAGCGTCTCTTACTAGCGCATCGGGTGCTACAACAGGAAGAGCATCACCGGTGTGCATGATGTCGTCGAGTTTCAATAACAGTTGACGACCTAAAGCGCCACCTGGGTGAGACAGTGCAAAATCTTGAGCGGTGAAGCCTCGCGCTTGTAAAAGTGCAACGGCTAATGCATCACCCATAACCAAAGTTGCTGTGGTACTAGTCGTTGGTGCTAAGCCCAGAGGACACGCTTCTTCTGGTACTGAAATTTGTAAATGGATATCAGATAAGGTCGCCATGTTCGATGCTGGCTTACCTGTCATGCTGATAATCTTGATGTTGAGGCGCTTTAGTACTGGGAACAGGCTGAGGATCTCTCCCGATTCACCTGAGTTGGATATCGCAATCACGATATCACCCGGCTCAATCATGCCTAAATCACCATGTGCCGCTTCACCTGGGTGTACAAAGAAAGCCGATGTTCCGGTACTTGCCAGCGTTGCCGCGATTTTGTTGCCAATGTGGCCTGATTTGCCCATACCCATCACAACAACTTTGCCTTTGTTGTTCAAGATAAGGTCACAAGCCTTGCAGAAATCATCATTAAAATATTGGTCTAATTGAGTTAGACCTGCAACTTCGGTTTCCAAAACTTGTTTGGCAACACTGCGATAATCAAATGGCTGAGACATCAAATACTCCAAGTACGGGAAGTTAAATCAACAATTAAGCTGACATGTTCATTAGTAGGTAGCTTTGGTAGGCCACGAACGTCACGATTAACACGCCGCCTTCAATACGATTCACACTGCGTGATTTTCCTAGCGCCATCACAACAAGCAGTAGTGAGACACCTAGCATTACCCAGAAGTCACGGCCCATCGCAAACTCGCTCAAGATTGAAGGGTTCAAGATGCCCGGGATACCCATAACAGCAAGAATGTTGAATACGTTTGAACCGATGATGTTACCCACGGCCATATCGTCTTCACCTTTCATTACACCAGCCAGTGATGCTGCAAGTTCAGGAAGGCTAGTACCAACAGCAATGATGGTTAAACCAATCACAAGGTCGCTCATGCCGAAGAATTTCGCGATGATCACGGCGTTATCTACCAGCATATCAGCAGCTAAAGGTAGGATGATTAGACCAATCACCACCCACATTGCGGCTTTAGGGTTACTTACGCCTTCTGGAATTTCTGATTCTTGCTCATCAAGGAAAGCATCGCCGTTCTTTTTCTCGCTGCGGCTGATTTGCAACATAGCAAACAAAAACGCGGCAAAAAGAACAAACAATAATACGCCTTCATAGAAGCCTAGGTGGTTGTCCCACAATAGGGCGCCCGCTAGTAGAGTGACACCGATCATTAATGGTAGTTCACGACGAATCACGCCTGAGCTAATAGATAATGGCTTAATCAGCGCTGTAATACCTAAAATCAGCGCGATGTTGGCGATGTTTGAACCTAAAACGTTACCAACGGCTGTATCTGTTTTGCCATCAAGGGCTGCGGTTGCAGAAACCATCATTTCAGGAGCCGAAGACCCCATTGCTAAGATCGTCATACCGATAACTAGTGGTGAAATACCGAAGTTTCGAGCAAGAGCAGCGGCACCGTAAACCAGCTTATCTGCACTCCACACCAAAAAACCTAGACCGATAATAAGAAACGCAATCGCTTCAAGCATGATGATTCCTAAAAATTAATAAAAAACGGAGAATTAACCGCTAATTTTGACTTGTTGCTAGTTAAAAGGGAAGTCACTCGACAAATTAATTACCAGTTAGTAGTAAAGAAATAGAATCGAATGGATAATTTCTCAATGCTTTCAAATCCCTGCCATACTTTTCTGTTTAATATGAATTAATCGAACAGTGCTTTTAATTCTAAAGTAGACTCATTATTATTGCAGCCATAAATGGCGTTTTTTAAAGCAAGGAAACAACAAAAATATGTTGAACACTGAGCTTGTGAAAGTTAAGAACCTCAGCTTTTCACGCGGTGATCGCGTTATCTTTGATGATATAAGTTTAGAGGTACCTCAAGGCAAGATAACCGCAATCATGGGGCCGTCAGGGATCGGTAAAACGACCTTGCTGCGTTTGATTGGTGGTCAATTGCCGCCAGATGAAGGCGAAATCTGGTTTGATGGCGATAATATCCCTGCATTATCACGTCGAAAGCTGTATCAAGCACGAAAAAAAATGAGCATGCTTTTCCAGTCGGGTGCACTTTTTACGGATCTCAATGTCTTTGATAATGTGGCGTTTCCACTACGTGAGCACACTGAACTGAATGAAAAGTTCATTCGTACCATCGTACTACTTAAGCTTGAGGCGGTAGGGTTACGAGGGGCGGCACAGTTAATGCCGAGTGAATTGTCTGGTGGTATGGCGAGAAGAGCGGCGTTGGCACGTGCGATTGCCTTGGATCCAGAGCTCATCATGTACGATGAACCCTTTGTTGGCCAAGACCCAATCACCATGGGGGTTTTGGTTGAGCTTATCCGTAACCTCAATCAAGCGTTGGGCTTAACCTCGATTGTCGTTTCTCACGATGTTCCAGAGGTAATGAGTATTGCGGATTGGGTTTATCTCATGGCTGATAGCAAAATCATTGCTGCAGGAACGCCGGAAGAGTTGTACAACAATGACGATCCGAGAGTGCAGCAATTCTTGCAAGGTGAAGCTGATGGCCCGGTGCCGTTTAGATTCCCTGCACAAAGTCTAGAAAAGGATTTGTTTTAATATGATTGCTAAAACTATTGCGGGTGTCGGTAGACGCACACTTGCGATTTGTGAGTCATTTGGTCGAGCAAGCCTGATGTTATTCGGGGCTTTGTTTGGCATCCCGCGACTAAAAAACTTCCCTTTATTAGTAAAACAACTTTATAGCGTTGGCGTTCAGTCATTGGCTATTATTTTAGTTTCGGGTCTGTTCATTGGCATGGTACTTAGCCTGCAAGGTTATGTTGTGTTAATTGACTACGGCGCAGAGGGCAACCTTGGTCAAATGGTCGCGCTCTCATTACTACGTGAGCTTGGCCCTGTAGTGACAGCACTGCTGTTTGCAGGTCGCGCTGGTTCGGCGTTAACGGCTGAGATTGGCTTAATGAAGGCAACGGAGCAGATCTCAAGCCTTGAGATGATGGCCGTTGATCCTCTAAAACGTATTATTGCACCACGACTTTGGGCCGGGCTTATCTCAATGCCATTGCTTGCTATGATCTTTATGGCGGTAGGTATTTGGGGCGGTCAGTTAGTGGGTGTTGATTGGAAAGGTATTGACCACGGTAGTTTCTGGTCTGCGATGCAGTCTTCTGTTGAGCTAGGCCGAGATATTGGTAACAGCATGATCAAGTGTATGGTCTTCGCTATCACCGTAACTTGGATCGCACTTTTCAATGGTTATGATGCGGTACCGACCTCTGAAGGTATCAGTCAGGCAACCACACGCACAGTAGTGCACTCTTCTCTAGCGGTATTAGGGCTAGATTTTGTTCTTACCGCATTGATGTTTGGGAATTAATCATGCAACAAACTCGAAAATTAGAATTATGGGTCGGCACCTTTGTTATTGCCGGAATTTGCGCAATCTTAATCATGATCTTTCAAGTCGCTGACGTAAAAGGTATAGGTTCGAACCATACTTACAACTTAAAAGCGACCTTTGACAACATTGGTAGCCTAAAGGTTCGTTCTCCTGTGAAAGTGGGGGGCGTGGTTGTTGGCCGAGTTCAAAGCATTGAGCTTGATACTGAGAGCTATCTTCCTGTAGTTCAATTGTCTATTGATTCGAAGTACTCACAATTTCCAGATACCTCTAGTGCTCAAATCTTAACGTCTGGCTTAATCGGTGAGCAGTACATCAGCTTGGTGCCGGGTTTCATTTTTGACGATGAAGAGATGTTGGTTGATGGTGACTCGATTGAAGACACCAAGTCAGCATTAGTATTAGAAGATTTGATTGGCCAAGTGCTGTATAGCGTTGGTGGTTCTGATGATAGCGAAGCTAAGGAGTAGGCACATGTTAAAGACGAATAACTTATTCAAAGTATGGTTTCTGACTGCCGTCGCTTTTCTTATGTCGGCTCAAGCTTTTGCTGCAGAAGCGATTGATCGTACTCAGCCATACCAGATGATGACTCAAGTAGCAGAAGTTGCATTTGAGCGTTTGAAGAGCGAACAAGACAACATCCACCAAGACCCAGAACTATTGAAGGTCATCGTGGAAGAAGAGTTGATGCCTTATGTGAATGCGCAATATGCAGCACTTAAGTTACTTGGGCCAAACCTGAAAGGCGCAGATAGAAAAGACGTGCGCGTATTTATCGACTCATTCCGTAAATACCTGGTTTCTTCTTACGCTCAAGTACTGACTCAATACACAGATCAGACAATTGAATTTGGTCCTGAACCAAAAATCAAAGCGGATAGCCGCATTACCAGTATCAAGGTAGACATCATCGATTCGCCGCGACCTAATATCAAGCTTGAGTTTAAGCTTCGTAAAGACAAGAAGTCGGGCGAGTGGAAGGCGTTTGATATGGTTGCCGAAGGCATTAGCCTGTTATCGAGCAAGCAGTCAGAGTGGAATACTAAGATTCGTCAAGAAGGTATCTTACAAGTTGCCGACGAACTAGAGAAACTGGCCGCACAACCTATTCGTTTTGAGAGTAACAAATAATGAGCCATTCTCAATGGCAAGCACTAAGCTCTAAAGAGTATCAGCTGCTCGGTGATATTGACCGAGACAGTGTCCCTGCAATCTGGCGTATATTGGAAAAGTGGCAAACAACGGAATCGAGCGTTGAAATTGACCTTAGCCATATAAATCGAGTCGATTCAGCAGGAATGGTGATGCTAATTCACTTATTAGAGCATGCAAAAAATCAAAACTGTCATATAATGCTCAGTTTCGTGCCAGAACAATTACGAACGTTGTTCCAATTGAGCAATATCCAGCCAATGATGGCAGAACACATAAAAAATTAGGCAGGAGCTATTTGTGGACAGCACAAAAGTACAAGAATTATTAGCAGAGGCACTGAACCTTCAAGAGATTTTCGTGAAGGGTGAAGGCAGTCATTACGAAGTTGTTGCAGTTGATCCATGTTTTGACGGCATGAATCGAGTTAAGAAGCAGCAACTAATCTACGGCCCACTAATGGAATACATTCAACGCAATGACATCCATGCTCTTTCTATTAAGGCTTTCACGCCAGAAGAGTGGGAACGTGATAAGAAACTGATGTCACTTTAAGGTTTATGATGGAAAAGTTTCGAGTTATTGGATCGGACAAGCCGCTAAGCGGTGAAGTGACGATCTCAGGCGCAAAAAATGCAGCGCTACCTATCTTATTTGCTTCAATTCTTGCTGAAGAGCCAGTGGAAGTGAGTAATGTTCCTCACCTACGTGACATCGATACCACGATGGAACTACTAAAGCGTCTTGGCGCAAAAGTATCACGTAACGGTAGTGTTCATGTTGATGGCAGCGAAATTAATGAATTTTGTGCGCCTTACGATTTAGTAAAAACAATGCGTGCTTCTATCTGGGCTTTAGGTCCACTGGTGGCTCGTTTTGGTGAAGGCCAAGTGTCACTTCCTGGTGGTTGTGCGATTGGTGCTCGTCCAGTTGATCTGCATATCCATGGCCTAGAGCAGCTAGGTGCAACGATTACGTTGGAAGATGGTTATGTTAAAGCAAGCGTTGATGGCCGTCTGAAAGGCGCGCACATCGTGATGGATAAAGTAAGCGTTGGCGCTACGATTACTATCATGTGTGCAGCAACACTCGCGGAAGGTACAACAGTATTAGACAACTCTGCGCGTGAGCCTGAGATTGTTGATACCGCAGACTTCCTAAACAAACTGGGTGCTAAGATCTCTGGCGCAGGTACAGATACGATTACTATCGAAGGTGTTGAACGCCTTGGTGGTGGTCAACACTCTGTGGTTGCAGACCGTATTGAAACGGGCACGTTCCTTGTTGCTGCGGCAGTGTCTGGCGGTAAAGTTGTTTGTCGTAACACTAACGCTCATCTTCTTGAAGCTGCATTAGCGAAGCTTGAAGAAGCGGGTGCGAAGGTTGAAACGGGCGAAGACTGGATCAGCCTTGATATGACAGGTCGTGAGCTGAAAGCGGTGAAAATCGTAACAGCACCTCACCCTGGTTTCCCAACCGACATGCAAGCTCAGTTTACCCTGCTTAACATGATGGCGAAGGGCAGTGGTGTTATCACTGAGACTATCTTTGAAAACCGCTTCATGCACATTCCTGAATTACAGCGAATGGGTGCAAAAGCAGAAATCGAAGGCAACACGGCTATCTGTGGTGAAACGGAAAAATTGAGCGGCGCTCAAGTAATGGCAACGGACCTTCGTGCATCAGCGAGCCTTGTTATTGCTGGCTGTATCGCTCAAGGTGAAACCATCGTTGACCGTATTTATCACATCGATCGTGGCTACGATAAGATTGAAGATAAACTGTCAGCCCTAGGCGCAAACATTACACGATTTCGTGAGTCTAGCTAACTTAGGTTAGTGAGTTCATGAGTCAGTAAAACGAAAACACAAAAGTCGGAACCTTGGTTTCGGCTTTTTTATAGTTGTATTTACCGCAAGTGAATCTATTGCCAGTGTTTGTGCGAATAGATGAACCCGCTTCGCGGTTGGTGAGGAACAAAATGATAGCAATATTACGTATTTTCGCAGTGGCGATATTTGCGATTCTTATGTTTGTATTTGGGTGTGGTTACTGTTTACTGAGCCCACGTAATCCGAAACACGTATTTACCTTTGGCCGTTACTTCGGTCGTATGTCGAAAATTTTCGGCATGAAGTTAGAACTTCGTATCCCAGAAGATGCTTATTCTCGTGGCCAACATGTGTATGTGGCGAACCACCAGAACAGCTGGGATCTATTCACGATTTCATCAGCGGTAACGCCTAAAGTTGTGACGGTTGGTAAGAAGAGCCTAGTGTGGATGCCGCTATTTGGTCAGCTTTACTGGCTGACGGGTAACATTCTTATTGACCGTGCTAACCGCAGCAAAGCGGTAGGTACTATTGATCAGGTAGTGACTAGCCTAAAAGAGAGCGACGTTTCAGTATGGATGTTCCCTGAAGGGACGCGTTCTCGTGGTCGCGGTTTGCTGCCATTCAAAACGGGTGCTTTCCATGCTGCGATTGGTGCTGGCTTGCCGATTATCCCTATCGTGTGTAGCTCAACGGGTGGCGTGAAGCTAAACCGTTGGAACAATGGTCATGTGATTGTTGAGATGCTGCCCCCAATCAGCACTGAAGGTTTTGATAAGTCTAACGTTCGTGAACTGGCTAACTTAGCTCGTGAGCAAATGGCTGCGAAACTTGAAGAATTAGACAAAGAAGTGGTTGAGCTCAACAAGAAGTAATTGAGCAAAACGCAGAACAATAAAAAAGGTTGCCAAATGGGCAACCTTTTTTTGTATCTGGTAAACACTCAGCTTTATGCTCAGACGTTTATTTTAGATTTAGAAAGACTATTTGCGAACCGCAATAGCTTCGATCTCGATACCTACATCTTTTGGCAGACGAGCAACTTCAACACATGAACGTGCAGGGTAGTTTGCAACGCCGTGCTCATCGAAGAATTTGCCGTAAACTTCGTTTACTGTGCCGAAGTCGTTTAGGTCTTTAACGAATACCGTTAGTTTTACGATGTCTTTTACAGTCAGGCCTGAGGCTTCAACAACCGCTTGAACGTTGTCTAGAGATTGGCGAGCTTGCACTGCGATATCCGCAGATACTTCACCAGTTGCTGGGTTTACTGGGATTTGACCAGAAGTCAGTACCATGTTGCCAAGGTCAACACCTTGTACGTATGGGCCGATTGCAGCTGGAGCAGATTCTGTGTGAAGTACTTTAGTCATTGGTTTATTCCATCAGTTATTAGATAAAAATCGTTTTTCAGTGTGCCTTCAAACTTAGCCTAGGTAAAGCGCAAAATACCTCGCACAGGCGAGGTATTTGATAGTTTTTGCGTTCAAACGGGTTGCCGTATGACGTTATCTTTCAGTCACGATTTCGCGAGAGAAAACTTTTTCGCAGTACTTACACTTCAATCGAATATCTTCTTTCTTTTCAAAGATCTTAAAGCTGCTTTCAACAGGCTCGTTGTGCGTAATGCAGTTAGTATTTGGACACTCGAACACATCGTTGATTTGCTCAGGAAGTTCTAGGGCTAACTTCTTAACCACTTCGTAATCTTCGATTTGGTTCACTGTCGCGTGAGGTGCGTAAAGCGCCAGCTTGCTCGCTTGTTCTTCTGTGATAAACACATTCTCAATCTTAAGCAGGTCTTTGCCACCGAGTGCCGATGACGGCAGATTTAGGCCAATGGTCACACGCTGATGAGAGTTGTGCATGTCGAACAGTTTTAGCACCTTGATCCCGATGTTCGCTGGGATGTGGTCGATAACAGTACCGTTTCTGATTGCTTCAACTTTTAATTGAGTCTCTTTAGACATGATCTCTCTCCTCTACAGCGTTTCGTTAAGAACAAGGGCTAGTAATGCTTCACGCGCGTAAACACCGTTCTCGGCTTGCTGGAAGTAGTAAGCGTAAGGTGTTTTATCGACATCGATAGTAATTTCGTCAACGCGAGGAAGAGGGTGCAGAACCTTCAAGTTATCACGTGCGTTTTCTAGAAGTGCAGCCGTTAGGATGTACGCTGATTTGATGTGCGCGTATTCCGACTCATCAAAGCGCTCTTTTTGAACTCGCGTCATGTACAGAACATCCAGCTCAGGAATCACATCTTCCATGTCGGTCAGTAGTTGGTACTTGATACCCGCTTCATCAAGTTCTTCACAAATGTAGTCTGGCATCGCCAACGCTTCTGGTGCCACAAAGTAGAAACAGATGTTGTCGAATTTCGCTAGTGCTTGAGTCAGAGAGTGAACCGTACGACCGTACTTCAGGTCACCAACGAATGCCACGTTTAGGTTATCTAGGCGGCCTTGTGTTTCAGCGATAGAGAACAAGTCTAATAGTGTTTGTGTCGGGTGTTGGTTTGCACCGTCACCTGCATTAATCACAGGTACGCCGTTAGAGAATTCAGAAGCTAGACGTGCAGCACCTTCTTGAGGGTGGCGCATTACGTAAGCATCAACGTATGAAGAGATAACTTGCACTGAGTCTGCTAGCGTTTCACCTTTCTTCGCCAGTGAAGTATTACCACCGCTGTCGAAACCAATCACATCACCACCGATGCGTTGAATCGCAGTTTCAAAAGAGAGACGAGTTCGTGTTGAAGGTTCGAAGAAGCAGCTGGCAACAACTTTGTTCTTGATGAGTTCTGGGTTTGGTTCAGCTTTAAGTTGACCTGCCGTTTGAACAATTAATTCTAGCTCTTCACGAGAAAGCTCTGGAATTGAGATGATGTGCTTTTGATAGAGCGAATTCGCCATGATCTTCTTCCCCACAATAATGTATTGGCCATAAAAAAGCCCCCCATAATGGGAGGCTTTAAAAAAGTGCTGAAAAGCAGAATAGACGGCCTGGCAAGCATGCTAGCTTGCGAGCAATATTAGGTGTTTTCACAATTTTATTATGTTTTATCACAATATCATTATGTTTTATCACAACATTGCTTGGCGTCATTTTCACTACTCTCAGACAAATTGCCGAGAATTATACGCTTTCAATTTGTGAGCGCAAGCGATTACATCAAGCTTTTGTTTACTTTCATTATTGTCTATTGACCAAGCGTCGCGACCATCACCGCCTTGATGGTGTGCATGCGATTCTCTGCTTCATCAAATACAATTGAGTAGTCAGATTCAAACACTTCGTCCGTCACTTCCAAGCCGTTCATTCCATACTTGTCTGCGACTTGCTGACCAATCACGGTTTCATTGTTATGGAAAGCGGGTAGGCAGTGCATGAATTTCACTTGAGGATTGCCAGTTAGCTTAATGACATCCATATTCACTTGGTATGGTTTCATTACCGCAACACGTTCGTCCCAAGCTTCAGGGGCTTCACCCATTGAAACCCAAACGTCTGTGTATAGGAAATCACAACCTTTCACGCCTTCAGCAACGTCTTCGGTTAACGTGATTTTTGCACCAGTGTTTTGTGCAATGGCTTGGCACTCTTCGACAAGTTGTTCTTCTGGCCAAAAGGCTTTTGGCGCGACAAGGCGAATATCCATGCCCATTTTCGCAGCACCGACTAACAGTGAGTTACCCATGTTGTTACGCGCATCGCCTAGGTAAGCAAAGCTGATCTGGTGTAGGTGTTTACCGCGACCATGTTCGATCATTGTAAGGAAGTCAGCCAAGATCTGAGTTGGATGGAATTCATCGGTTAGGCCGTTCCAAACTGGCACACCAGCGTATGCGCCAAGATCTTCGACAATGCTTTGGCCAAAACCACGGTATTCAATGCCGTCGTACATACGACCTAATACACGAGCCGTATCTTTCATTGATTCTTTCTGGCCAATCTGAGAACCAGAAGGGCCTAAGTAAGAGACTTGAGCACCTTGATCAAAGGCGGCTACCTCAAAAGCACATCGAGTTCGAGTTGATGCTTTTTCAAAGATCAAAGCGATGTTTTTACCGATAAGCTTTTTCTGCTCTGTACCTGCATACTTAGCTTTTTTTAGGTCAGCAGACAGATCGAGTAAAAACTGAATCTCTTTAGGAGTAAAGTCGAGAAGTTTTAGAAAGTTACGATTGCGAAGATTAAAGGCCATCTCTCGCTCCTTGTGTATATAGAATCAATGAAGAACTCAGTTAAACATAAAAATGCTATATTTGTGAATATTTATTTTATTTATTTAATAAAAAAGGCCAGTACGATGGTACTGGCCTAGATAAGTTATTGTTTTTGTTCTATTGAACTATCAGCTTAGATACCGTCTCTTTCGATAGGGCAGCTCATGCAGCGAGCGCCACCACGACCACGACCTAACTCGTTGCCTGGAATTGTCAGAACTTCGATGCCCGCTTTGTCGTATTTCTCGTTGGTGTAAACATTGCGTTCATAACCGATAACGGTGCCCGGTTTGACTGTCAGTACGTTGTTAGCGTCATTCCACTGTTCACGTTCAGCTTCATAGTTGTCACCACCAGTTGTGATGATCTTCAGCTGATCAAGGCCGAGAGCCCCTTCAATTGCTGACAGGTAGTTTTCCGCTTTCTCTACGCGCATCTCACCATTTTCTTTAGGTGTTAGGCGCCAAGTATCTAGATCTTTGCGAACAATCTCAGGGTAGACAGAGAAAGTGTCGATATCCATATGTGTCATCACCGTATCAAGGTGCATACAAGAGCGGTGTTTTGGTAAATCGATAGCAATCACTTCGGTTGCCTGACCCGAACGGAACAAGCTCGCCGCTAGATTTTCGACACCTTGTGGCTTGGTACGCTCAGATATACCAACCAGTACCGCGCCTTTACCGATAACCAGTACGTCACCGCCTTCAATATTGGCGTTGTCGTAGTGCAAATCTTCATCACCGAAGTACTTAATGAAGTCTTGTCCGGCAAACACAGGGTGCCAGCGGTAGATAGCTCGCAAGTGGTTTGTTTCGCGTTGACGCGCCGGTTTCATCATAGGGTTCAGCGACACACCGCCATAAACCCAACATGAAGTATCACGCGTAAATAGGTGGTTCGGCAGTGGTTCGATAACAAAATCAAGTGGGCGATGCATCTTAGGTAGCATCGACGATGATTTGATAGGGAGCTCAGAATAAGCCAAGCCGCCGAGTAAGATAGTTGCTAGATGCTCATTATCCATTTGAGCAAGATAGCTTCTTAAGTCACGGGCAAAAGTCGGCCCATAACGGAAATCTGAGATTTGAGTATTCAGCAGCCACTCGCGAGCCTGAGGTACGGCAAGTGTTTCGACAAGCAAGTCGTGTAGCAGTAGCACTTCTACGTCTTGGCTACGCAGTGTCTCTGCAAAAGCATCATGTTCTTCACCAGCAGCTTCAACAGCAAGCACATCATCAAATAGAAGATCATGACAGTTTGAAGGGGTGAGGTGGGTGAGTGCTCTTTCAGGTCTATTTAGGAGAACTCGTCTTAATTGACCGACTTCGGAGCCAACGTACAGCTTACTCATTTTGCATCCTTACTATTAATCCAGCGTCTATTTATGACAAGCTTGGCCGTAATATGCAAGTTTTGGAGGTTGCGTAAATACAAAGTATTTTTTGAATTTATGGTATTAAAAACCGGATTAATTTGATTTTTTGGGGTTAAGTACTAATTAAGCGTGTATCTCATGGAACAACTGTTTTGAGGATCTATGCTCGATTTAGTGTGTACGAGAAATCTATTTTGCTTATTATTCGTGACTTTTTATTCACTATTATTCACTTTTTGATAGCAAGCTGGGATTTTATGCACCTTGAAACGGGTTGAGCGTATGCATCTGTGGTGACTAAGCACGCAATTTCTATTCAAATACGCTTGAAGCGACAATAAAGATGAAATGCTAAAACAGACGTCAGTTAATAAAATGTTGAAAATTTGTTTCTGTGATTTTGATTTCACTTTTGAATTGATATTGCTCCCGCTATCTGGCGATAAACTTACCTTTCTAAGCCTGATCTGGGTGGCTTTTCTGGACGATCCGTGCCATATTTCGTGGCAATCAAATTTGATCTTTTCATAGTCAACACTCTGGAGCAGACACATGTCTCACGAAGATGAATATCTATCAGTAGCGGAATTAATTGAATTTCAAAAGGAAGAGACTCGCGACATCATTGCAGCACTAATTGAAGATGGTAGCGATCCTGAAGCTCTATACGATATCGAGCATCACCTATTTGCTGAAGATTTCGAAGTGCTTGAGAAAGCAGTTGTTGAAGCATTCAAAATGGGCTTTGAAGTGCTTGAGGCTGAAGAGACAGAAGACGAAGATGGCAACAAGCTACTTTGCTGTGATGCAACTATGCAGTCAACTCTAGATGCTGAAGCGATCGATGCGCAAGTTGAGAAGCTTGTGAACCTTGCAGAGAAATTCGACATTATCTACGACGGTTGGGGCACTTACTACGAAGGTGAAGATGCTATCTACCCTGACGAAGATGATGAAGGCGAAGAGTAACTTCTTCCCAGTTTGAAAGAATGCCAGCCTATAGCTGGCATTTTTTTATCCTCAGAAAAATAAATGTCTTTAAATGCATTCATTCATTATAATGCGGTCAAAATTGATCTGGCTCAAGGAATGATATGCGGTTACTTCTCGATGGTCTTTGGCAAATTTCGCCATTGACGGATCTCTCTATCCCACAAGATGACATTACCTTTCCTGCTCCATTAAGCTCAAAGCTCCCTGATAGCTTAAGTGAAGATGAAATCGCAGAGCAAGAGTGGCACCTGATGCATGACATCGAAGTTGATGATGCTATGTTGGCGTGTCCATTCGTTGAGTTGGTCGTAGCGGGTGTCGATTACTTTGCAGAAGTACGACTGAATGGCGTTGCCGTGTTTGATTGCGATGGTAGCCAAGCTGAATATCGCAAAGATATCCGCCCTTATATGCAGTCTGGCCGAAACCGTTTTGAGATCCTTTTCCTTGAAGAAGAGGAGAGCTTGTTGCTCGAAGAGGATATGGATGAGTCTATATCTTCACAGCCTATCGCTAAATCTGATTCACGCATCGGGATTTGGCAAGCGCCGTACCTGCAGTTCATTCGAAACGTCAAACTAGAACAAGTTGTCACAGAGCAGATCTGGCACCACGGTGGTGGCTGTGAGTTTAAAGTGGATGTGATTTATCAGACGCTAAAAGCAGGTTTGGTATCTGCATCAATTAAGTTCAACGGCATGACACTCGTGATGCCGATAGATGTGCGAGCTGAGCATACTGGCGTGGTGTTTCAAGTGGAGGCTCCTATGGTATTTAACCTTGAGAAGCCTAACCCTAAGCACTTATACCAGTTAGAAGTTGAACTCGATGGGCAAAAAGAGAGTTCTTTCGTTGCCTTAAATCCAGCGTCTTGTGTGAGTAATTTTTTACGTTAAAAGCTAGCAACTAGCGTCTGATACTTATAACGCTTTGGCCATGACAACTTCACAAGCATCATGGCCTGTTTCGCCCCAAGCTAAATCAAGGTGTTGAAACTCCAGTTTTTCATAGAGTTTTACTGCAGCACCCAAGCATTCCGTTGTTTCCAAGTACATATGCTGGTAACCAAGCTGCTTAGCCAGTTTTAGGCTTTGAGCAACGATGCGCTTTGCCAAACCTTGCCCTCGGGTTTGTGGTAAGAAGTACATTTTCTGTAGCTCACATACATCTGGTCGGCCAGCTAATGGTGCAAAACCACCGCCACCTACCACTTCACCTTGATATTCGATCACCCAGTACATTGCGTTCTCTTTGTTATAGACAGAGTACATGTCATCAAGGGTAGGATCGGCCACGCCATAACCTTTATCTTCTGTTAGTCCATGCTCCGCTGAAACCTTTCTAATCACTTCGGCTAACTGTGGGTTATCTGATTGAGTGAGTGGGCGAAGTATGAACTCGTCAGCTTGGCAGACATTCGCTAACCCTTTTAAGTACGTTTCCAGTCCAACTTTCAGCTGTTGTTGCTCATCCTCATTGAGAGTCTGCAACATGTCTTCGAAAAAGGTGTTTTGTTGCACGTCTAATTGACTCAACATGTTTTGTCCACGAGACGTCAGTGTCACCAATTGGCTGCGTTTGTCTTTTGGATTTTCGATAGTCTCTACCAACTCAAGTTTGCTGAGGCCTGCCACCGTTCGACTGGCATTAGATTTATCGACATTGAGCTGTTGTGCTAATTGATTGATGGTTAAAGGTTGGAGTTGGATCTCTCCTAATGCGTGAGCTTGAACAGGAGTGAGCGTGACCTCACCACACTGTTTATCAAGCATACCCAGTAAGCGCACGGCTTGGCGGGAGTATTGTCTTAGTTTTCGAGCATCCATAATTTTCACTCTTACATAAAGTTGCGTACCGCAATTAAATTAATTGTGGTACGCAACTTTGTCAATGGTAAATTCTCTTAATTAAGCATGTTGGTGCAAACAAAACTGAGGTTGGGCTGTTTGTCTTTCTGCTTTTCGTAACCACACTTTCTCGTGGAAGTAGTAAGCAACTGTATTTAAAGTTGGTTCAAGCAAAGCCATCACGCCGCCGATGAAGGCATCGCCAGTCAACAAGTAGACGACGGTAAAGGCAACACTAAAGTGAATGGTCGCAAAACTTGCTGTTTTTAATTTTGTCATCCACTGACGAGCTTTAAGTGCTGGAACTTGAGCCCACGCCTTTTCATGAAAATAGAAGGCGACCGTATTCACAGAAGGCTCAATCATAGCGATTAAGCTACCAATTAAGATGTCGCCGGTTAGTACGTAAGCGACACTAAATGCGATAGTAAAATGTAATGCAGCAAAGGTTAGTGTCTTTTTCATGATAATTACTCAGTCGTTGTGTTGTTTCGATAGAGCTATTATTGAGAATTATTATCATTAAATCTAATGGGTAGTTAAGATTGTTTTGATAGGCAAAAGCTATCAATTAACTTGAGTGAATCTGACTAGGGTGGAACTTGGGGCATAAAAAAAGGCTGACCATGAAGGCCAACCTTTTTATCTAGAGCGAGAGGGTAGAAACCTCCTCGTTCATTCAGTTTTAAAGAGCAGCGATGGTCGCTTTTTGCTCTTCAAGCTTAACAAGAGTCTCTTGGTAGCCTTCAAGCTTCTCACGCTCTTTCGCGATAACCGCTTCTGGCGCTTTAGCAACGAAACCTTCGTTACCTAGCTTACCTTCGATACGCTTAATCTCACCGTGAGTTTTAGCTACTTCTTTATCTAGACGAGCAAGCTCTGCATCTTTGTCGATAAGACCCGCCATTGGGATCATCAGCTCAGATTTGCCAACCAGTTTAGTTGCACAAGCCGGAGTCTCTTCGCCGTCTGCTAGAACTTTAATGTCGTCTAGTTTAGCTAGAGAGTTTAGAACGATCTTGTTCGCTTCGATACGAGCAGCGTCTTTCTCATCAGCGACTTTGATCATTACTTCTAAGCCTTGGCTTGGCGCAATGTCGTATTCCGCACGTAGGTTACGGATAGCTGTGATGAAGGTCTTAACCCATTCGATGTCTTCTACGATCTCAGCATTGAAGTTATCTTCGTTAAACTGAGGAAGCGCTTGAGTCATGATTGTCTCGCCTTCAACGCCGTCTACTAGCGGCTTAACGCTCTGCCAGATAGATTCAGTGATGTAAGGAAGAACTGGGTGAGCAAGACGCAGAGTCTTCTCTAAAACCGTGATAAGCGTGTAACGAGTCGCTTGTTGCTGAGCTTCAGTACCTTTCCAAAGAACAGGTTTCGTTAACTCTAGGTACCAGTCACAGAATTGGTTCCAGATGAATTCGTAAAGCGTGTTTGCTGCCATGTCTAGACGGTAGTTGTCTAGGTGAGCGTTAAACTCTTTCGCTGCAACTTCAAACTGAGATTCAATCCACTTATCCGCTAGAGAGAATTCCATGTTTGCACGGTCTTCAACAGACAATGACATGCCACAATCGTGCTCTTCTGTATTCATCAGTACGTAACGGCTTGCGTTCCATAGCTTGTTACAGAAGTTACGGTAACCTTCAAGACGCTTCATGTCCCAGTTGATGTCACGGCCTGTTGAAGCCATAGCAGCAAGAGTGAAACGAAGAGCGTCAGTACCGTATGGTTCGATACCGTTTTCGAAAGTTTTACGTGTTGCTTTTTCGATCTTAGCAGCCAGTTTAGGTTGCATCATGTTGCCACAACGCTTTTCTACTAGCTCTTCAAGGCCGATGCCGTCAATCATGTCGATTGGGTCAAGTACGTTACCCTTCGACTTAGACATCTTGTCGCCGTTTTCATCACGGATAAGACCCGTCATGTAAACCGTCTTGAAAGGTACTTGAGCCTTGCCATCTTCGTCTTTCACGAAGTGCATGGTCATCATGATCATACGAGCAACCCAGAAGAAGATAATATCAAAACCAGATACTAGTACTTCAGATGGGTGGAATGTTTTCAGTGCTTCAGTATCTTCAGGCCAGCCTTGTGTGCCGAACGTCCAAAGTGCAGAAGAGAACCAAGTGTCTAGTACGTCGTCGTCTTGCTTCAGCACAACAACAGGCGCTAGGTTGTTCTTTTCACGAACTTCTTCTTCAGTACGACCTACGTAAACTTTACCATCGTTGTCGTACCATGCTGGGATTCGGTGGCCCCACCAAAGTTGACGAGAGATACACCAGTCTTGCACGTCACGCATCCACGCGAAGTACATGTTTTCGTACTGCTTAGGCACGAACTGGATTTGACCATCTTCAACGGCTTTAACTGCAGGCTCAGCAAGAGGTGCTGTGCGTACGTACCATTGGTCAGTCAGCATTGGTTCGATAACTACACCACCACGGTCGCCGTAAGGCACGGTTAGGTCGTGATCTTTGATCTCTTCAAGAAGACCAAGTTCTTCGAATTCAGCAACGATAGCTTTACGAGCAGCAAAGCGCTCCATGCCTTGGTACTTAGCAGGGATGTCTGTTGAGTAAACATCGCTTTCTTCGCCGTTGGTTGTGAATACTTCAGCAGCATCACGGATATCAGCGTTGAACGTTAGGATGTTGATCATTGGTAGGTTGTTGCGCTTACCAACTTCGTAATCGTTAAAGTCGTGAGCAGGTGTGATCTTCACACAACCAGTACCTTTTTCCATGTCTGCGTGCTCATCGCCTACGATAGGGATAAGACGGTTAACAACAGGAAGCAGGATTTCTTTACCGATAAGATCTTTGTAACGTGGATCTTCTGGGTTTACGGCTACGCCAGTATCACCAAGCATGGTTTCTGGACGAGTAGTAGCAACAACAATGTAGTCTTTGCCATCCGCCGTTTTAACACCGTTCGCTAGCGGGTAGCGGAAGTGCCACATAAAGCCTTTTTTGTCTTTGTTTTCAACTTCAAGATCAGAAATCGCAGTGTGCAGTTTAGGATCCCAGTTTACTAGACGCTTACCACGGTAGATTAGGTCTTCTTCGTATAGACGAACGAACACTTCTTGAGTCGCAGCCGATAGGCCGTCATCCATAGTAAATCGCTCACGATCCCAGTCTACAGATGCACCAAGACGACGAAGTTGTTGAGTGATCGTGCCACCTGATTCGCCTTTCCACTCCCAGATCTTGTCGATGAAAGCTTCACGGCCGTAGTCGTGTTTTGTTTTGCCTTCTTCAGCAGCAATCTTACGCTCAACAACCATTTGGGTTGCGATACCAGCGTGGTCAGTACCCACTTGCCAAAGCGTGTTTTTGCCTTTCATACGTTGAGCACGGATAAGCGTATCCATGATCGTATCTTGGAACGCGTGACCCATGTGCAGGCTGCCAGTGACGTTCGGTGGCGGGATCATGATGCTGTAAGCTTCTTTTGATGTGTCACCGTGTGGCTTAAAGTAGCCTTTCTCTTCCCAAGTCTGATACAGAGCTTGTTCGATTGATGTTGGGTTGTATGTCTTTTCCATAGTGCTCTTAAACGGATACTGTGAATGGTTAATCGTGGTCAAACTTCATAAGTGAAGCTTCTTGAATCTAAATCCAAAGATAGCTTTAACTATGAGGTTTGACTATGGATGTTGAATCTCGATAGTTTGTAGCTGATAACCAGCCTGACGGTAAATTTTATACCTTTCTCGAGCGAGTTGCTTAGCTTTTTCTTCGCAAGGAACGAAGTCTATCACCTGAGCAAAGGCGTTCGCAAAGGTTGTATGATTATCGGCCAGATTAATTACTAGCTGACGATTCCAATTGTGTTTTACACCTTGGTAGCCGATTTCAATGTTGGTTGAATATTTCGGACCTTCGCCAACTAAGTTGTGCGCAATAAATTCGCTGGGTTCAACTTGCCAGAAAATCTCTGCGATACGCTCGGCATGTTCTTTGTCATTGCAGTTGAGGTAAAGTTTAGCGCCTTGTTTCGCAAAGTGCTGAGCAAGAAACAGCACATAATGAGCAAAACCTTCTTCACTGGCTTGCGGGC
Source organism: Vibrio pomeroyi (assembly GCA_041879425.1). Classification (NCBI taxonomy): domain Bacteria; kingdom Pseudomonadati; phylum Pseudomonadota; class Gammaproteobacteria; order Vibrionales; family Vibrionaceae; genus Vibrio; species Vibrio pomeroyi. Next base: position 3,186,045 of record CP090854.1, on the reverse strand, counting down.
TGTCTGATGACACTATGTAAAACGTAGCTGTCTGCATGCTTAATACTCGAACTGGAAATCGTGACTATTCATCTTACTGGGTCAATCGACTCTAACAAATAGCGCTTATTAAAAAAGGGCCCGTAGGCCCTTTTTATTATTTCGAAGATTGCTCTTCAGTCTCATGGCCGCTGCGGTTCAATAAGAATTGGACTAGCATTGAGACAGGACGACCTGTCGAGCCTTTCGCTGCACCAGATTTCCAAGCTGTACCTGCGATATCTAGGTGAGCCCAGTGGTACTTCTTAGTGAACTTAGACAGGAAGCAACCAGCAGTGATAGTACCGCCAGGACGGCCGCCGATGTTCGCCATATCTGCGAACGGGCTGTTTAGCTGCTCATGGTACTCGTCTGCCATTGGTAGACGCCATGCACGGTCACTTGCTTGCTCAGAAGCATTCACAAGTTCGTGAGACAGTGGGTTGTGGTTTGATAGAACGCCACTGATGTGGTGACCTAGAGCAATAACACACGCGCCTGTTAGCGTTGCAACGTCAACTACGCAATCTGGTTCGAAACGCTCAACGTAAGTTAGTGCATCACAAAGAACCAAGCGACCTTCAGCATCAGTGTTTAGAACTTCAACTGTTTGGCCTGACATAGTCGTTAGGATGTCACCTGGGCGGTAAGCATTGCTACCAGGCATGTTTTCACAACCCGCTAGAATACCGACAACGTTGATTGGCAAGTTAAGTTTCGCCAATGCTTTCATTGTACCGAATACAGACGCCGCACCACACATGTCGTACTTCATCTCATCCATGCCTTCACCAGGCTTAAGTGAGATACCGCCTGAATCGAACGTAAGGCCTTTACCTACAAGTACAATCGGTTTTGCATCTGAATCAGGTGCGCCTTTGTACTCCATGATAGACATCATTGATTCGTTCTTAGAGCCACGACCTACCGCTAGGTAAGAAGTCATGCCCAGTTTTTCCATCTCTTCTTCACCGATGATCTTAGTCGTTACGGTTTCGAAGTCGTCAGCTAGGCGACGAGCTTGAGAGGCAAGGTATGCTGGGTTAGCAATGTTTGGTGGCATGTTGCCAAGATCTTTAGACGCTTTAACACCAGAAGCAATAGCAAGACCATGAGAGATCGCTTTTTCACCAAGGCTTAGCTCGCGACGTGTTGGTACGTTGAATACCAATTTACGTAGTGGGCGACGAGTCTCTGGTTTGTTGCTCTTGAATTGGTCAAATGTGTAAAGACCATCTTTAGTCGCTTCTACCGCTTGGCGAACTTTCCAGTAAGTGTCGCGGCCTTTAACGTGAAGTTCTGTAAGGAAACATACTGCTTCCATAGAACCTGTTTCGTTTAGAGTGCTGATGGTTTTTTGAATAATTTCTTTGTATTGACGCTCGCCTAGCTCACGTTCTTTACCACAGCCTACTAGTAGAACACGTTCTGAAAGTACACCAGGTACTTGATGCAGTAGTAGCATCTGGCCAGGTTTACCCTCTAGATCACCGCGACGAAGCAGTGAACTAATGTAGCCATCGCTAATCTTATCTAATTGCTCGGCTACTGGAGAAAGGCGGCGCGGTTCGAATACACCGACAACGATACATGCGCTGCGCTGTTTCTCTGGGCTGCCACTTTTTACACTGAACTCCATGCGTACTCCTACATCCTGAAGACAAATCGAACTAAATGTTAGATAATGGGTTCTTACTTGTTGGATCCTATAATGGAACTAACCTTAAAGAAGAACGCTAACACTTAGCTAAAAATTTAAAAAAATAAAAGGTTCAACGGGAAATTATAGTGATTCAATCAAAAAAACAAGTTTTGTATAGGTAATTTGAGCGTGATTATTGTTAGATATTTGATCCGCGAGACAATCAAGAGCCAATTTGCGATCTTTTTTGTTCTCTTTCTCGTGTTTCTCAGCCAAAAATTCATCAGTGTTTTAGCGGACGCCTCTGATGGTGATATCCCTGCGAGTCTCATATTGTCGATTGTTGGTCTAAATATGCCAGCAATGGGTTTGTTGATGCTGCCACTCAGTATCTATATTGGTATTTTGCTCACTTTTGGCCGCCTTTACGCTGAAAGTGAAATTGTAGTGATGAACGCTACGGGTATTGGTAATAAATTCCTGATCCAATCTGCGCTTTACTTAGCTTTGATTACCGCATCGGTTGCAGCCTTTAACTCATTTTGGTTATCTCCTTGGTCGCAAGACAAAGTTGAGCAAATGTATGAAGAAGTTGCCGCAGAGAACAGTGTCGATTTGCTACCTAAGGGTAAGTTTGAAGGTACGCCGGATGGCTCATCTGTGGTATTCATCGATGATATCGACGGTAATAAGCTAGAAAATGTGTTCGTTGCTCAAATGCGTCCACGTGACTCTGTACTTCCGAGCGTGATGTTCTCTAAATCAGGGGATGTAAAAGAGCTCAGTGACGGTCGCCAAGTCATTGTTATGTACGATGGCACTCGTCATGAAGGTGTGCCTACACGTCTTGATTATATGGTGACGCACTTTGAAGAGTACGAAGGCCTGATTGGTCAGCGTGAAGTTGAGAAGAAAGGACGAGACTGGGAAGCGATCTCAACCCTTGAACTGATTGGTAATCCAAACAATAGCGCGAAAGCGGAATTACAGTGGCGTATTTCATTGGTACTGTGTATTCCATTGTTGACCATGCTTGTTGTGCCACTGTCTGCGGTAAACCCAAGACAGGGCCGTTTTGCAAAGATTGGCCCGGCTATTCTGATTTACCTGACTTACTTCTTGGCAATCAGTGCGACTAAATCTTCTATTGAAGAGGGCAGTATCCCAGCGGTAATCGGCATGTGGCCAATTAATGCGTTATTGTTATTTGTCGCGATTGGTGCAAACTTTATGGATAGCGTGCCAGTAAGGCGTTTGAAAGAAAAATTCAAGAATAAGAGGTTGGCTTAAGCCGTGTTTAAGATTCTCGATTTATATATAGGCAGAACCATCATCGCGACGACGTCACTGGTTTTGGTGACGTTTGTTGGTCTTTCTGGGATCATCAAGTATGTAGAGCAACTGAGAAAGGTTGGTCGTGGTACATACGATCTACTGCAAGCTCTGTATTTCGTTTTACTGAGTATTCCTCGTGATATTGAAATGTTCTTCCCAATGGCGGCATTGCTTGGTGCATTGATTGGTTTGGGTATGTTGGCTGCGAGCTCTGAGCTGGTCGTTATGCAGGCGGCAGGCTTCTCAAAATTAGATATCGGCTTATCGGTACTCAAAACCGCTATCCCGCTCATGATCGTCGTGACTCTTCTTGGTCAATGGGGCGCGCCTCAAGCTCAGAAGATGGCTCGTGACTTAAGAACCATCTCGATCGCTGGTGGTAATATCATCTCGACTCAAAGCGGTGTCTGGGCTCGTGACGCCAATGACTTCATCTTTATCGTTAAAATAGATGATGAGAAGCTTTACGGTATGAACATGTGGCGCTTTGATGAGAACAAAGCACTCAAAACGGCTATCTACTCTGAAGAAGTGGATTACGTTGGAGACAATGTTTGGACTATGAACGATGTGGAGATTACGTCGTTCGAAAATGAAATCCAGATCACTAAAGAAAGTTTACCCACTTATAGATGGGAGACATCACTAGCTCCGGACAAGCTTGCTATAGTAACAGTTAAGCCGGAAGAGCTTTCTTTGAGTGGGTTGTATGATTATGTGTCTTATCTGAAGGCATCAGAGCAAGATGCATCACGCTATGAACTTGCGTTGTGGAGAAAGATAACTCAACCTATATCGATAGCCGTAATGATGTTGATGGCACTGTCGTTTATCTTTGGTCCCCTGCGAAGTGTGACCATGGGTGCTAGGATTTTGTCTGGTGTTATCGCTGGCTTTACCTTCTATATATCCAGTGAGTTCTTTGGCCCAGTGAGTTTGGTTTATCAAATACCACCGGCCTTTGGTGCGATAGCACCGAGCGTGGTGTTCCTCGGAATCGCCATCATGCTCTTGAGGCGAAAACTGTAGATAGAAAAAAGGAAGGCATAGCGCCTTCCTTTTTTGATCTTGTTTGGGTTTCGAATAATGGTGTTATCGAGCCTTAGGTAACACGACCACTTCCGTTTTCGCCCAGATATCGTGGAAGCCACGTTTTTGAGGGTCGAATGGAACACATAGGTTTGCTAATCCAAAACCTGAAGTGCCTAAGCGGATAAGTGCCTGAGTGATTGTAATCGCAGAGCCATCTTTGTTTTGAACTCGTAGTTTCCAAGCTCTCATCCCTAACGTTTGGCCTGCTCTTGTCCAGAAGAACACAAAGAAGTACACCCAAACCACTACTAGGTAAAAAGTGTAAGCAGGGCTCCAAATAGGGTGGTTAGTTAAGAAGTCACTAACATCGGCATATCCACTATGATTGAAAACGCCAAGAGCCATGAGCGCGTGTAGCAGAGCAACAATGACGCCAGCCGCCATCATCTCAATAGCGATTACGATAAGAGCGTCATAGAACAAGGCACCAAATCGGCGCATTACCCCAGCTGGTGGCAGAGTGTTTGTTGATGTCATGGTGTTATTACTTCTTTAAAAATTGAGGCGTCAGAATATAGTTTAAGGCTTGGCCTGAAAAGAGACATGACGCACAGCTTATGACTTAGTGGCGAAATTATCGGCAAACACACATGAATTCAAGTTTTTATACTTGCCACATCAGTTCGCATACGTATAATGCCAAACATCGAAAGGGCAATGCCCCAAGATAATGCCGGTATGGTGAAATTGGTATACACGACGGATTCAAAATCCGTTGCCTTCGGGCGTGGCGGTTCAAGTCCGCCTACCGGTACCATATTTAAATGACAAAGCCTCGACTCAAGTCGGGGCTTTGTTGTATCTGGAATCTGGAAAGCGTTGCCTTCGTGGTAGCGGCAGGAATGCCTGTCCAATCAGTCCGCCTGACCAGTACCAAATATAGAAAGGTCGCTTTTATAGCGGCCTTTCGTCGTTTTGGGCGTTTGTGAATTTGAAACCCAGCGTGTCGGCTTGGATGCAAGCCCAGTCAAGTCGCCTACCGGTACCATATTTTAAGATAGAGCCTCAACGAAAGTTGGGGCTTTGTTGTATCTGGAGTATGGAAAGCATTACCTTCGCGGTGACGGCAGGAACGCCTGTACAATCAGTCAGATCTTGTTGTTTCATTCCTCAATCTTGCTGTTTCCCTTCGTAATTTCATTTTCTAATAAATTAATCATCTTAAATCATACTGTTACCTGTCATTCCTTCTTCTATTGTCTATGTTTAAAGTAGCAATAGAGGAGAAAGATATGCTGACAGTAACCCCTTACTTGTTTTTTGATGGTCGTTGTAGTGAAGCGTTGGATTTTTATCATAAGTGTTTTGGCGGTGTGGTTTTATCGAAGCAACTCTTTAGTGATGCACCACAGGTAATAGAGGGAGCTCAACCTGATTGGGTTATGCATGCTGAGTTCGAAGCATTTGGCATGAAGCTCATGATGTCTGATGGTGTAAAGGCAAAAGAACTAGAAGGGAACAACCTTGCGCTCTCTCTTGTTACCGAAGATACCGCAACTCAAGAGCAAATCTTTGAAAAGCTAAAGCAAGATGGTCGCGTAATGACGCCGTTAGCGGATACTTTTTGGGGCGCTCGGTTTGGTAAGGTCGAAGATAAGTTTGGGATACGCTGGATGGTGCATTGCGATTCTTTAAATTGAACCTGTGAAATTGGATAGTGAAATTGCTGCTTGGTTTTATTAGAATTATAAATAGAGATTATTAATCAATATTATATATAAAAATGGGCAGCATAAAGATTACCGTAGATCGCATTCAGCCCGGTCTGCATATACGACTCCCCGTAAAATGGAATGAACACCCATTTTTATTCAACAGTTTTAAAATCAAAGATGACGCCCAAGTAAAGGTAATTCGACATCTTGGGATTAAGCACGTCTATATAAACTTGAATCAAAGCGATACATCTCCTCTACCTGCTAACCACGTGATTGAGCAAGAAGCCGATACTGATTTACAAGTAAGCCTTGACGCAGAAAGAATGTGGAAAGATAAGCATGAACGTATCGAAACTCTAAGCTCTTATCGTCGCAGAGTGAGTCATTGCGAGAAAGAGTTCGAACGTTCGCTTGCTCGCATGCGTTCTGTGATGACCAAGATCCGTAACCGACCTTTAGATGCAGTAGGGGAGGTAAAAGCTCTGGTTGATGACATTGTCGAAACATTAGTAAGCGATGATAACGTCACATTGCACCTTATGAATGCTAAAGCTGATTTTGAAGACATCTACTTTCATACACTGAATGTTTCTGTTGTCGCGCTGATGATAGGTAAAGCGAAAGGTTACAATACGCAGCAATTAAAAGATCTTTCTTTCGCAGCGTTGTTCCACGATGTAGGCAAAATCAAAATACCAGTCGCCATATTAAGAAAGCAGAGTGCGCTTACGGTACCAGAAGAGAACTACTTAAAGCTTCACACTAAATATGGTGCAGACATTGTCTCAACAATTGATGACTTTCCTGAAAGGGCCAAAAAGGTGATTGCTCAACATCATGAGATGAATGATGGTTCTGGTTATCCCGAAGGCTTAAAAGAAGATGAGATAGATGAATTTGCCAAGATAGTCGCAGTGGCTAATGCATTTGATAACCTTTGCCATGGTAAAACTCAATCTCAACAAATGATCCCGTATCTGGCATTGTCTCACTTATATAAGAGTTGCAAGCATCTATATAGTCAGGACAACTTGAGTTTGTTGGTCAAGTTTATGGGAGTGTACCCGCCAGGAACGGTAGTACAGCTTTCAAATGATTCGATTGGGATTGTGATATCTGTTAATGCCAAGCATATGCTTTATCCGAACGTGCTTATCTATGATCCTAGCGTGCCAAGAACCCAAGCCCCGATTATTGACCTCTTTATTAAAGAGATAAAAATCGTCAATGCCGTTCATCCAAGTAAATTACCGGAACAAGTGAGAGAGTATCTAAACCCAAGAGCTCGTTTATCTTACTTTTTTGATAACGGAGAGTAGTTATCCACAAGGTGTTGTGGGTAATTTGTTCGAAACTTGGGGTGAAAATGGTATAAATAAGCCCTTGGTTGAAATGTCTTCGCTTAACCTCTTTTTTCAATAAAAAACGCATTTAATGCTTGCCAATAAGAGCGGCATCTCTATAATGCCGCCTCACTGACACGGCAGACGCCACAAGGCTTCAGCGAAGAATGTTAGTGAAGGCAACTAGCTTTGAGTGATTATTCGCTCCTACTTTTAGAAAGTAGAAATTAATTCCAAATAAGTGTTTGACACTGAGGATTAAGTCGCTAGAATGGCCGCCTCTTCCGAAGTGATGTAAGTCACAACGAAGAGAAGCTCTTTAACAATTTAAACCTATCAATCTGTGTGGGCACTCGTTGATGAATATCAAAACGTTATTACTTAGGTAATAGCAGTTACTTCGGTAACACAATGATTTCAATGAACTGAGTGACCAATACGAATAATTACTTTCTTTATAGAGAGGGGTTATTTGGCACAGTCAATTCATTATCATTCTGTTGGAATGGTAATAGCTTTAGAATTACATGTTCATTTTCGAATGAATATTAGTTTTGAAGTCAGTATTCGTTGAGTCACAAAATCTTAAATTGAAGAGTTTGATCATGGCTCAGATTGAACGCTGGCGGCAGGCCTAACACATGCAAGTCGAGCGGAAACGACTTAACTGAACCTTCGGGGAACGTTAAGGGCGTCGAGCGGCGGACGGGTGAGTAATGCCTAGGAAATTGCCTTGATGTGGGGGATAACCATTGGAAACGATGGCTAATACCGCATAACGCCTACGGGCCAAAGAGGGGGACCTTCGGGCCTCTCGCGTCAAGATATGCCTAGGTGGGATTAGCTAGTTGGTGAGGTAATGGCTCACCAAGGCGACGATCCCTAGCTGGTCTGAGAGGATGATCAGCCACACTGGAACTGAGACACGGTCCAGACTCCTACGGGAGGCAGCAGTGGGGAATATTGCACAATGGGCGAAAGCCTGATGCAGCCATGCCGCGTGTATGAAGAAGGCCTTCGGGTTGTAAAGTACTTTCAGTTGTGAGGAAGGGGGTGTAGTTAATAGCTGCATCTCTTGACGTTAGCAACAGAAGAAGCACCGGCTAACTCCGTGCCAGCAGCCGCGGTAATACGGAGGGTGCGAGCGTTAATCGGAATTACTGGGCGTAAAGCGCATGCAGGTGGTTCATTAAGTCAGATGTGAAAGCCCGGGGCTCAACCTCGGAACTGCATTTGAAACTGGTGAACTAGAGTACTGTAGAGGGGGGTAGAATTTCAGGTGTAGCGGTGAAATGCGTAGAGATCTGAAGGAATACCAGTGGCGAAGGCGGCCCCCTGGACAGATACTGACACTCAGATGCGAAAGCGTGGGGAGCAAACAGGATTAGATACCCTGGTAGTCCACGCCGTAAACGATGTCTACTTGGAGGTTGTGGCCTTGAGCCGTGGCTTTCGGAGCTAACGCGTTAAGTAGACCGCCTGGGGAGTACGGTCGCAAGATTAAAACTCAAATGAATTGACGGGGGCCCGCACAAGCGGTGGAGCATGTGGTTTAATTCGATGCAACGCGAAGAACCTTACCTACTCTTGACATCCAGAGAAGCCAGCGGAGACGCAGGTGTGCCTTCGGGAGCTCTGAGACAGGTGCTGCATGGCTGTCGTCAGCTCGTGTTGTGAAATGTTGGGTTAAGTCCCGCAACGAGCGCAACCCTTATCCTTGTTTGCCAGCGAGTAATGTCGGGAACTCCAGGGAGACTGCCGGTGATAAACCGGAGGAAGGTGGGGACGACGTCAAGTCATCATGGCCCTTACGAGTAGGGCTACACACGTGCTACAATGGCGCATACAGAGGGCAGCAAGCTAGCGATAGTGAGCGAATCCCAAAAAGTGCGTCGTAGTCCGGATTGGAGTCTGCAACTCGACTCCATGAAGTCGGAATCGCTAGTAATCGTAGATCAGAATGCTACGGTGAATACGTTCCCGGGCCTTGTACACACCGCCCGTCACACCATGGGAGTGGGCTGCAAAAGAAGTGGGTAGTTTAACCTTTCGGGGAGGACGCTCACCACTTTGTGGTTCATGACTGGGGTGAAGTCGTAACAAGGTAGCCCTAGGGGAACCTGGGGCTGGATCACCTCCTTATACGAAGATATTCACGATAAGTGTCCACACAGATTGATATGTTTAGACAGTTAAGAGTAACCTATGTCCCGTTCGTCTAGAGGCCTAGGACACCGCCCTTTCACGGCGGTAACAGGGGTTCGACTCCCCTACGGGATACCATCTTTAAGTACATTTATTTAAGTGTCTTTAAAAATGGTTCATTTATTGAATCAAGCTCTTTAACAATTTGGAAAGCTGACTGATTGATTACTTACGAGTAATTCAATCAAATTTAAAAGTTCTCAATGTTTATCTGCTCTTATTTAATAAGAACGGTATAAACACAACAAACACATTCAAGTGTCTTGTATTCGAATCAAACCTAGTTTGATTCACAATTGAGTCCGGCAAACAGTCATTGAGAATTAACCCTTCTTAATGGCAACCAAAACCTTGGTTAGTTGCCATACACTAAGACCCTTTCGGGTTGTATGGTTAAGTGACTAAGCGTACACGGTGGATGCCTTGGCAGTCAGAGGCGATGAAAGGCGTAATAACTTGCGATAAGCCCAGATTAGGTAGTAATAACCTTTAAGTCTGGGATTCCTGAATGGGGAAACCCACTTACATAAGTAAGTATCCTGTTGTGAATACATAGCAACAGGAGGCAAACCGGGGGAACTGAAACATCTAAGTACCCCGAGGAAGAGAAATCAACCGAGATTCCGAAAGTAGCGGCGAGCGAAATTGGATTAGCCCTTAAGCTTTTAATGAGACAGATGAAGGCTCTGGAAAGTGCCGCAATAAAGGGTGATAGCCCCGTAATCGACATCTCATCATCAGTGAAAACGAGTAGGGCGGGACACGTGATATCCTGTCTGAATATGGGGGGACCATCCTCCAAGGCTAAATACTACTGACTGACCGATAGTGAACCAGTACCGTGAGGGAAAGGCGAAAAGAACCCCTGTGAGGGGAGTGAAATAGAACCTGAAACCGTGTACGTACAAGCAGTAGGAGCACCTTCGTGGTGTGACTGCGTACCTTTTGTATAATGGGTCAGCGACTTAATTTTAGTAGCAAGGTTAACCGTTTAGGGGAGCCGTAGGGAAACCGAGTCTTAACTGGGCGTACAGTTGCTAGGATTAGACCCGAAACCAGGTGATCTAGCCATGGGCAGGTTGAAGGTTGAGTAACATCAACTGGAGGACCGAACCGACTAATGTTGAAAAATTAGCGGATGACTTGTGGCTAGGGGTGAAAGGCCAATCAAACCTGGAGATAGCTGGTTCTCCCCGAAAGCTATTTAGGTAGCGCCTCGGACGAATACTACTGGGGGTAGAGCACTGTTAAGGCTAGGGGGTCATCCCGACTTACCAACCCTTTGCAAACTCCGAATACCAGTAAGTACTATCCGGGAGACACACGGCGGGTGCTAACGTCCGTCGTGGAGAGGGAAACAACCCAGACCGCCAGCTAAGGTCCCAAAGTATAGCTAAGTGGGAAACGATGTGGGAAGGCTCAGACAGCCAGGATGTTGGCTTAGAAGCAGCCATCATTTAAAGAAAGCGTAATAGCTCACTGGTCGAGTCGGCCTGCGCGGAAGATGTAACGGGGCTAAGCTATACACCGAAGCTGCGGCTACGTACCTTAGGGTGCGTGGGGTAGGGGAGCGTTCTGTAAGCCGTTGAAGGTGGTCTGTAAGGGCTGCTGGAGGTATCAGAAGTGCGAATGCTGACATGAGTAACGATAAAGGGAGTGAAAAACTCCCTCGCCGGAAGACCAAGGGTTCCTGTCCAACGTTAATCGGGGCAGGGTAAGTCGACTCCTAAGGCGAGGCCGAAAGGCGTAGTCGATGGGAAACGGGTTAATATTCCCGTACTTCTTACAATTGCGATGGGGGGACGGAGAAGGCTAGGTGGGCCTGGCGACGGTTGTCCAGGTTCAAGTATGTAGGCGGAAAGTTTAGGTAAATCCGGACTTTCTTAACGCTGAGATACGATGTCGAGCTACTACGGTAGTGAAGTCATTGATGCCATGCTTCCAGGAAAAGCCTCTAAGCTTCAGATTGTAAGGAATCGTACCCCAAACCGACACAGGTGGTCGGGTAGAGAATACCAAGGCGCTTGAGAGAACTCGGGTGAAGGAACTAGGCAAAATGGTACCGTAACTTCGGGAGAAGGTACGCTCTTATCAGTGAAGTCCCTTGCGGATGGAGCAGACGAGAGTCGCAGATACCAGGTGGCTGCAACTGTTTATTAAAAACACAGCACTGTGCAAAATCGTAAGATGACGTATACGGTGTGACGCCTGCCCGGTGCCGGAAGGTTAATTGATGGGGTTAGACTTCGGTCGAAGCTCTTGATCGAAGCCCCGGTAAACGGCGGCCGTAACTATAACGGTCCTAAGGTAGCGAAATTCCTTGTCGGGTAAGTTCCGACCTGCACGAATGGCGTAATGATGGCCACGCTGTCTCCACCCGAGACTCAGTGAAATTGAAATCGCTGTGAAGATGCAGTGTACCCGCGGCTAGACGGAAAGACCCCGTGAACCTTTACTACAGCTTGGCACTGAACATTGAACCTACATGTGTAGGATAGGTGGGAGACTATGAAACCGCGTCGCTAGATGTGGTGGAGTCGTCCTTGAAATACCACCCTTGTAGTTTTGATGTTCTAACGTTGGTCCCTGAATCGGGATTACGGACAGTGCCTGGTGGGTAGTTTGACTGGGGCGGTCTCCTCCCAAAGAGTAACGGAGGAGCACGAAGGTGGGCTAAACACGGTTGGACATCGTGTGGTTAGTGCAATGGCATAAGCCCGCTTGACTGCGAGAATGACAATTCGAGCAGGTGCGAAAGCAGGTCATAGTGATCCGGTGGTTCTGAATGGAAGGGCCATCGCTCAACGGATAAAAGGTACTCCGGGGATAACAGGCTGATACCGCCCAAGAGTTCATATCGACGGCGGTGTTTGGCACCTCGATGTCGGCTCATCACATCCTGGGGCTGAAGTCGGTCCCAAGGGTATGGCTGTTCGCCATTTAAAGTGGTACGCGAGCTGGGTTTAGAACGTCGTGAGACAGTTCGGTCCCTATCTGCCGTGGGCGTTGGAAAATTGAAGGGGGCTGCTCCTAGTACGAGAGGACCGGAGTGGACGAACCTCTGGTGTTCGGGTTGTCATGCCAATGGCATTGCCCGGTAGCTAAGTTCGGAATCGATAACCGCTGAAAGCATCTAAGCGGGAAGCGAGCCCTGAGATGAGTTTTCCCTGACGCTATAAGCGTCCTTAAGGGTTGTTCAAGACTAGAACGTTGATAGGCAGGGTGTGTAAGTGCTGCGAGGCATTGAGCTAACCTGTACTAATTGCCCGTGAGGCTTAACCATACAACACCCAAGGGGTTTTGTGGACTCAAAGACAGACCTTGAATGAGTTTGAAGAGACACTTTTAAATACAGTTTTCCAGATTATTTTGCCTTCAGTTTTAAAAAACTGAAAGTAAAAGCAAAATTTGCTTGGCGACCATAGCATTGTGGACCCACCTGATTCCATGCCGAACTCAGAAGTGAAACACAATAGCGCCGATGGTAGTGTGGGGCTTCCCCATGTGAGAGTAGGACATCGCCAGGCTTTAATTTCGACTTTGTTTACTAAGTAGACAAGTCACCATAGAGTTCTAAGTTTTCTTAGTATTTTATGTTGACTTTCAAAGTAGAAAGCGTATTATACGCGTCCTGCTTAAGTGCTAAGGCACTGAAAGCAAAGCTCTTTAACAATTTAAACCTATCAATCTGTGTGGGCACTCGTTGATGAATATCAAAACGTTTTATCGTTAGATAAAACAGATTCTTCGGAATCAAAATTGATTTCAATGAACTGAGTGACCAATACAAATAACCTCGGTTATTTGGCACAGTCAATTCATTACCATTCTGTTGGAATGGTAATAGCTTTAGAATTACATGTTTACTTCGGTAAATATTAGTTTTGAAGTCAGTATTCGTTGAGTCACAAAATCTTAAATTGAAGAGTTTGATCATGGCTCAGATTGAACGCTGGCGGCAGGCCTAACACATGCAAGTCGAGCGGAAACGACACTAACAATCCTTCGGGTGCGTTAATGGGCGTCGAGCGGCGGACGGGTGAGTAATGCCTAGGAAATTGCCTTGATGTGGGGGATAACCATTGGAAACGATGGCTAATACCGCATAATGCCTACGGGCCAAAGAGGGGGACCTTCGGGCCTCTCGCGTCAAGATATGCCTAGGTGGGATTAGCTAGTTGGTGAGGTAATGGCTCACCAAGGCGACGATCCCTAGCTGGTCTGAGAGGATGATCAGCCACACTGGAACTGAGACACGGTCCAGACTCCTACGGGAGGCAGCAGTGGGGAATATTGCACAATGGGCGAAAGCCTGATGCAGCCATGCCGCGTGTATGAAGAAGGCCTTCGGGTTGTAAAGTACTTTCAGTTGTGAGGAAGGGGGTGTAGTTAATAGCTGCATCTCTTGACGTTAGCAACAGAAGAAGCACCGGCTAACTCCGTGCCAGCAGCCGCGGTAATACGGAGGGTGCGAGCGTTAATCGGAATTACTGGGCGTAAAGCGCATGCAGGTGGTTCATTAAGTCAGATGTGAAAGCCCGGGGCTCAACCTCGGAACTGCATTTGAAACTGGTGAACTAGAGTACTGTAGAGGGGGGTAGAATTTCAGGTGTAGCGGTGAAATGCGTAGAGATCTGAAGGAATACCAGTGGCGAAGGCGGCCCCCTGGACAGATACTGACACTCAGATGCGAAAGCGTGGGGAGCAAACAGGATTAGATACCCTGGTAGTCCACGCCGTAAACGATGTCTACTTGGAGGTTGTGGCCTTGAGCCGTGGCTTTCGGAGCTAACGCGTTAAGTAGACCGCCTGGGGAGTACGGTCGCAAGATTAAAACTCAAATGAATTGACGGGGGCCCGCACAAGCGGTGGAGCATGTGGTTTAATTCGATGCAACGCGAAGAACCTTACCTACTCTTGACATCCAGAGAAGCCAGCGGAGACGCAGGTGTGCCTTCGGGAGCTCTGAGACAGGTGCTGCATGGCTGTCGTCAGCTCGTGTTGTGAAATGTTGGGTTAAGTCCCGCAACGAGCGCAACCCTTATCCTTGTTTGCCAGCGAGTAATGTCGGGAACTCCAGGGAGACTGCCGGTGATAAACCGGAGGAAGGTGGGGACGACGTCAAGTCATCATGGCCCTTACGAGTAGGGCTACACACGTGCTACAATGGCGCATACAGAGGGCAGCAAGCCAGCGATGGTAAGCGAATCCCAAAAAGTGCGTCGTAGTCCGGATTGGAGTCTGCAACTCGACTCCATGAAGTCGGAATCGCTAGTAATCGTAGATCAGAATGCTACGGTGAATACGTTCCCGGGCCTTGTACACACCGCCCGTCACACCATGGGAGTGGGCTGCAAAAGAAGTGGGTAGTTTAACCTTTCGGGGAGGACGCTCACCACTTTGTGGTTCATGACTGGGGTGAAGTCGTAACAAGGTAGCCCTAGGGGAACCTGGGGCTGGATCACCTCCTTATACGAAGATACTTACGACGAGTGTCCACACAGATTGATTAGGTTTAGAAAAGTTAAGAGACGATATTGGGTCTGTAGCTCAGCTGGTTAGAGCGCTCGCCTGATAAGCGGGAGGTCGGTGGTTCAAGTCCACTCAGACCCACCAATATCGACCTAGATGGGGCTATAGCTCAGCTGGGAGAGCGCCTGCCTTGCACGCAGGAGGTCTGCGGTTCGATCCCGCATAGCTCCACCATCTTTAAGCGTTCTTGTTTGACAAAAAGTCTTACGAGAGTCTTTAAAAATGGTTTCGAAAGAAATCAAGCTCTTTAACAATTTGGAAAGCTGACTGATTGATTGCTTACGAGTAATTCAATCAAATTTAAAAGTTCTCAATGTTTATCTTTTGATAAACATAACAAACACATTCAAGTGTCTTGTATTCGATTCAAATTCGTTTGAATCACATTGAGTCCGGCAAACAGTCATTGAGAATTAACCCTTCTTAATGACAACCAAAAACCTTGGTTAGTTGCCATACACTAAGACCCTTTCGGGTTGTATGGTTAAGTGACTAAGCGTACACGGTGGATGCCTTGGCAGTCAGAGGCGATGAAAGGCGTAATAACTTGCGATAAGCCCAGATTAGGTAGTAATAACCTTTAAGTCTGGGATTCCTGAATGGGGAAACCCACTTACATAAGTAAGTATCCTGTTGTGAATACATAGCAACAGGAGGCAAACCGGGGGAACTGAAACATCTAAGTACCCCGAGGAAGAGAAATCAACCGAGATTCCGAAAGTAGCGGCGAGCGAAATTGGATTAGCCCTTAAGCTTTTAATGAGACAGATGAAGGCTCTGGAAAGTGCCGCAATAAAGGGTGATAGCCCCGTAATCGACATCTCATCATCAGTGAAAACGAGTAGGGCGGGACACGTGATATCCTGTCTGAATATGGGGGGACCATCCTCCAAGGCTAAATACTACTGACTGACCGATAGTGAACCAGTACCGTGAGGGAAAGGCGAAAAGAACCCCTGTGAGGGGAGTGAAATAGAACCTGAAACCGTGTACGTACAAGCAGTAGGAGCACCTTCGTGGTGTGACTGCGTACCTTTTGTATAATGGGTCAGCGACTTAATTTTAGTAGCAAGGTTAACCGTTTAGGGGAGCCGTAGGGAAACCGAGTCTTAACTGGGCGTACAGTTGCTAGGATTAGACCCGAAACCAGGTGATCTAGCCATGGGCAGGTTGAAGGTTGAGTAACATCAACTGGAGGACCGAACCGACTAATGTTGAAAAATTAGCGGATGACTTGTGGCTAGGGGTGAAAGGCCAATCAAACCTGGAGATAGCTGGTTCTCCCCGAAAGCTATTTAGGTAGCGCCTCGGACGAATACTACTGGGGGTAGAGCACTGTTAAGGCTAGGGGGTCATCCCGACTTACCAACCCTTTGCAAACTCCGAATACCAGTAAGTACTATCCGGGAGACACACGGCGGGTGCTAACGTCCGTCGTGGAGAGGGAAACAACCCAGACCGCCAGCTAAGGTCCCAAAGTATAGCTAAGTGGGAAACGATGTGGGAAGGCTCAGACAGCCAGGATGTTGGCTTAGAAGCAGCCATCATTTAAAGAAAGCGTAATAGCTCACTGGTCGAGTCGGCCTGCGCGGAAGATGTAACGGGGCTAAGCTATACACCGAAGCTGCGGCTACGTACCTTAGGGTGCGTGGGGTAGGGGAGCGTTCTGTAAGCCGTTGAAGGTGGTCTGTAAGGGCTGCTGGAGGTATCAGAAGTGCGAATGCTGACATGAGTAACGATAAAGGGAGTGAAAAACTCCCTCGCCGGAAGACCAAGGGTTCCTGTCCAACGTTAATCGGGGCAGGGTAAGTCGACTCCTAAGGCGAGGCCGAAAGGCGTAGTCGATGGGAAACGGGTTAATATTCCCGTACTTCTTACAATTGCGATGGGGGGACGGAGAAGGCTAGGTGGGCCTGGCGACGGTTGTCCAGGTTCAAGTATGTAGGCGGAAAGTTTAGGTAAATCCGGACTTTCTTAACGCTGAGATACGATGTCGAGCTACTACGGTAGTGAAGTCATTGATGCCATGCTTCCAGGAAAAGCCTCTAAGCTTCAGATTGTAAGGAATCGTACCCCAAACCGACACAGGTGGTCGGGTAGAGAATACCAAGGCGCTTGAGAGAACTCGGGTGAAGGAACTAGGCAAAATGGTACCGTAACTTCGGGAGAAGGTACGCTCTTATCAGTGAAGTCCCTTGCGGATGGAGCAGACGAGAGTCGCAGATACCAGGTGGCTGCAACTGTTTATTAAAAACACAGCACTGTGCAAAATCGTAAGATGACGTATACGGTGTGACGCCTGCCCGGTGCCGGAAGGTTAATTGATGGGGTTAGACTTCGGTCGAAGCTCTTGATCGAAGCCCCGGTAAACGGCGGCCGTAACTATAACGGTCCTAAGGTAGCGAAATTCCTTGTCGGGTAAGTTCCGACCTGCACGAATGGCGTAATGATGGCCACGCTGTCTCCACCCGAGACTCAGTGAAATTGAAATCGCTGTGAAGATGCAGTGTACCCGCGGCTAGACGGAAAGACCCCGTGAACCTTTACTACAGCTTGGCACTGAACATTGAACCTACATGTGTAGGATAGGTGGGAGACTATGAAACCGCGTCGCTAGATGTGGTGGAGTCGTCCTTGAAATACCACCCTTGTAGTTTTGATGTTCTAACGTTGGTCCCTGAATCGGGATTACGGACAGTGCCTGGTGGGTAGTTTGACTGGGGCGGTCTCCTCCCAAAGAGTAACGGAGGAGCACGAAGGTGGGCTAAACACGGTTGGACATCGTGTGGTTAGTGCAATGGCATAAGCCCGCTTGACTGCGAGAATGACAATTCGAGCAGGTGCGAAAGCAGGTCATAGTGATCCGGTGGTTCTGAATGGAAGGGCCATCGCTCAACGGATAAAAGGTACTCCGGGGATAACAGGCTGATACCGCCCAAGAGTTCATATCGACGGCGGTGTTTGGCACCTCGATGTCGGCTCATCACATCCTGGGGCTGAAGTCGGTCCCAAGGGTATGGCTGTTCGCCATTTAAAGTGGTACGCGAGCTGGGTTTAGAACGTCGTGAGACAGTTCGGTCCCTATCTGCCGTGGGCGTTGGAAAATTGAAAGGGGCTGCTCCTAGTACGAGAGGACCGGAGTGGACGAACCTCTGGTGTTCGGGTTGTCATGCCAATGGCATTGCCCGGTAGCTAAGTTCGGAATCGATAACCGCTGAAAGCATCTAAGCGGGAAGCGAGCCTTGAGATGAGTTTTCCCTGGCGCTATAAGCGTCCTAAAGGGTTGTCGTAGACTACGACGTTGATAGGCAGGGTGTGTAAGTGCTGCGAGGCATTGAGCTAACCTGTACTAATTGCCCGTGAGGCTTAACCATACAACACCCAAGGGGTTTTGTGGACTCAATAGAAATACCAAACGCTTGAATGAGTTTGAAGAGAGACTTTTAAATACAGTTTTCCAGATTATTTTGCCTTCAGTTTTAAAAAACTGAAAGTAAAAGCAAAATTTGCTTGGCGACCATAGCATTGTGGACCCACCTGATTCCATGCCGAACTCAGAAGTGAAACACAATAGCGCCGATGGTAGTGTGGGGCTTCCCCATGTGAGAGTAGGACATCGCCAGGCTTTAAATTTATTTTCACTTTTAAAAAAGTGAAAACAAAAAGTTTTCAGAATCGTTTTTAAATGATTTTTGAACTGCTGATATAGCTCAGCCCGGTAGAGCGCACCCTTGGTAAGGGTGAGGTCCCCAGTTCGAGTCTGGGTATCAGCACCACTATTTAGTTGATTTGATTCATCAAGTTAACAACAGAATTTGTTTGACGACCATAGCATTGTGGACCCACCTGATTCCATGCCGAACTCAGAAGTGAAACACAATAGCGCCGATGGTAGTGTGGGGTTTCCCCATGTGAGAGTAGGACATCGTCAGGCTTAAATTGCATTATGCTGAATAGACACTGCGGAGTGGTAGTTCAGTTGGTTAGAATACCGGCCTGTCACGCCGGGGGTCGCGGGTTCGAGTCCCGTCCACTCCGCCATTTATTTAGAAGCCTCGCTAGAAATAGCGGGGCTTTTTTTACATCTAAATTATAGTGCTTCGCCCTTCCATCTAATGAATTCCACATAAGGCTTCCCGTCCCCCATAACTCTTAGCCAACGCGTCCCCACTATTCCGTCATTTATCAGAAACCCCAATCCTACGACTAGAATCACATCATTTCTGATTCCAATTGTGGTTTGACACAAGAAAGACTTCAAACGCATGCAGCTCTTTAAGCTTACTGATCCAATACTCGAACCATACGACGTTGTAAGTTAGGTTAATGAGACTGTTCTGACTCAGTGCCCCCATTCAATACCTGAAACTATACGAGCATTACAACTCATCCTGCTTGCTCAGTGCTTGGAGTCTTCCTCGAGTACTAGCTAGCAGCCCTTCGTCTAGGGAACGTGACGAAGTGCCTATCAGTGAATCTAGAGGATAGCCTGATGTGTAATTAGGACTCCATCATGGAGGATTTTGCTAAGAACGTTAGAATCCTTAATGAGTCGACTTAATAGATCTTGTTATGCATTAATCTTAAACCACTCTCTATAGCATTAAGCACTTGGTTCGAAGTATTTCAAAGGGTGAAAGCGGACTAAATTTAGTTTGAAGGTGAGAGTCGCTAGGTTGAGCTCCCCAAGTGATGCCGGAAGAATATATAAACTAAGAAGTAGAGTATCCCTCGATCCGTGCCGTGATATTTATCACCCAACTGATTGAGATTATCGGGTTCTAGGCGCTGGTATCTTAGGATGTCTACCAGTCTCTCTTCGATTTCGATGTGTTTTTGACTCGATATTAAATTAGTTGTTCGACCGCTTTGTTCTGAACATATTGATTTCTTGCTGGTTAGTTCAAGCTATGTTTTGGTTATTGCGACTACTATGAAACTAAGAAATGTTATTGCTGTTTGCTTGGTAAGAATAGAAAATCCCCCAAGCCATCTGCGGATAGTTTTGTGATTATTTTAAGATATAGATAAAGCCTTAAACCTAGTGAGTAGAACTATGAAATTAAGTTTTAACTTTGAAGATGCGAGCCAAATCTTTGTGGGATCTTTTGCTTTGGCCGTGCCGATTTCTTTTTCTGAAGAGGCCTGGAAACTAGGGGAAACCTTGCCCACAGCTAACTTATTATTGTTGTTCCTGTTGTCTGCGGTGTTCCTTGGCTTTTATACCTATGAGAGTGTCTTTCAGAAAGATATTGTTGCTCGCCTGCCGGTCTTTATTTTTCGAATCGTTATTGCTTATGTGATGACAGCGTTGGTTGTTGCACTGGTACTGACTTGTTTGGACAAGCTACCTTTACTAAGCGATCCAATTGTATCGATCAAAAGGGTGATTGTAATTTCGATGCCTGCATCTATGGGAGCGATTGTAGTGGATAGTTTTGATAAAGAGTGACTCTGATGTCATTTCAATTTGAACAATCGACATAGCCTTTCTAGAGCCTATTTGATTCGCTCTAAAGCTTGTTCATTCCTATAGAACTAATCAACAGTAACGTAACTAACGAGTCCATTATGACTGGCTCTTTGTACAAATGGATAATCTGTTGTTAGTGGATCTAAAACGGAATTAAAGAGTAAAGCGTGATTAGCTTTGAAGGGGATTTAAAACTGTTGGTTTCTGGATTTAATGAGGCATCAGAAAGAGGAAGGGAAGCCATTGAAAAATCAAGATCTCCAGATGCAAGAAAGCCGCATCAGTGATGCGGCTTTCTTTAATTGGCTCCCCTTGCAAGACTTGAACTTGCGACATACGGATTAACAGTCCGCCGTTCTACCAACTGAACTAAAGGGGAATTGATTGTTTAGTCTCTAATCAAGAGAATGGTGCCGACTACCGGAATCGAACTGGTGACCTACTGATTACAAGTCAGTTGCTCTACCTACTGAGCTAAGTCGGCATCATGAATCAAAAAGCTTATGCTTGATGATTAACTTGGCTCCCCTTGCAAGACTTGAACTTGCGACATACGGATTAACAGTCCGCCGTTCTACCAACTGAACTAAAGGGGAATTATTCTTAAAGCTTTAAAGAAATGGTGCCGACTACCGGAATCGAACTGGTGACCTACTGATTACAAGTCAGTTGCTCTACCTACTGAGCTAAGTCGGCACGTAATATTTCTTTGTGCTTTACTGTTGTTGTCTAAGACACCAACAAATAAATTGTGGTGCCCGGAGGCGGAATCGAACCACCGACACGAGGATTTTCAATCCTCTGCTCTACCGACTGAGCTATCCGGGCGACGAGGTGTATTAAACGTGTTTTCGCGTTCTGGGTCAACATTAAATTGCAAAAAAAGTATTGTTTGATGTTTTTCTATACTTAGTGGGTTGTTTTTGTTCATTTGGCACGAAAAACCTAGGTCTAGCATGCCTTAAAAGAGAGCAAAACTTAGGTTAACTACACTGAATGGGTGCCGAAATAAAAAAAAGCACGTATGAAAACGTGCTTTTTTACTTAAGAATTTTATCGAGAGTTTAGTGTTTTACTTCAAACCTATTAACCCAAGCTTCTAATTCGTTAGAAAGAGAGGCGAGGGTTTGGGTGCTGTTGTGACTTTCTGTCACGACATTACTCAGTTGGTTGCCACTTTCTTCGATCATGTTGATACGTTTTGAAATATCATCGCTCACCTGAGTTTGCTCAGCCGCTGCTGTCGCGATTTGATGACTCATCGAGGAAATAGACTCCAGAGCGATAACAATCTGTTGTAGCGCTTCAGAGGCATTTTGAGACTCGGTTACGGTGCTCTCACTGGTTGCTGCACACACTTCCATGGTTTGAATAGCGTTACGAGAGCCTTCTTGAAGGTTATTAATCATCAATTGGATTTCTTTGGTGCTTGATTGCGTTCTACCTGCAAGGTTACGAACTTCGTCAGCAACAACTGCAAACCCACGACCTTGTTCGCCAGCTCGAGCGGCTTCAATCGCTGCATTCAGTGCCAATAGGTTAGTTTGTTCTGCAATGTCACCGATAACGTCGAGTACTTTCACAATGTTGTTTACATCGTTATCTAGGTTAGCGACAGCTTCACTTGCTGTACCTAGTTGGCCTGCTAGCCCTTGAATGTTGTCTACTGTGTTGTGAATAAGACGTTGGGTATGTTGGCTCTGTTTGTCTGCTTCATCAGTATTACGCGCCGTATCGCCCGCTGAATCGGCAACATTGTTAGCAGAAGAGGCCATTTCGGTCATTGCTGTCGCGATCATCTCAGTTGATTGCTGCTGAGTTTCAGTTAGTTGGGCAATAGAACCGGCACGATCTTCTACGCGTTGTAATTCGCCTCTTAATGCCAACATAGAAGCATTTAGGTTTGATACTAGCTCAGCTAACGATTTACTCATTTGCTGAACAGCGTGATAGATACTGCCGTTTATCGCTTGAGTTTCGAAAGAGGTTTGAATACGACCTTCAGCGACGGCTTGTACCGCTTCTCTTACATCTTTAGGCTCGCCACCAAGAAGCGCTAGCATGCGTTTAATGGAGACGATTAAGCTCGATAGGATAAGGCCAGCAATCACGACGCAAAGGAATAGCTGCCATTGAGCGGTAGACCAGAAACGAGCGTTAACTTCGTTGAAGCCAATACCAGTGCCCACAACCCAACCCCAATGCGGAGTCTTTTCTGCAATAGACAGCTTTTCTTCAATGGTTCCGTCTGGCAGCTTTTGCGTCCAGGTGTATTCAACGATCTGTCCAGTACGATTGCCAAGCACTCTTTGTATAAGCAGGCCAACGCTATTTCCATCACCGTCTTTAAAGTCATTGAAGCTGGTTCCATGCAGCTGTGGATCTAGCGGTGTCGCGACAAACGTCATGTTTTCATCTGCAACGTAGACGTATTCATTGTCTTTATAGATGTTGTTACGCAGTAGGCGAGTAGCAAGTTGTTTCGCTTGTTGCTCTTCTAGAGTGCCATCAATAGCCATTTTCTCGACTTCAGTAAGAATGCTGTATGCGCTCTTAAATAGCTCTGTAACGCGAGCTTTGTTGTCCATGTTGCTAGCGACTCTCAAGGTCCATAAACCAGTAGCAGTCAGCGCTAGCAGAGCGATCAAGATGATGCCCGATAATAAGTAAGCTTGCGTTTTTAATTTCATATTTCCCCGCGCAGCGATTCAATAATAAGTATTAGGTATATTTCATCGAATCTTAATCTAAGTCGTGTAGGGCAGATATCAGAAAGATATCAAAACATGATGAAGATTAAATTTACGAAGAAAAAAAAGTAACAGAACAAGAGCTTGTTTATTTTTGTGTGACTATGAACGAGTTTAAAAGTGTTGGTTTGCTGAATTGACGGAGTTTGGGGAGCAAGTTCGTGGGAAGTTAATTAAGAAGAAGATATTGTCGTGAGTGTGAAGAGGGGCTTTATAGGGATTATTAAGGTTAGATGCTGTGATCGAATAGATTTAGCTTTCGTTCGAAAGAAAAAAAGCCAAGTCTTTCGACTTGGCTTTCTTGAATGTGGCTCCCCTTGCAAGACTTGAACTTGCGACATACGGATTAACAGTCCGCCGTTCTACCAACTGAACTAAAGGGGAATTACTTGTCTCAACATCAGGTCTATTAAGACCATTATTTGTTAAGTATCAAATAATGGTGCCTCGAGGCGGAATCGAACCACCGACACGCGGATTTTCAATCCGCTGCTCTACCGACTGAGCTATCGAGGCAAAAGAATGGTGCCGACTACCGGAGTCGAACTGGTGACCTACTGATTACAAGTCAGTTGCTCTACCTACTGAGCTAAGTCGGCACACTAAATTCTTTGCTTGAAGAGTAAACTCTTCGTTAGAACCTCATTTAAATGAAGCCCTTTAAAATGGCTCCCCCTGCGGGACTCGAACCTGCGACATACGGATTAACAGTCCGCCGTTCTACCAACTGAACTAAGGGGGAATTACTTGTCTCAACATCAGGTCTATTAAGACCATTATTTGTTGAGTACCAAATAATGGTGCCTCGAGGCGGAATCGAACCACCGACACGCGGATTTTCAATCCGCTGCTCTACCGACTGAGCTATCGAGGCAAAAGAATGGTGCCGACTACCGGAGTCGAACTGGTGACCTACTGATTACAAGTCAGTTGCTCTACCTACTGAGCTAAGTCGGCACACTAAATTCTTTATGCTTTTGTCCGTGTTGCTACTCCCTGTTAAAGAGTGTTGACACCAACAAATCAAATCGTGGTGCCCGGAGGCGGAATCGAACCACCGACACGAGGATTTTCAATCCTCTGCTCTACCGACTGAGCTATCCGGGCAACGGAGCGCTATTAAACGGATTTTCTGCATAACCGTCAACACCTTTTTTGAAAATAATTAAAAAAAACGTTCGTTAGTTGTTTTTTTATTCAAAAGTGAGGCTTACGTTTTACCTTGGTTAAAATCTTTCTTGAATTTTGTTACTTTTTCTAGGTATCGGCGCGACTCTTTATTTGGGTGCTTCTTGGTAAGCGCCCAGTACGCTTGGCTAGGTTGCAGCGAGTTTAGGTCTCGCATTGCTCGCTTTCTGTCCTTACTGAAGGTATTGAGTACGCCACCAGTACCGCCGTTGTATGCAGAAATCATACTGTACTCAAGCGTTGTTGGGTGTTGCACGTCTTTCAAATAGCGATTTTTAAGGATGTAAAAGTACGCCGTGCCAGCATCAATGTTGTTTTCTGGATTGAATAAATACTCAGGAGTCGGCTCTCCAGGCTTGTTCTTTACCAGCTTAAATACGTCTCGACCTGCCGTTTTTGGTACGACTTGCATAAGACCATATGCATTTGCCCAACTCACCGCATATGGGTTAAAACTACTTTCTGTTTTGATGATGGCGTAAATCAAGTCTTCAGGAATGTCATAACGCTGAGACGCTCTGCGGACGATATCAGCATATTGATAACTACGCTGACTTGCGTGATCGGCCACCATAGGGATCTCAACGTAGTAGGCTTTTTTAAAGTCGACTTCTTTGGTTTTGAGGTTATTAGCGATCAGGTAATCAGCGAATTGGTTAGCGCGCCATGTCCATTGAATAGGCTTTTTCTCTTGGTCGACGACCTGATTGTAGAGGAAAGGTTTACCTTCTAATTTAATGCTTTTTGAAGAGAATAGGTCGACATGCGCCGGATCATCTGGCGTCAAAAGCGTCGTCATTATCGCATTCTTGAGGTGTTTTTTAGGCTCAGTTGAGGACACAGTTTCTACTGTGATCAGGCCTTCGCTAAAGTTTACTTCTGAACGACTCAAGTAATTGTCTATGTATTTCACATAGTTACTCTTACCTGCCATTTTTACTTCACTGCTGCCCCAGCGCTTTTGGATATTGCCAGAAAAGCTATTAATCAACGCATCCAGTGCTCCGGTGTCTTTTTCAAACTGACCAGGTAGCTCTGCCAAGTTGCTTACGAATCGGTTGGTCGGTTCGTAATTAACATCATAAATGCTTTCGACAAATTCACGGCTGCAGCCTGTTAACAACATTGCTGTTAGGAAGTAACTTAGCTTTTTCATAGTTCCTCATACAAAAATGACATCGCAGCGTTAACCATGATGTCATTAAAATTTGCTTAAATAAATGTCTTATTCGCTTGGTGGAGTATAGCCATCAATTACGACATCTTTACCTTCGAAAAGGAAGTTAACCATCTCAGTTTCAAGAAGTTTACGATGCTCAGGATCCATCATATTTAGCTTCTTTTCATTGATCAGCATTGTTTGCTTGCTTTGCCATTGTCCCCAAGCTTCTTTAGAGATGTTGTCAAAGATACGCTTACCTAAGTCACCTGGGTAAAGTTGAAAATCTAAGCCTTCAGCGTCTTTCTGGAGGCGAGCACAAAATACAGTGCGGCTCATAGTGGTTCCTCTTATCGCGTTCGTTGATTCAAACGTCGTCGTTCAGTTCAAAGGGTAGGCTCTCAATAAGCTGCTTCACAGGAGCGGCTAGGCCAATTTCTTCCGGTTTTGATAAGTTATACCAGAGACCTTTGGTCCCTTCCATTATCAAATCTGGTTGTTTATCTAATTTTACTAATACAGGTGTGATATCTAAGTGGTAGTGGCTGAAAGTGTGCCTAAACGCAATCATGGTCTTGATTGAATCTGTTTCAGTGTCTTTGATCGAGCGAAGATCTAACTGATGTTCGATCTCTGCGTTTTCATTTTGAGGGAAACAGAATAAGCCTCCCCAGATACCAGACTGAGGACGCTGTTCAAGCCACACTTGATTGTCGTGATAAAGAATCACAAACCATGTTTCTTTTACTGGTTTTTCTTTCTTAGGTTTCTTGCCTGGGAAGTCGAGTTGTCTATCAAGCTTCTTGGCTTCACACATGCTTTCAATCGGGCACAGAGTACATTTAGGCTTGCTACGAGTGCAAACCATGGCACCCATGTCCATCATCGCTTGATTGTACTTATCGACATCTTTCTTCGGAGTATGAGCTTCTGCATGCTCCCAAAGTTGGTTTTCAACCTTCTTTTGTCCTGGCCAACCTTCAACGGCAAAGCTTCTTGCAAGCGTTCGCTTCACATTGCCATCAAGAATCACATGAGGAAGCTTATGAACGGAAGACAGCACTGCAGCTGCAGTAGAGCGACCGATGCCCGGTAGCGCGTTCATCTCTTCGATAGACAGCGGAAAATCACCGCCATATTGTTCTGCGACGATCTTCGCTGCTTTATGTAGATTGCGAGCTCGTGCGTAATAACCAAGCCCAGTCCATAAGTGCAGCACCTCATCTTGTTCGGCGTTCGCTAGGTCAATAACCGTTGGAAAGCGTTCTAAGAAGCGCTGGTAGTATGGAATCACCGTAGCAACCTGAGTCTGCTGAAGCATGATTTCAGATAGCCAAACGGTGTAGGCGGTTTTGTTTTGTTGCCAAGGTAATTCTTTACGCCCGTAGGCGTCATACCACTTTAATATGGCGGTTGCGAAAGGAGTCACGACATGCTCTATGCTTTGCTATTATTAGAAGCGAAATTGCACCACACTTAACGTTGGATGTAAAACAGACAAATTGTGTGGGAATTTATCCACGGAAAGACTTGCACCGAAGGCAATTCTTTGGATAATCCCCGCTTTGATTAATCAATGTGCAGGCAAAAATCAATGAGTGAAGTGACCACTAACGAATATACTGAAGACGGCAAACTGGTTCGTAAGATCCGTAGTTTTGTTCGCCGCGAAGGCCGCTTAACAAAAGGCCAAGAGAACGCGATGAACGAATGTTGGCCAACAATGGGTATCGACTACAACCCAGAGCTTCTTAACTGGAAAGAAGTATTTGGCAACGATAACCCGGTTGTACTAGAGATTGGCTTCGGTATGGGTGCATCACTGGTTGAAATGGCAAAGAACGCACCTGAGAAAAATTTCTTAGGTATTGAAGTTCATAGCCCGGGTGTTGGTGCGTGTTTAGGTACAGCTCGCGATGCTGGCGTAACTAACCTGCGTGTAATGTGTCACGATGCTGTAGAAGTATTTGAACACATGATTCCAGATAGCAGCCTGCATACACTGCAACTGTTCTTCCCTGACCCATGGCACAAGGCTCGTCACCATAAACGTCGTATCGTTAAGGCTGAGTTTGCAGAGATGGTTCGCGGTAAGCTTCAACTTGATACTGGTATTTTCCACATGGCAACAGACTGGGAAAACTACGCAGAACATATGATTGAAGTGATGAACGTAGCTCCAGGCTTCGAGAACATCGCTGAAGATGGTGATTACATTCCTCGTCCGGATGAGCGCCCACTAACTAAGTTTGAAGCGCGTGGCCACCGTTTAGGCCATGGTGTTTGGGACATTAAGTTCAAGCGTACTAAGTAACTCCGAATCAAATTAAGTGAAGGGCAGTCCGACTTAGGATTTAACCCCTACACTTTATGGGATTGATTAAAGCCAACATTATTGTAATGTTGGCTTTTTTGTCCTTAGGCTTTTATTGCTATAAAGGCTTAAGGACAGAAAGTAACGTTACACCCCTACAAAAATAACAATATAGAAGTAAGCGCACATGAAACCAACTCAAGCTATTTTGGCCGAGATCTTAGACGAAGTTCGTCCCTTAATTGGTCAGGGAAAGGTCGCTGATTATATCCCTGCATTGGCACGCGTATCGAACCAGAAACTGGCGATTGCAGTATACACAAACGAAGGTGAGGTGATTCAAGCGGGTGATGCAGAGGAAGCCTTTTCTGTGCAATCCATCTCTAAAGCCTTGAGCCTGACCTTAGCTATGGTGTTATATAAGCCTGAAGAAATTTGGCAACGCGTAGGCAAAGAGCCTTCTGGCCAAGCCTTTAACTCTATGATTCAGCTTGAGATGGAGCATGGTATCCCCCGTAACCCGTTCATCAATGCGGGTGCTATTGTCGTAGCTGATCTACTACAAAGCCGCCTGTCAGCACCGAGACATCGTTTGTTAGAGTTTGTGCGTCAGCTATCGGGTGATACTCATATTGTGTATGACAAGGTGGTAGCGGCGTCAGAAATGATGCACAGCGATCGTAATGCTGCCATTGCTTATTTGATGCGTTCATTTGGTAACTTTGAGAATGATGTTATCCCAGTACTGAATAACTACTTCCATGCTTGTGCTCTTAAAATGACGTGTGTGGATTTGGCGAAAACCTTTAGCTATTTGGCGAACAAAGGTGTGTCGGTTCAAACCAAGAAAGAGATTATCACGCCAGTTCAAACTAAGCAGTTGAATGCTTTGCTTGCAACTTGTGGTTTGTACGATGGAGCTGGTGAGTTTGCTTATCGTGTTGGTATGCCGGGTAAGTCGGGTGTGGGTGGCGGTATTATCGCTATCGTTCCGGGAGAGATGACAATTGCTGTATGGTCTCCAGAGCTTGATCCTTCTGGTAACTCTCTTGCTGGTACTAAAGCGTTGGAATTGCTTTCAGAGCGAATTGGTCGTTCTATTTTCTAGAAGAAAGGTGCGAGATGCGAGTACAGATTTCGTCCTATAGAGCGCTTCGTTTCGAGAGGGGTTCATAAAACAAAAAGGGTTGACTCTAAAGCCAACCCTTACACAATAAATCTCGAATCTATTCGTCTTCTTCTGCCATAAAGGCTTCCAGCAAATCGTTGAGGAATAGCTTCCCTTTTTCTGTGATCTGCCAGTGCGTGTCGGTTTCATTCAAGTAACCTAGCTCTTTTGCCCACTCAATCGTTGAATGGACAGCGTCAAAATCAAGCCCCGTTGTATCAACGAAATCTTGTTTTGGACACGCTTCCATTAACCTAAAGCGGTTCATAAAGAATTCAAAAGGGCGGTCTTCATTTGGCACTTCAAACTCATCAGATAGGTAAGGCTTCACCATGTTCTGGTAAGCCGCTAAATAGCCTCTAGGGTGTTTAATCTTAGTCGTGCGAACAATGCGACCATCAGCAAAGCTTAGCTTGCCATGAGAGCCACAGCCAATACCTAGGTAGTCGCCAAAGCGCCAATAGTTAAGGTTATGCTGACACTGATAGCCGGGCTTGCTGTAGCCTGAAATTTCGTACTGCACATAGCCTGCGTCTGCGAGTTTCTTATGACCCAAGTCGAAAATATCCCAAAGGTCATCATCGTCAGGTAGCTTTGGCGTTTTGTAATAGAACATGGTGTTAGGTTCTATTGTTAGCTGATACCAAGATAAGTGTGGAGGATCGAGCTCGATCGCTTTGTCCAAATCAGCCAAGGCCTGATCAATGCTTTGATCGGGTAAGCCGTGCATTAGATCTAGGTTGAAGCTATTTAATTCGATTTTATGTGCTAAATGAGCGGCGTTAACCGCTTCATCTTGCCCATGAATACGGCCAAGTCTTTCCAGTTTCTCTTGCTCAAAACTTTGCACGCCCACCGAGATTCGACTAACCCCTGCTTTTTGATAACCGGCAAAACGCTCAGCTTCGATAGTTCCCGGGTTAGCTTCCATGGTAATTTCTATTTCAGGTTTGAACGGGATGCGCTGTTCAATACCTTGCAGCAATCGACCTATTCCTTCTGGAGAAAATAGACTCGGCGTGCCGCCACCAATAAAGATTGAGTGCAGTGGACGAGGTGCGCCATTGAGTTGGTATTTTTCGATATCGGTATCGAGATCCTCAAGCAGAGCATCGATGTACTCTTTTTCTGGAATCTCGGCTTTTAGAGCGTGTGAGTTGAAATCACAATACGGACACTTTTGTACACACCATGGGATGTGTACATAGAGACTAAGTGCTGGTGGTATAAGTGCTGTATCGTGCATTACAGAGCTTGCTCTTTGATTGCTTCGAATAGTGAAGCAAGGGCTTTACCGCGGTGTGAAAGCTGCTTTTTACGTGTAGATTCGAGTTCAGCAGATGCGCAGTTATCTTCTGGTACAAAGAATACAGGATCATAGCCAAAGCCATTCTCACCGTGCTCTTCAGTCAGAATGCGACCTTCCCATTTACCGTGACACACCAATGGTGTTGGATCGTTTTCGTGACGCATGAGTACTAACACACAGTGGAAACGAGCGGTACGCTTTTCAGTTTCCACACCTTGCATGGCATTAAGCAGTTTTTCAATGTTTTGCTTATCCGTAGCCCCTTCACCTGAGTAGCGCGCTGAGTAGATGCCCGGAGCACCCTTAAGGAAATCAACCTCTAAACCTGAGTCGTCAGCAATCGCTGGCAGCCCTGTCTCTTTCGCAGCATGGCGAGCCTTGATGATGGCATTTTCAATGAAAGTTGTCCCCGTTTCAGCGACTTCTGAAACGTTCAATTCACTTTGTGCGACCACGTCAAAACCAAACTCAGACAGAATGCCTGCCATCTCGCGAACTTTACCTTGGTTGCCTGTTGCTAAAACAATCTTGCTCATGGGAATGTGACTCTAATAAGTGAATAAATGAAAAGTAAGGGATAGCTTACTCTTCTATATAGAATTTCTGTGTGAAGCGCAGTGGGCCTGTGCCTTTCAAGCCTGCGTTAACATCGATGTTAAAGGTGATGTTCTCTTCGTGAGTTACAGGGAACTCAGCAAGGTAATAAATCGCATCACCTTCTTTGATTTCTCGAAACTTCAAAGTTCGGGTGTTTCCAACGAGGTTCTTCGCTGTTCCCGTAATTTTAGCCGTTGTAGCAGGCTTGCCTAGGGAAGCCTTGTCTAACACGCTGATGTTGAGGATTGCTGAGTATCCATTTCGCTTAAGTTTGTATTGCTTAGCGACTTGCGCAGTTAAAAACGTAGAATTAAAAGCCGAGTAATGAACCTCGACATCCTTAATGTTCTTAAACTGTCCTGCTGAGCTCGGTAAGGCAACAAGAGCGGTGAGTAGTGCTGTAATCCATAGACGCATAGTGACTCCAATAAATAGCAAAAAGCCATCATAGGATGGCTTTGACTTCAGTTGGGATTTGGCTTGGCGAGCATATTCGAACTTGCTTATGCCTACCTAGCTCTCCCTTCTCTATCTTAATTTGCCCTTTGGCGACCTTAAACTGTTTCGCAAGGTATTTCGCTAAATGGGCATTGGCTTTGCCATCAACCGGTGGTGCAGTAATGGCAATTTTCAGTTCTTCACCGTGCAAGCCGACAATTTTGTCTCGGCTTGCTTTGGGTTGGATATAGAGCCTAAGAAGAATATCGTCTTCCTCGGCCCAAACCGCTTTTGGCATCGTCAAAGTACCTAATGTTCGTACTTGAATTATAGCTGATACCAAATAGGACCAATCATGTCGCCCATTAGGAAGTTCGCAAATTGCAGAACAATGAACAGAACCAACACGCTTAGGTCGAAACCACCCATGTCTGGAAGGATACGGCGGATAGGTACTAGCATTGGCTCAGTCAGTTGATGGAACACGTACTCGATTGGGCTACGACCTTGGCTTACCCAACTTAGGATTGCACGGATAAGTAGAACCCAGAAAATTAAACCACCAGCCGCTTTGAGCAGAGAAAGTGCGCCAAAGATAAGGAAGCTAATATCGAAAACGGCAGCGCCGCCAGAGATAATAAGGTTTAGAGCAACGAACTTAAGTACACACAGCACATAAGCAAAAACAACCGTCGCCAGATCAAGGCTGCCAATTGATGGAATAACTCGGCGTAGTGGGGCAACAACCGGTTGTGTCGCTTTTACGATGAATTGTGAGAATGGGTTGTAGAAATCTGCACGTGATGCTTGTAGCCAGATACGCAAGATCACAACCATGATGTAAAGATCAAAAACGGTCGAGATCAGAAAGCTCATCGAGTTCATATTGTTTCCTTTTTCGGATTTACTTGTCGCTTAGGTATAAATTGAAGCGACAAAATGCTTAAAACAGTTTTTCCATCTCTTCAGCTCGAGCAACCGCCGCTTGCATGGCTTTTGCTACGATGTCTGATAGTTGATGTTCGTTAAACGTGCGCAGTGCTTCTGCGGTCGTGCCGCCTTTTGATGTCACTTGTTCACGCAGTGTAGATAATTCAGTATTTGGATTCGCTACCACCATCTCTGCCGCGCCTAATGCAGACTGCTGAACTAATTTACGAGCGGTTTCTTGGTCGAAACCTTGGTTGATTGCTTCTGCTTGCATCGCTTCCATAAACAGGAAAAAGTAAGCCGGAGCACTCCCCGCTGCCGCAATGATGTTATTGATACCAGACTCTTGCTCAACCCAGCTCACTTCACCTACAGCTTGCATCAGCTGAGA
Source organism: Vibrio pomeroyi (assembly GCA_041879425.1). Lineage (NCBI taxonomy): Bacteria > Pseudomonadati > Pseudomonadota > Gammaproteobacteria > Vibrionales > Vibrionaceae > Vibrio > Vibrio pomeroyi. The sequence goes on along the minus strand of CP090854.1, from coordinate 3,153,503 downwards.
TGCGAAGTCTTTATCATTTTGGCTGACTGTTGAATCGGCATAAAGACCGCTCATCCCTTTACCAAGCAGTGATGGTGTGTTTGGCATCACACGTACAAGGTTCAGTTGGCAGTTTAACATCTCATTGAGTCGATTCGCATTAATACCCGCGGCAATTGAGATAACCAGTTTGTTGCTAAAGTCGATGCTTTGTAAGGGTTTACATACATCAGCCATCATCTGTGGTTTCACTGATAACACAATAACGTCTGCTTGCTCAGCTGCGGCAATATTATCGCTGGTGGTATTGATGCCGTATTCTTGTTCTAACGGCAGCCTTCTGGTGTCTGAAGGCGCTGTCGCAGTAATCTTTTGCGCTGGGTAACCACTTACTATTAAGCCCGCTACAATTGAGCGAACCATGTTTCCCGCCCCAATAAAGGCGATGTTCTTATGTTCCATATATAAAATCCTGAGCGTGTCGCTGCGCGGTTCAAGCGAAGCGGTATCAATACTTATCGTCGATTTCTGGTTACTAACTAATTGCTACTTTGCGTAATCACGAGCACCAAATATGGCCGTTCCAATGCGAACCATGGTACTACCTGCCTCAACTGCTGCGTCCATATCACCACTCATGCCCATAGACAGGGTATCGATATCTGGATACTTCGCGGATAACTTATCTTTAAGCTCTGCCAGTTGAGAGAATGCATTAAGCTGTGATTGATAGTCAGAGACGTTTGCAGGAATCGACATCAATCCTCTTAAAGTGAGGTTAGGGAGCGACGAAATCAACTCCGCCAGTGCAAAAACTGTCTCTTCAGAAGTACCAGACTTGGACTCTTCGCCACTGGTATTCACTTGAATCAGCACCTGTAGAGGTGGAAGTTCGCTTGGACGTTGATCATTAAGTCTTTGCGCGATCTTATCGCGATCGACGGAATGTACCCATTGGAAGCTTTCCGCAATTGGGCGCGTTTTATTGGACTGAATTGGACCAATAAAGTGCCACTCTAAATTTAGGTTAGAATGTTGTTCTGAAAAGTGTTTTACTTTATCGACACCTTCTTGAACATAGTTTTCACCAAAGGCAACTTGGCCTCCGAGTGCGGCTTCTAGAATCGCATCAATAGGTTTAGTTTTGCTGACTGCTAAAAGTTGCACGGACTCTGGAGCTCGTCCGCACTTTTGCTCAGCACTACGAATCTGTGAGGTGATTTGTTCGATATTTTGTTGAATACTACTCATAGCTGACTTTACTTAAGGGAAAATAAATGGATATCACTGAGTTACTAGATTTTAGTGTAAAGCATAACGCGTCAGATCTACATCTTTCTGCGGGTGTATCTCCAATGGTACGTATAGATGGTGAAGTAAGGAAGCTTGGAATACCAGCTTTGAGTCATGCTGATGTGCATCGTTTAGTTTTTGAGATCATGAGCGATTCGCAGCGTGGTGAGTTTGAAGAAAAATTGGAAGTCGACTTCTCTTTTGAATTACCCAATGTTGGTCGTTTCCGTGTGAATGCTTTTAACCAAGCACGTGGTTGCTCAGCTGTCTTTCGAACTATCCCTGTAGAGATCCCTACTTTAGATCAGCTTGGTGCGCCTGAAATATTTGAAAAGATTGCGAACTACGAAAAAGGTTTAGTGCTCGTCACTGGCCCTACGGGTTCTGGTAAATCTACGACGCTCGCTGCGATGGTGGATTACGTAAACCGTAACCACAACAAACACATCCTGACGATCGAAGACCCAATTGAATTCGTTCATACCAACAATAAATGCCTTGTTAACCAGCGTGAAGTTCACCGTGATACTCACAGCTTTAAAGCGGCGCTGCGCAGCGCATTACGTGAAGACCCAGACGTTATCCTTGTTGGTGAGCTTCGTGACCAAGAGACGATCAGCTTGGCGCTAACCGCAGCGGAAACCGGGCACTTGGTTTTTGGTACTTTGCATACCAGCTCTGCTGCTAAAACTATCGACCGTATTATCGATGTATTCCCGGGTAGCGACAAAGATATGGTGCGTTCAATGCTGTCTGAATCGTTGCGTTCGGTCATCGCTCAGAAGTTGTTGAAGCGTGTTGGTGGCGGTCGTGTGGCTTGTCATGAAATCATGATGGCGACACCAGCGATCAGAAACCTGATTCGTGAAGACAAGGTTGCTCAGATGTATTCGATCATTCAAACGGGCGCAGCACATGGTATGCAGACCATGGAGCAAAATGCGAAGCAGCTAATGGCTCAAGGCTTGGTTGACTCGGAAGAGGTCGAGAGAAAGATCGAAATTGAAACCTCAATGTTTTAATCAAGGTGAACAAAATGGAATTGAATCAAATCCTTGAAGGGATGCTGTCTCAAAAAGCATCGGATCTTTATATCACTGTTGATGCACCTATCCTGTTCCGTGTGGATGGTGAATTACGACCTCAAGGCGATAAGCTGAATGCGGCTCAGGTTGCTCAATTACTTGATGCGATGATGGATCAAGACCGACGTGATGAATATCAGCAAACACGTGAAGCAAACTTTGCCATTGTGCGTGAGTTTGGTCGCTTTCGTGTCAGTGCATTCTTTCAACGAGAACTGCCTGGAGCGGTCATTCGACGCATCGAGACTAACATCCCAACCTTTGAGCAATTAAAGCTTCCTGATGTATTACAAGACCTTTCAATCGCCAAGCGTGGGCTTGTGCTGGTGGTTGGTGCAACTGGCTCTGGTAAATCGACCTCGATGGCTGCGATGACAGGCTATCGCAATACCAATCGTTCAGGTCATATCTTAACAGTTGAAGACCCGATTGAGTTCGTCCATGAACATAAAAAATGTATTGTGACTCAGCGTGAGGTAGGGCTCGACACCGAGAGTTATGAAGTCGCACTTAAGAACTCTTTGCGCCAAGCACCAGATATGATTTTGATTGGCGAAATCCGTAGCCGTGAAACCATGGAATACGCGATGACCTTTGCTGAAACGGGTCACTTGTGTATGGCGACACTGCACGCGAATAATGCCAACCAAGCGTTAGAGCGTATTCTCCACTTGGTGCCGAAAGAGCAGAAAGAACAGTTCCTGTTTGATCTGTCGATGAATCTGCGTGGTGTCGTCGCTCAGCAGTTAATCCGAGATAAGAATGGCAGCGGTCGTCATGGTGTGTTTGAGATTTTACTCAACAGCCCACGAGTGTCTGACTTGATTCGTCGCGGTGAACTGCACGAGCTAAAAGCAACAATGGCGAAATCGAAAGAGATTGGGATGCAGACCTTTGACCAAGCTTTGTATGATTTAGTTGTAGGAGGCAAGATCAGCGAAGAGGATGCGTTCCACAGTGCTGACTCCGCTAACGACTTACGCTTGATGCTAAAAACTAGACGTGGCGATGATGACTATGGGACTGGTGCTTTGGCTGGTGTGAAGATCGATATGGGGTAGATTCAGAGCTTAGAGCTTAGAGCTTAGAGCTAAATCTTAATACCAATAAAAAACCCGCTCCAAGGCGGGTTTTTTGTGAAGCGAATAAATTAGTGGTTTGCAAAACTGTTGTTATCGTTCGAGTAACCGCGTTCTTTTTCTAATTTAATTTTAGTTGGATATTGCTCGCCAGTATAACCAGCCGAACCACCACCCATTGAACTACATGCTGTTATTGCTAGAGCGGCGAAGATTGCTAGAATAATTTTCATGTGAACTCCCACGTTCTTATTTTGAATTGCATCGACATTACGATATGAAATTCGAGTGGGATCACAAGTTAGCTCACATTTTGCTCACTTATTTTTCGTTATGAATATTGTGCTTCAAACCAACTTTCCAAAATAACCACAGCTGATTGATTATCAACGTTGCCTTTGCTTAGTGCTTTGTAGCCACCCATGTCAAAAAGATCGGCTCTTGCTTCCGCGGTCGATAGCCTCTCATCATGCAGTTCAACATCGACACCAAAGCGTCCTTTGAGGCGGTTAGCGAACTTCTTTGCTCTAGGTGTGATGGTTGCTAGATCTTTACCGTGCAGGTCGGTAGGAAGGCCAACCACAATCAGATTTGGTTGCCATTCCTTAATTTGCTTTTCGATATCGTCCCAGTTTGGGATGCCATCTTTGGCTTTAAAGGCTTTCAGAGGGCTTGCTGTGCCTGTTATTTCTTGTCCAATCGCACTGCCGATACTTTTTGTACCGTAGTCAAATGCCATAATTGTTCGTGACATGGGGCTTCCAAATTAATCTGTGTTTGAGTGTTTATTTTATTGAGCTGAGTAGGGCTAGGCGTGGCCTGCATCTGCTGAAAGCTGAGCGGCATTAATACCTAACATTTGCACCGCGACTTTCCAGCGGTCTGAGATTGGTGTGTCGAAGATGACCTTTGGATCGGCTTCAACGGTTAGCCATGAGTTCTCGGTCAGTTCTATCTCCAGCTGGCCTGGCTCCCACCCAGAGTAGCCAAGTGCAACCAGATAATTGATCGGTTCATCTTCGGTTCCTAATACCATCAAGATATCTTTTGAGGTTGTTACCGAGATTTGGTCCGTCATGTTGATGCTGGATTGATAGCTGCCTTTGGGCTTGTGCAAAATAAACCCGCGGTCTTCTGCTACAGGTCCACCATTTAAAACAGGTTTATCAAGACTTGCTTGATTGGATTTGGGTTGTTCAGAATCAACCTCAACTTGTTTGAGCATGCTGCCGACAGTGACATCGATAGGAGCGTTGATCATCAGACCCATTGCACCTTCGTCATTGTGCTCACAAAGGTAGATCACCGAGTTTTGAAAGTATGGGTCTTTCATTCCGGGCATTGCGACCAGAAAGTGGTTCGTTAAATTCATAGAGCCTCCTGCCAGTGTGTTCCCAGTAAAGGAAGAAGAGCGGCGTAAAGCCGCTCATCGATTCTGTGTCTAAATGTGTGCGAATAGCTAAGACTTTCTTAAGTTTAGGCTATTTAGCGTTAACGCGACGCTCGATTGCATCCATTAATTTACCCGTCACTGAAATATCAAAAGCAGCTTCAATTTCACGGATACACGTTGGGCTCGTCACGTTAATTTCAGTCAGCTTGTCACCGATAACGTCAAGTCCTACGAAGATTAAGCCTTTCTCTTTTAGTGATGGAGCAACCGCTCGTGCGATAGCCCAATCGGTTTCACTTAGAGGGCGAGCTTCACCAGTACCACCAGCAGCTAGGTTGCCTCGAGTTTCCCCTTTAGCAGGAATACGCGCTAGGCAGTAAGGCATTGGCTCACCATCAACCACAAGAATACGCTTGTCACCGTTGCTGATATCTGGAACAAAGGTCTGTGCCATTGCGTAGTTTTGACCGTGGTTAGTCAAGGTTTCAATGATCACTGATACGTTTGGATCGCCTTCTTTAACACGGAAGATCGATGCGCCACCCATGCCATCAAGTGGCTTAAGAATTACGTCACCGTGCTTCTCGCGGAACTCTTTAATCTTTTCTGCTTTACGAGTCACGATAGTAGTTGGCGTTAGCTCTGGGAACCAAGCTGTGAATAATTTCTCGTTACAGTCACGTAGGCTTTGCGGTTTGTTTACGATCAGCGCGCCGTTCTCTTCAGCACGTTCAAGAATGTAGGTTGCATAGATGTACTCAGTGTCAAACGGAGGATCTTTACGCATCAGCACAGCATCTAAATCTGATAGCGCGATAGTCTGTTCTGACTTGAATTCGTACCAACCGTTTGGATCTTCTTTGAGTTCTACAATCTTTGTGTCAGCAATGGCTACGCCTTGATCTAAGTGTAGATCATCCATTTCCATGTAATGGATTTCGTAACCACGACGCTGAGCTTCAAGCATCATGGCAAAGCTAGAGTCTTTTTTGATGTTAATGGATGAAATTGGATCCATTACGATGCCAAGTTTGATCATTTTTTTCTCCTAGCCTAGATCGCCAAAACGGACTTGTAAGGCAGTAATTGCGGTTAGAGCTGCTGTTTCGGTACGAAGTACACGTGGGCCGAGTAGCGTCTCTTCAAATTTGTATTGTTCTGTCATGCCGATTTCTTCAGCTGACAAGCCACCTTCAGGACCGATCAATAGACGTACCTTGCTGATGGGTTCTGGAAGGGTATTAATTGAGTATTTTGCGCGAGGGTGCAGGTTCAGCTTTAATGCTTCACTCGGTTCGCTACACCATTCTTCAAGTTGCATGATTGGGCGAATGACTGGAACCGTGTTACGGCCACACTGTTCACACGCTGCTATAGCAATCTTTTGCCACTGCGCGAGTTTTTTCTCGAATCGCTTAGTATCGAGTTTAACGCCACAGCGCTCTGAAATCAGTGGGGTAATGGTGTTTACACCAAGCTCAACCGATTTCTGAATCGTGAATTCCATTTTGTCGCCACGTGAAATCACTTGGCCTAAATGTAAGTCTAACGGAGATTCACTGCTGCGTTCGATTCGCTCAGTAACATTAACCGTCACATTCTTCTTTGATACCTCAGCAATTGTCGCAGGGAATTCAGCGCCACTGCCATCAAATAGAAGAACCTCTTGACCTTCTTTCATGCGAAGGACACGACCAACATGACCCGCGGCATCTTCGCCTAAAGCGAGAGAACCTAACTGGTGAATGCGTTCTGGGTGATGGATACGAGGGATTCTCATGCTGGTAAACCTATAAATATGATCATTTGGGTATTTTGTCTCTGCCTAACATGGATGCTTTTAGTTGAAAAAACAAGGGTAGAGCAAGAGTTTCAGGGGCAATTCTGAAACTCTTGTTTGAGACGGTTAGGAATGTGGGGTACGCGAGTGGCGTTATTTACAAGCTGGGTAAACAAATGGGTTGTGATTACCTTGGATGGCATAGATACGCTCATCACGAGTACATTCCCACTCATCGACAGGAAACTGCTTGTTCCACGCCATCATCAGATTGGTTTGCTGCTTAGATAGCTTGAAGCCATACTCTTGGCTCATGTAAAGATAGGTACGAGCGATAGAGCCTTTTGCTCTGTCTGGTGGCATAACCTTACGCTGCTTGAAGTTGACCTGCATTTCACACTGACCATAGCTCACCCCATCCATACCATTCCACTGACTGAAATTGTAGTTAGAGCGATCACCGTTAACCTCGCCAATGGCCGGAGTTAGGTTATGAAGGTCGGCTTCCATGGATTTGAATATTTTGTCATTACGAGTGCAATTCTTGCGCCCACCGTCTTGCCAACACTGGCGCTGGTGGCCAAATTGCCAAGCGGGAACAACGTGTTCCCACTCAATTCGACTCGCCCGTTTTTGCTGCTTTCGTACTTGATAACCACAGCCATCAAGGTCTGGAATGCCTTTCTTTTTGTCTTTCCAAGTAATGTCACAGCCACAATAGAATGAAGTCGGGTGATCAAGGTAAATCTTCACGGCTTCTTTTTTTGCTTTGGAGAAGGAACTCGGTGGAGCGGCGAAAACGCTTTGAGTTACCAGTAGGCAAAATACTATCGATAAGTAAAAAGACACCGATAGGCCAAATGCTTTTGGAGTGGTTTTGTGCATAGAAAAAGACTGATAAAAGTATGATAAATATCAGTCTAGCACTCAAGTGATAGATTTCTCCATTACATTTCAATCGTCTACTCAATGGAGTGCAATTCTCTGAAGAGAAGTGGGCTAGTCACTCAATTGAACACGAGCGAGTGATCAGATGTTAGCTGAGTTGCTTGCCAGTAAAGGCCAAGGTTTGACTGCACTGTTGGCAACGATAGCTTGATTGGTTACGTAATACCTTGTTGTGACGTCTAATCGAAAGTGGGTAAACCGTGCAGTCGCAGCGGTACTCAAAGGTCTTACCTTGCACTGAGGTTATCTCAAAACTGTGGGTTGTTTTGGCTGGTACATTGAATACCTTTTCCATCACGTATTTCCACTCATTCCCGTGAGGTCTCACTCGTCCAAATACTTGATGGGTGATCAGATGTGCCAGTTCATGAGGCACCACCTCGTTAATGAAGGCATCTTCATTCTCGGCGAAGAGTACATGGTTGAGCTTAATTTCATTGAGCTGCAGGTAGGCCTTTCCCGCAGCTTTGCCTCTTAACTTGTAAGTGATGGTTGGGCATGGGAATTCACGAGAGAAATGTTGATTAGCGATAGCTAGGCACTCAGCCAATTTCTTATTTGCTCGATGTTGTTGTGGCGTGTAAGACAAACGTTGTTAACTCCAAAAAAAGGCCTCAGCGTTTAAGCTAAGGCCTAATCATAACATTGCTCGTTATTCTGGCGATAATTTATAGGTGGTGATTCTTCTTGATTATTTCGTGGTAGGCATGCCATGTACCGTAACCAAGTAGCGGCATGGTGACGATCATACCAATGCCGTAGGTCGCGAAGCCCACCAGAATACCGGCACAAATAATACTTGCCCACACCACCATTGCAGGGATGTTGGATTTCACTGCATTGAAGCTAGTGAAGATTGCGCTCATCACATCCACGCGTCTCTCCATCATCAATGGGATAGAAAACGCTGAGATGCTGAATATTAGGCTAGCGATAACGAATCCAATCACAGAACCCGTGATCAGGAAGGGAGCAAATTCAGCTAATGGAGCACCTTGTACAGATGGATACAAAGCATGCAACAGAGCGGCGATACGCATCCAAAATATCATCGCGACCATTAATACAATCGCAAAGGCCCATTGGTGGGTTGAGTTACGAGTGATGGCTTTCATGGAGTGCAGTAGGCTGGCGTTGTGTCCTTTTTCTCTTTCCCAGGCTGCGTCATACAGGCCCAGAGCAAGGAAAGGCCCTATAAGCATGTACACAATCAAGCTCGGCATCACCACCAAGTGTGTTCCTTGCCATTGGACAAGTTGAACTATGGCGATTGCCGCTCCCATAAAGCACAAACCGTAAAATGCACTGATTAATGGCATTCTTACTAAGTCATGCAGAGCAAGCGACAACCAATGAAAGGGTGCGGAAATACTGATTTGGTTGCAAGGAATGGTGCGAGCGTAATCCTTATCGCTGACCTTGTGTTTTTTATCGTTCAGTTCGGATGGGTGCGCGGTACGAGGCATAGATCCCCCTAGTTAAATAACGTCCTAGTTATAATTCCATAAGGCTCATCGGTGTGACTTGTGTGAGAGTTATGGTGTTGAGCTAAATTGCTCTTTGTCATCCCAGTTTTTGTTCTAGCGTGCATTTAACGAGCGTTATCAGACTGAATTAATTTAAGTTAAATGTGAGCTTGATCGCCTAGGAGTTACCTTAACTATTGTCAGTAGTGTTAGAAAACACAAATTATCGGCGGCTTTTTATACTTAGTGGTTAACGGTAAAGAAGGGCGTTAGAGAAAGGAGTAGCGAGTGAAAGTTCGGTAAGTACATAAAAATAAAGCCCTTACTAAGCAGTAAGGGCTTTAAAGAAACAAATCGCAGTGGCTAAATTATTTTAGGCCAGCGAAGTTTGCAAGGATTGCTGCTTTGTCAGTCGCTTCCCAAGGGAATTCTTCACGACCGAAGTGGCCGTATGCTGCAGTCTGCTTGTAGATAGGCTGAAGAAGATTTAGCATTTCTTGAAGACCGTATGGACGTAGGTCGAAGTTTTGACGAACTGCTTCAATGATGATTTCGTGAGCTACTTTTTCAGTACCAAACGTTTCAACCATGATAGATGTTGGATCTGCAACACCGATAGCGTAAGACAGTTGAATCTCACAACGGTCAGCCATGCCAGCAGCAACGATGTTTTTCGCCACGTAACGTGCTGCGTAAGCTGCAGAACGGTCAACTTTTGATGGATCTTTACCAGAGAATGCACCGCCACCGTGACGAGCTGCGCCGCCGTAGGTATCAACGATGATCTTACGACCTGTTAGACCACAGTCACCCATTGGGCCACCGATTACGAAACGGCCTGTTGGGTTGATGAAGAAGTTAGTGTCTTTGTTGATCCACTCAGAAGGAAGTACTGGCTTGATGATCTCTTCCATTACCGCTTCACGTAGATCCGGAGTTGTTACTGAATCACAGTGTTGAGTAGAAAGAACAACAGCATCGATACCAACGATCTTGCCTTGGTCGTACTGGAATGTTACTTGAGATTTCGCATCTGGACGAAGGAAGTCAAGCTTACCGCTCTTACGTACTTCAGCTTGCTTCTTAACAAGAAGGTGAGAGTAAGTAATTGGAGCAGGCATTAGGATCGGTGTTTCGTTAGTCGCGTAACCAAACATGATGCCTTGGTCGCCAGCGCCTTGCTCTTTAGGGTCTGCTTTATCAACACCTTGGTTGATGTCTGGAGACTGCTTACCAATTGTGTTTAGAACGGCACAAGAGTCAGCGTCAAAGCCCATATCAGAATGAACGTAACCAATTTCACGTACTGTTTCACGAGTGATTTCTTCGATATCAACCCATGCAGACGTTGTTACTTCACCGCCAACCATAACCATGCCGGTTTTTACGTAAGTCTCACAAGCAACACGTGCTTTTGGATCTTGTTCCAAGATGGCATCAAGAACAGCATCAGAGATTTGGTCTGCAATTTTATCTGGATGGCCTTCTGAAACAGATTCAGAAGTGAATAGGTGCTTAGCCATGAGAGCTCCACTTTTAGGTTTTGGTGTAAATAGTTTTATGGCGTCGCAAGCTAGGAAGCGCCGCCATTAAATACAGTATATTTTGTAGGTGTTTCTACATCTAGACGGCTATTCTAAATTCCAGCGGTCGAATTACAAGCTCTTTTTTATGATATGTCATAACTAAACGTTTGCGTATCGTTTGAGATGAGCCGTTGCTAAGTGATGTAAATGTTCGAAAATTGCGAAAAATGACCGTTAAAATGCCAGTAAAACGTTTGCAGTCGCTATAGTCGTTTGAGAGAATACCCGCGCTAATAAAAATGAAAACTTTAGCATCAATCTCTTTTTTAAATCGCTTATGTATCCAGGAGCAGACATGCCTTCTCGTAAAGATCTAGCCAATGCAATCCGCGCACTTAGCATGGACGGTGTTCAACAAGCAAATTCAGGCCACCCAGGCGCACCTATGGGCATGGCTGACATCGCTGAAGTTCTTTGGCGTGGCCACTTGAACCACAACCCAGCAAACCCAGAGTGGGCTGACCGCGACCGTTTTATCCTGTCTAACGGCCATGGTTCAATGCTGATTTACTCTCTGCTTCACCTTGCAGGTTACGAGCTTTCAATTGAAGACCTTAAAAACTTCCGTCAACTGCACTCTAAGACTCCTGGTCACCCAGAGTACGGTTACGCTCCTGGTATCGAGACAACGACCGGTCCTCTAGGTCAAGGCATCACTAACGCTGTTGGTATGGCAATGGCTGAGAAAGCACTGGCTGCACAGTTCAACAAAGAAGGCCACGACATCGTAGACCACTACACTTATGCATTCATGGGTGATGGCTGTCTGATGGAAGGTATCTCTCACGAAGCATGTTCTCTAGCAGGTACGCTAGGTCTTGGTAAGCTGGTTGCTTTCTGGGATGACAACGGCATCTCTATCGATGGTGAAGTTGAAGGTTGGTTCTCTGACGATACACCTAAGCGTTTTGAAGCATACGGCTGGCACGTAATCCCAGCGGTAGATGGTCACGATTCTGATGCTATCAACGCTGCAATTGAAGCGGCTAAAGCGGATCCTCGTCCAACGCTTATTTGTACTAAAACTATCATCGGTTTTGGTTCTCCAAACAAAGCAGGTACACACGACTGTCACGGTGCTCCACTAGGCGCTGATGAAATCACAGCAACTAAAGCAGCATTGGGTTGGGAACACGGTCCTTTCGAAATCCCGGCTGATATCGCAGCTGAGTGGAATGCGAAAGAAGCAGGCGCAGCAAAAGAAGCTGCTTGGAATGCTAAGTTTGACGCATACGCAGCGGCTTACCCTGAGCTAGCTGTAGAATTCAAACGTCGTACTAACGGTGAACTTCCAGCTGAGTGGGAAGAGAAAGCAAACGCAATCATTGCTGATCTTCAAGCTAACCCAGCAAACATCGCTTCACGTAAAGCATCTCAAAACGCACTAGAAGCGTTTGGTCAAATGCTTCCAGAATTCATGGGCGGCTCTGCTGACCTTGCGCCTTCTAACCTAACTATGTGGTCTGGTTCTAAGTCTCTTGAAGCAACTGACTTCTCTGGCAACTACATCCACTACGGTGTACGTGAATTCGGTATGACGGCTATCATGAACGGTATCGCTTTGCACGGTGGTTTCGTACCATACGGCGCAACGTTCCTAATGTTCATGGAATACGCTCGTAACGCAATGCGCATGGCTGCTCTGATGAAAGTTCAGAACATCCAAGTTTACACGCACGACTCTATCGGCCTAGGCGAAGATGGTCCTACTCACCAACCGGTTGAGCAAATCGCTTCTCTACGTCTGACTCCAAACATGAGCACATGGCGTCCATGTGACCAAGTTGAATCTGCAGTGGCTTGGAAACTGGCTATTGAACGTAAAGATGGTCCTTCATCGCTAATCTTCTCTCGTCAAAACCTTGCACAACAAGATCGTGACGCTGAGCAAGTCGCTAACATCGCTAAGGGTGGTTACATCCTGAAAGATTGTGAAGGCAAGCCAGAGCTAATCATCATTGCAACAGGTTCTGAAGTTGAACTTGCAGTTGAAGCTGCTGCTGAACTAACAGCTGAAGGCAAGAAAGTACGTGTAGTATCTATGCCTGCAACTGACGCGTTTGACAAGCAAGACGCTGAATACCGTGAGTCTGTACTTCCATCTGACGTGACTGCGCGTATCGCAGTAGAAGCTGGGATCGCTGACTTCTGGTACAAGTACGTTGGTTTCGGTGGCAAGATCATTGGCATGACAACATTCGGCGAATCTGCACCAGCAGGCGAGCTATTCAAGATGTTCGGTTTCACTACTGAAAACGTAGTAAACACAGCGAAAGAGCTTCTTGCTTAATCATTGACTGATGGCCTTGTGCTAACTGTTAAATGAAAGAAAAAACCGAGCGCTGAGCTCGGTTTTTTGTATCTGGGGTTTGTTTTCTCCTAGACTCATCTTTATACGCAGCAGATCAATCTGTCCTAAGTAGGCTGAGTTATTCAAGTAATGCCTTTTGGGTAGGATTCAGTTATCATCTGTTGCACGAAATTTTGGTTAGATGTACGGAACTATGCTAAAAGTCGCGATAAACGGATTTGGAAGAATAGGGCGTAATGTGTTACGCGCTGTTTATGAAAGTGGCAAAAGCCAACAAATCAAAGTAGTAGCTGTCAATGAGCTTGCTCAGCCTGACGCTATGGCTCACCTATTGCAGTACGACACCAGTCACGGCCGCTTCGGTAAGAAGATCTCCAACGACCAAGAGCACATCTATGTCCATCACGGCATTGGTGCGGAAGATAAAGGTGATTTTGACACGATTCGTATCTTGCACCTTGCTGATATCGAGTTGTTGCCTTGGCGTGATCTTGAGGTGGATATTGTACTCGACTGTACCGGTGTTTACGGTTGCCGAGCTGACGGCCTAGCGCACATAGCTGCTGGGGCGAAAAAGGTACTGTTTTCACATCCTGGTGCTAATGATCTTGATAACACCATTATCTATGGCGTGAATCACGATACCATCGAGGCAGACCATCGAATCGTTTCCAACGGTTCATGCACCACCAACTGTATTGTTCCTATCATTAAGGTTCTTGATGACGCCTTTGGCATCGAGTCCGGTACTATCACAACGATTCACTCTTCAATGAATGATCAACAAGTGATTGATGCGTACCACAGCGACCTTCGCCGTACTCGAGCTGCGAGCCAATCCATCATTCCTGTCGATACCAAATTGCATAAAGGTATTGAAAGAATCTTCCCGAAATTTTCTAACAAGTTCGAAGCGATATCTGTGCGTGTACCAACGGTAAACGTAACAGCGATGGATTTAAGTGTCACAATTAATACAAATGTGAAAGTTAATGACGTAAATCAAACCATTGTTAATGCGTCCCAGTGTACATTACACAATATAGTTGACTATACTGAAGCGCCGCTCGTTTCCATCGACTTTAATCACGATCCCCATAGCGCAATCGTCGATGGTTCACAAACTCGAGTGAGCAACGGCCACTTAGTAAAAATGCTAGTGTGGTGTGACAATGAATGGGGCTTTGCGAACCGAATGCTGGATACGGTTCTCGCAATGCAAGCTTCTGAAGGCAAGAAGTAAGACCTAGAAGCAAATGTGCGGATTATTTATTTTTTAGCTTGAAATAAATGCTAAGTGTCCACATATTACGAGTAGTTAAAGAATTACCAGTTGAATAATTTATAGGCTTAGCAGGGTTGCTGAGTTTCCAAAACTTTATTTTTATTTAAATTTGAGAGGACAAATCATGTCTGTGATCAAGATGACTGACCTGGAACTTGCAGGTAAACGCGTATTTATCCGTGCTGACCTAAACGTACCAGTAAAAGACGGTAAAGTAACTTCAGATGCACGTATCCTAGCATCTCTACCAACTATCAAGCTTTGCCTAGAAGCTGGTGCAAAAGTAATGGTTACTTCTCACCTTGGTCGTCCTACTGAAGGCGAATACAACGAAGAGTTCTCTCTAGCTCCTGTAGTTAACTACCTAAACGACGCACTAGACTGCGAAGTTAAACTAGCTAAAGATTACCTAAACGGCCTAGAGCTAAACGCTGGTGAACTAGTTGTTCTTGAAAATGTTCGTTTCAACGAAGGTGAGAAGAAGAACGAAGAAGCACTTTCTAAGCAGTACGCTGCGCTATGTGACATCTTCGTGATGGACGCATTCGGTACAGCTCACCGTGCACAAGCATCTACTCACGGTGTTGGTACTCACGCTCCTGTAGCATGTGCAGGTCCTCTTCTTGCTGCTGAGCTTGAAGCTCTTGGCAAAGCAATGGATAACCCAGAGCGTCCGCTAGTTGCTATCGTTGGTGGTTCTAAAGTATCGACTAAGCTAACAGTTCTTGAGTCTCTATCTAAAATCGCTGACCAACTTGTTGTTGGTGGTGGTATCGCGAACACATTCATCGCAGCTGAAGGCCACAACGTAGGTAAGTCTCTATACGAAGCTGACCTAGTTGAAACGGCTCAGAAGCTAATGAAAGAGTGTGCTATTCCAGTAGCGACTGACGTTGCATGTGCTAAAGCATTCGACGAAAACGCAGAAGCTGAAATCAAGCACGTTTCTGAAGTACAAGACGACGACATGATCTTCGACCTTGGCCCAGATTCAACTGCTGCACTAGCTGAAATCATCGGCAACGCAAAAACTATCCTTTGGAACGGCCCTGTAGGCGTATTCGAATTCAAAAACTTCGAAGCGGGTACAGCGGGTATCTCTAAAGCAATCGCTGAGTCTGCAGGTTTCTCAGTAGCAGGTGGTGGTGACACGCTAGCAGCTATCGACAAGTTCGGTATCAAAGCTGACGTTTCTTACATCTCTACTGGCGGCGGCGCTTTCCTTGAGTTCGTTGAAGGTAAAGTACTTCCTGCAGTAGCAATGCTTGAAGAGCGTGCTAAAGCATAATTGATTTAGAAAGGCGAGATGCGAATCTCGCCTTTTAACGTTTGCTGCATATCACACTTTTTTGCTAGAATGGCATAAGTTGTGAGCAAACGATTGCAAGTTTTTGAACTTAAGTTTTTTAATCTTAAAACGATAGAATAAATAGGACTATTTCCATGTCTAAGATCTTCGATTTTGTAAAACCTGGTGTGATTTCTGGCGATGACGTACAGAAAGTATTTGAAGTAGCAAAAGAAAACAAATTTGCTCTTCCTGCTGTAAACGTTGTTGGTACTGACTCTGTAAACGCAGTACTAGAAGCAGCTGCTAAAGTTAAAGCTCCAGTAGTTGTTCAGTTCTCTAACGGTGGCGCTGCATTCTTCGCAGGTAAAGGCGTTAAACTTGAAGGTCAAGGCGCACAAGTTCTTGGCGCTGTAGCTGGTGCAAAATACGTACACGCTGTAGCTGAAGCTTACGGTGTTCCAGTTATTCTACATACTGACCACGCTGCTAAGAAACTTCTTCCATGGATCGACGGTCTACTAGACGCTGGTGAAGAGTTCTTCGCACAAACTGGTAAGCCTCTATTCTCTTCTCACATGCTAGACCTTTCTGAAGAGTCTCTAGAAGAGAACATCGAAACATGTGCTAAGTACCTAGAGCGCATGGCTAAAATGAACATGACAATCGAGATCGAACTTGGTTGTACTGGTGGTGAAGAAGACGGCGTAGATAACTCTGATATGGACGCATCTGAGCTTTACACTTCTCCAGAAGACGTAGCATACGCATACGAGAAACTAATGGCTGTTAGCCCACGTTTCACTATCGCTGCTTCTTTCGGTAACGTACACGGTGTTTACCAAGCTGGTAACGTTGTACTTACTCCAACTATCCTACGTGATTCTCAAGCATACTGTGCAGAGAAGTTCGGTATCGCACCTAACGCTCTAAACTTCGTATTCCACGGTGGTTCTGGTTCTTCTGAAGCAGAAATCCAAGAGTCTATCGGCTACGGTGTTATCAAAATGAACATCGATACTGATACACAATGGGCAACTTGGGACGGTATCCGTCAGTACTCTGCTGACAACTTCGATTTCCTACAAGGTCAAATCGGCAACCCAACTGGCGAAGCTGCTCCAAACAAGAAGTACTACGATCCACGCGTATGGCTACGTGCTGGTCAAGCTTCAATGGTTGCTCGTCTAGAGAAAGCATTTGCTGACCTTAACGCTGTAGACGTACTATAATTCTTTGAATTAAGTACTCTTTAAGTTTTAAAAACCCGCTCATTGAGCGGGTTTTTTTATGTCTGATAAAAACTTGTATTAATTATGTGAAAAACCTAGCGTGCGGTGAATAAATTTCGTAGTCTTTTAGTTATCGGTATTTGTGTTTATCAGTAAGTTTTATTATTTCAAAAGCTTACATAAATATGACTTTGCAATCTGTCAAAGATAGGATATCGTGCCGAAAAACTGGACTTGGTTCAGTTTATAAAAAAGGACTTGGCTTGAATTTACTTTTAACACAATGACTTAACAGAAATTAAACTGTTTGCTTTGTTGTTTGGTAGGTTTGGCTTAAGGCAGTTTAGCTCATAGCATATTACATAGAGGATGCACATTATGGCTGAGAGTTCTACAACGATTGAGACCCCGCTTGTGGATGGTCTTTCAAATGCAGAACAATGGTTAACGGATAACTCAGATTTGTTTATTCAATACGGTGTAAACATTATTTCTGCGCTCGTTATTCTATTTATTGGTAACTTAATCGTTAAAGCAGTAGCGAATAGCGTGTCTAAGGTTCTTCAGAAGAAGAAAATGGACCGAGCGGTTGTCGAGTTTATCCATGGCTTAGTTCGTTACTTGTTATTTGTTATTGTTCTAATTGCAGCTCTTGGTCGCTTAGGTGTTCAAACAGCATCTGTCGTTGCTGTAATTGGTGCGGCTGGTTTAGCTATCGGTCTGGCTCTACAAGGCTCACTATCTAACTTTGCTGCTGGTGTACTTATTGTTGCGTTCCGTCCATTCAAGTCTGGCGACTACGTGGAAATCGGTGGTGTAGCGGGTTCAGTTGATTCAATTCAAATCTTCCAAACTGTTCTAACAACACCTGACAACAAAATGGTTGTGGTACCAAACGGCAGCGTTATCGGTAGCCCAATCACGAACTACTCACGTCATGACACACGTCGTATCGACCTAATGATCGGTGTTTCTTACGGTGCTGATCTACAAAAGACCAAAGAACTTCTGACTAAGATCTGTGAATCTGATGAGCGCGTATTGAAAGAACCAGGCGTTCAAGTGGGTGTTCACACACTTGCTGACTCTTCAGTTAACTTCGTGGTTCGCCCATGGGTTAGCACTGCAGAGTACTGGAATGTTTACTTCGACCTGATGCAAGCAATAAAAGAAGGCTTGGATAAAGAAGGTATCGAAATTCCATTCCCACAAATGGATGTGCACATGAATAAAGTAGAAGCTTAATTCTTTAATCGGCTTTTACAGCGGTAAGCTTTTATAACGAAAGGCGGATAACTTAGGTTTTCCGCCTTTTTTGTTATTTTCAATATCACTAATCCTGTTCGTTGTTATCACTGTTTAGCTTCTTTTCTTTGTATCTCCTTATTTCGCGTTCTACTCGACGTTGGCCACAACGATGCTTTCAACATCGCATATAAGGGCTTTCTTACTTCTTGTCCTCCCAAAATAGCCAATAAACATAAACCGCCAGGAATCAAAATCATCATCAGTAGTGGTCGAAGTAGGTAAGAGAAGCAAAATATCGTGGGCAGAAAAATCAGCACTTGTCCCAGTCGGTTTAATATCTTCATCATGTCCGTATCTCCAAAGTTAAAATGAGCATGCTCATTTTTTATAATTGAGCGCGCTCAATTTGTCAAATTAGAGCACTAAGAGTATGATCAAGCTTGATTTGAGAAGGGTGTATTTTCGTGAGTAAGAGAGAGATAACGAAACAGAAGATCTTAGCGTCTGCTTGGGAGTTGTTTGGGGAAAATGGTTATGACAACACCACAACTCGCCAGATCGCTCGTCACGCGGGTGTGGCAGATGGCACGGTGTTTAGTCATTTTGAAACCAAGCTGACGATTCTTCGAGAAGGGATGCTATCGCAGTTGGAAAAGATTGGTCAGGAGGTGTTAGCGGCTGAGCAAGATAAACGTGCTGTGGATGTAGGTATCTCGCTGATTGAACACTACTATCGCTATTATTTTGATAATGTTGAGTTAAGTCGAGCGTTACTCAAAGAGGTCATTTGGGATTTAGACTATTATCGTACCTTTGATCAGGCACTCTTTCAGACGGTTAATGTCGATGCTTCTATTTCTGAAAAAATGCCATTGATTATGGATAGCTATTTCATGACCTTGATAAATCACTTGAGCCAACCTGAACCAAGCCTTGAAGCTGCGTTGAGTGAACTGAACAACAAAATTCGGGTCATTCTAGCTTAATTCATTATATCAATGAGTCACTCATGGCATCTCTGGCTTGGTTGGTAGCCTCTGTTCTTTAAGTGATTACCAGTATTGCTCGATCAGTCCATTGGTAAGCACAGCAGCAATAGCGAACATCATGGTCGCTACTGCGATATCAATGCCTTTCTTAACCTTCGGTTTAGATAGCGTTGGGCCTAGCTTTGCTGCGCCCAGTGACAGAGAGTAAAACCAAACAAATGAAGCCAAGATGGTTCCCATAGCAAAAGCAATTCTGTCGTTACCTTCAAACTGTCCGCCAATCGAACCAAGAATCACCACCGTATCCAAATATAGGTGTGGGTTTAATACTGTCACCGCCAAGGCGCCCAAAATAACGGTGCGCTTACCACGAGCCAGTATCTCTCCTTTTGACTCCTCGCTTGAGCGCGCTTTAAAGGCACTGCGCAGTGATAACAAACCATACACGGTTAGAAAAGCGATACCGCCTAACGTCACTGAGGTGAGTAGCAATTCATTTTGCGACAGAATCGCACCGCCACCAAAAATACCCAATGAGATAAACAGAGTGTCGAGCAGGCTACAAATTGTCGCTGTGGTTAAATGGTGGTTGCGCTTTATTCCTTGATTTAGGACGTACGCATTCTGAGCGCCAATAGGGATAATCATGCTTGCCCCTAGACCAAAACCTTGTAATAAAACCCAAAAACTCATTTTAACCTCCACTTATTTAACGATATTTACGTGCTATATGGCGAAGATACTCCGACCCTTAGAATAAGTATAATTAATGATTTTAATCTATTATTAGAGTTGCTAATGTAGGGTTAAGTTAGCTTAAAAAGGAATCGAATTGATGCGTGGATTGGATTATAAATGGATAGAAGCACTGGATGCTGTGGTGAAACAACGTAGCTTCGAAAGGGCTGCGGAGCAGTTATACATCTCCCAGTCTGCGGTGTCTCAACGCATCAAACAGCTAGAAAAGTGGTTAGCTCAGCCTGCTTTGGTGAGAGAAAACCCGCCTAGGCCGACTCCTGCAGGGAAAAAGTTATTGGGTTTGTATCGCCGGGTTCGTTTGTTAGAGCATGAACTGGTGCCAGAGTTGATGAACGAAGATAGCGCCCAACCTTTATCAATCTCTATTGCTACCAATGCAGATAGCTTAGCGACATGGTTGTTGCCTGCATTATCGGATGTGATGAAGTCTCGCCAAGTGGAACTGAACCTCGCGATTCATGGTGAAGCGAGAACCATTGATAAGATTAAAAGTGGTGAGGTTGCTGGTGCAATCAGTTTAGAGTCTCAAGCGATCCCCGGTTGCAGTGCTGACTATCTTGGCAGGATGGATTATGTGTGTGTGGCGAGCCCTGACTTCCATCAGCGATATTTTTCTGAAGGCGTAAACTATGCCACATTAAGCAAGGCACCGGCGGTTTCTTATGACCAATACGATGATCTGCATAAGAAGTTTCTGCACGATCACTTTAACGTACCAAGGGACAGCGTAATCAATCACACAGTCGGCAGCTCGGAAGCATTTGTGCGTTTAGCGTTGTCAGGTGTTGCCTATTGCTTGATCCCTCGGTTGCAGATCATCGATGAGCTAGAGTCCGGTGTATTGATCGATATTACGCCCGGTTTTTTGTTGTCTTATCGTATCTATTGGCACCACTGGCAGCTTGAAAGTGGGGTACTCAAAGAGATATCTCAAGCGATATTAGGTTTTGCTCACAACCACTTACCTCAGTAAATTGTTGGTTTTTTCAGCGTCAAAGTTCTGTTAGAAGTTCGGCACCAGGATTGGCTAAACGGCAAATTGCTCTATGATGAAAGTACATTTGTTTAGCACAGGTCTACCTAATGAAGTTTGCACCAAAGATGTTAGCAACGTCTCTTACTCTTACTGCAGCGTTGAGTGCTGTGAGTTTTCCATCATTGGCTGACTCTCCATCCTTCCCGCATATTTCAACGACGGGCTACGGTGAAGTGATCGCAACACCAGATATGGCGACATTCTCTGTTAGAGTCGTGGAATCGACGATGACTGCTGAACAAGCTAAAAATACCGTTGATAAAGTAGTGACTGGCTTTCTCAATAAACTGCATCAAGCCGGTGTCGATGAGACGAGCGTACACAGCTCTAACCTGTACCTATCTCCTCAATATCACTATCCAAAAGATGGTAAACCAGAATTGGTAGGCTACCGCGCTTCACGTAATGTGACCGTTCAAGTGAATGAGCTAGCTAATCTTAATGAGTACATGGATATTGCGATTGGAGAAGGCATTAATCAGATCGACAACATTCAGCTTCAAGTTCGTGATCAAGCTAAGTATCAAGAACAAGCGCGTTTAGAAGCCATCAAGGATGCGCGCTCGAAAGCGAAATCATTAGCGAGTGGTTTTGAGCGTGAGCTAGGTGATGTTTGGCGTGTCGATTACAACGCACAATCTTCTCAGCCTGTGCTAATGCGTTCAATGGCGATGGATGCGAGAACAGAGTCGAACTCTTATGAAGACTCAACGATCACCATTCGCGATCGCGTTAATGTGATCTACCAGATCGAAGAGTAATGACAGTGCTATAGAGGCTTTTGGATCATGATGATCTAATTACCTACGATAGGCCAAATACTAAAAAGGCTCTCATCATGAGAGCCCTTTTGTTTTTACTAATATCGAGTTCGATGATTAGTGAAGTAGACGAGCACGGATTGTGCCTTCGATCTCTTTCAGTTTAAGCAGTGCTTCTTCTGAACGATCTGCTTCTACATCGATAACTACATAACCCATATCAGCTGCAGTCTGTAGGTACTGACCCGCGATGTTGATGCCTTCTTCAGCGAAGATGGTGTTAATCTGAGTTAGGATACCAGGGCGGTTTTCGTGAATGTGCAGCAAACGAGACGTGCCCGTGTGTAGCGGTAGAGATACCTCTGGGAAGTTAACACTTGATAGCGTAGAACCGTTATCTGAGTATTTCGCTAGCTTGCCAGCCACTTCAACACCGATGTTCTCTTGCGCTTCCTGAGTTGAACCACCTACGTGAGGCGTAAGAATCACGTTGTCGAACTGCATCAATGGCGACTCAAACGGGTCTGCATTGGTTTTTGGTTCTGTTGGGAAAACGTCGATCGCTGCACCTGCAAGGTGACCAGAATCTAGAGCGCCACACAGAGCTGGAATGTCTACCACTGTGCCACGCGCTGCGTTGATAAAGATAGAACCAGGCTTCATGCGCTCGAACTCTTCTTTATCCATCATGTTCTTAGTTTCGTTGGTTTCAGGGACGTGTAAAGAGATCACATCACACTTATTCAACAGTTCAGTCATGGTATGAACTTGTGTTGCGTTACCCAAAGATAGCTTGTTTTCGATGTCGTAGAAGTAAACGCGCATACCAAGGTTTTCCGCAATAATACCCAGTTGAGTACCAATGTGACCGTAACCAATAATACCTAAACGCTTACCACGAGCCTCGTAAGAGTTGTCTGCACTCTTTTTCCAAATGCCACGGTGCGCAAGAGCGTTCTTTTCTGGAATGCCACGAAGTAGCAATAGAACCTGACCAAGAACTAGCTCAGCAACACTTCGAGTGTTTGAGAATGGTGCATTGAACACAGGGATGCCGCGCTTTGCTGCTGCTTGAAGGTTGACTTGGTTAGTACCAATACAGAAACAACCAACCGCAACCAGCTTTTCAGCCGCATCAATCACTTCTTGGGAGATGTTTGTGCGAGAACGGATACCAATGAAGTGAGCATCTTTAACTGCTTCAAGAAGTTCATCTTCCGGTAGCGAGCCTTTGTGGTACTCAATATTTGTGTAACCAGCAGCTTGCAGTACTTCTACAGAAGAAGGGTGAAGACCTTCTAGAAGTAGAATTTTTATTTTTTCTTTTTCCAGTGAAACTTTGGCCATTGTTCTCGTCCTTAAAATGGAAAGGTTGGGCAAATGCGGCGCACGTGCTACAAAATGGCTGAAAGGGGAACAAATTCACCACTTTGTTAGGAGACAAACGTTTTCCCTGTGCGTCTTCTGAACAATAAAGTAACAAAAAAAAAATGTTTTGGGTAAGAAAATTACGGAATAAGACATAATTTTACAGGTATAAAGCAAAAAAAACGGCGCCCTTGAGCACCGTATGTAATGAAGTAACAGAAAAACTCAATCTTCTATTATTTATTCTTCGATTTTTGCACCTTCTGGTGTGCCAGTGATAACCACATCAGCACCACGGTGAGCGAACAGACCAACCGTTACCACACCAGCGATACCATTGATGATATCTTCTAGTTGTTTCGGGTTTTCGATCGCCATGCCGTACACGTCTAGGATCATGTTGCCGTTATCAGTTGTGCAACCTTCGCGGTAAACTGGGTCACCACCAAGCTTTACTAGTTCACGTGCAACGTATGAACGCGCCATTGGAATCACTTCAACAGGCAGTGGGAATTTACCCAACACATCGACTGCTTTAGTGCCGTCAACAATACACACAAACTTATCAGAGATAGCCGCTACGATTTTTTCACGAGTCAGAGCAGCACCGCCGCCTTTGATCATGTCGCGAGTTGGGTTGATTTCATCTGCGCCATCAACATAGATGTCTAGCTTAGCGACATCGTTACACTCATACACTTTGATTTCTAGTGCTTCTAGTTTTTCAGTAGAGGCTACAGAGCTTGAAACCGCACCTTTGATTTTGTCTTTCATTGTGCCAAGTGCGTCGATGAAGTGATTTACTGTTGAGCCAGTACCTACACCTACAATGCTGCCTTCTTCAACATATTGAAGTGCTGCCCAGCCAGCTGCTTTTTTCATTTCATCTTGAGTCATGCCATTCTCCTGAATAAGGTCTTGCGCTTTGAATTAATCGTTCGCGTATTGAAGTTAACGTTTGGTATCGAGGTTAACGTTTGCGGCGCGATTATAGCGCTTTAATGGTTGTTTTCCCATTGCCAAGTTTTACTCGGAGTCACGATTTTAGGCAACGGAATGTCCCAACCTTCAATTGGTAAGCGATCGACATGTTGGCAATCGTGAGCAAGGCCAATAGGTGTTGCGCCATTGCCCGTCTCGAACCACTTCGCCAAGGTGCGATCGTAATATCCGCCGCCCATGCCTAAGCGATGCCCTTGAGAGTCAAAGCCGACAAGGGGCGTAAGAATAAGGTCGAGTTGCTGGCAAGGTTTAACCAGCATCTGATTGAGCTGAGGTTCGACAATACCGTATTTATTCAAGACCGTCGGTGTTGTTGGCGAGTAGTGCAGAAATAGCAGGTGTCCGGCAGAGAAGGGGTGCAATACTGGTAAATAAGTTTGCTTACCTTGCGCCCATAACCATTCGATTAAAGGCTGGGTATCGAGTTCGCCATCAATGGAAATATAAAGAGCGATATGCTGAGCAGACTGAATCTCATTGAGTTGAGAACACTGCTTAACTAAGTCTATACCGGATTGAGTTTGTTGGTCGCCAGATAAGGCATTGCGCTTGATACGGATCTGTTTGCGAAATTCGCTGCGTGTGAGCGTCTTCATAAGAAGGGATACCCCAAAGTGCCGTTGAGAATAGATGGCCCTTGAACCAGCGAGTTCAAGGCGGATCAGCAATGATTACCGTAGGCTTCTCGGCGGACCGAGCATGCTCAATAGCACTCAAGTACTAACCCTTAGGGATTGCTTATCGGCTCGGGGACGTGAATCCTCTGACAAACACTCCAGGGTAAATTTTGTGTACGCTATTGCTGTCCGTGCTTAACTTTACTGAGGACATCTGAAAGTGATGTCGTGAGCTGTTCCATTCGCTCGGTCAGTGCGTTTTGTTCGTCGTTTGCTTCAAACTTCTTGGTTTGTAGCTCATAACAAATATTCAGAGCTGCGATCGTTAGCAGCTTCACTTCATTGGTTACCTTAGTACGTTCAGCCATCTCTTTCAATCGATTATCAAGATCGGCCGCCGCTGCAATCAATGACTCTTCTTGCCCTGGTGGACAATTCACTCGAGTCAGTTTTCCTAATATTTCAACGTCTACCGCTTGATTACTCATGATGGATGAACTCTTTAACGCGCTATTTTAAGGCTGTTGCCCTTCGCCATTTTTTGAGAAA
Source organism: Vibrio pomeroyi (assembly GCA_041879425.1). Lineage (NCBI taxonomy): Bacteria > Pseudomonadati > Pseudomonadota > Gammaproteobacteria > Vibrionales > Vibrionaceae > Vibrio > Vibrio pomeroyi. Next base: position 3,128,449 of record CP090854.1, on the reverse strand, counting down.
GAAAAAGTGCAAGTACCGATGAGGAAGCAATCTCCTCTGAGGGAGAAACTATAGGTAAACCGCTATTAAGATTCAAGCTTTTCAGAGTGACTGTTTGTAAATGAGAGCTTGAGCACACAGTAATTCAGCAAATTGAACAATTGATAGTCAGTCATCCTTCAATTGCTGGGGATCGATGCTTACCAGAATTGGGGTGAAGTGTTACGATTATACTATCGATATAAAGAATAACTGAGCGAGCTATCTGATGAGCGAAACTACTTTACCTGACTACCTAACGGTTGCGACTGAACTTCAATCGGCAAGTCTAGCCGTAACCCCTGCTGAGATGCATGGTTTATTAACGGGTATGTTAAGCGGAGGCTTAAACCTTGCAGATAAAAGCTGGCAACCACTGATCTTCGATTACACCAATGAAGGCATGGGCTGGCCAGATCGCGCGCTAACGCTAGCGGAAGCAACATTGAAAGTTACAACCAGTGAAATCACAGGCTCAGGTATGGAACTGTCTATGTTACTGCCGGATGAAGATGCAAGCGCGAGCGTGTTTGATCTTGCTGATGGTGTGTCTGATTGGATTAACCATTTCATTTCTGGTTTGGGGCTTGTTGGGGCTCAATTGAACAAAGCGTCTGAAGGCACCAAAGAAGCGTTGGCGGATCTTGAAGAGATGGCGAAGCTAGGCATTGATGAAGAAGATGATCTGGAAGAGCAAGCACAACTTCTAGAACACGTTATTGAGCACGTAAAAGCGTGTGCACTAACGATTCATGCTGAATTCGGTGCACGCCCATCTGAAGATGCGGCGCCAACCATTCATTAATTAGTTGGCCGGTTTGAGGTTATGATGGCTCAGTATGATGTTGTAATTGCTGGTGGCGCAATGGCAGGGGCAACCTTAGCCCTTGCTTTGAATCACCTAAGCCAAGGTTCATTGTCGATTGCGGTAGTGGAGCCTTATCAGGTTGATCATCAAGCTCATCCAGGGTTTGATTCTCGTTCGATTGCTTTGTCCTATGGCACGGTGCAGATCCTGGATTCTTTGCAGTTGTGGCAATCTATCGCTCCAGTAGCGACCCCGATTAAAGATATCCATGTTTCGGATAGAGGACATGCCGGAATGACAGACATCTACAGTGAAGAGCTTGCTGTAGATGCGCTTGGCTACGTGGTCGAGTTAGCCGATGTGGGGCGAATCTATCAACAGAAACTTGAATCAGAAGCGGCAATTACCATGCTTTGCCCTGAGTCTGTCAGTAAAGTTGAACGTGAAGAAGCGTTGACGACGATTGAACTGACAAGTGGGCAAACCATAACGACTAAGTTATTGGTTGCTGCCGATGGCGCTATCTCAACCTGTTGCCAACAGCTCAATATCTCATTGAGTGAGCACGACTTTGAGCAAGTCGCTGTGATTGCCAATATCGTGGCGAGTGAACCTCACCAAGGTCGCGCATTTGAGCGTTTTACTCACCATGGGCCAGTTGCTCTATTACCGATGAGTGACAACCGTTTATCGCTGGTTTGGTGTTTGACACCAGAGCAAGCACAAAAAGTGATGACGCTAAACGACAACGAATTTCTTGAGCAGCTGCAGAACGATTTTGGCTGGCGATTGGGTCGACTAGAGAAAGTCGGCAAGCGTGCTAGTTACCCACTGATTCTTCGTCATCGACAGCAAAATATCTCTCATCGATTTGCTATTGTTGGCAATGCCGCTCAAACGCTCCACCCAATTGCGGGGCAAGGCTTTAACCTTGGTATCCGAGATGTGGCTTCCTTGGCAGAAGAGTTATGTCACCAGTTGGATGATGTGGGTCGTTACAATGGTCTTGTTAACTTTAGAAAGCGTAGAGAACAAGACAGAGACGCAACGATCACGCTGACTTCAAGCTTAGTTCATCTGTTCTCAAACGATTTTATGACCGCTCGCATTGGGCGTAATCTTGGGTTAGCCGTAATAGATAACCTTCCACCACTTAAAGGTCCACTTTTGCGTCATACGCTTGGCCTAGTAGAAAGATAAGGTAATAAATAATGATGCAAAGTGTTGATATCGCGATTGTTGGTGGTGGCATGGTTGGCCTAGCGCTTGCTGCTGCCTTGAAAGACAGTGACCTAAGAATTGCTGTCATTGAAGGCAGAGCGCCTAGTGAAGGGCTGAGCGAGCTGCCTGATGTACGCGTGTCTGCATTGAGTCGTTCTAGTGAAGTTATTCTTCGTAACCTAGGGGCATGGCAAGGCATTGAACAAAGACGAGCTGCACCATATCAAGCGATGGAAGTGTGGGAGCAAGACAGCTTCGCTCGTATTGAGTTTGACTCGACACGCTTGGCTCAGCCGAACTTGGGTCATATCGTTGAAAATCGTGTGGTTCAATTAGCGCTGCTTGATCAGGTTAAGAAGCAAGACAATGTCAGCCTGTATATGCCCGCAACGTGTAAAACGATGGCGATTGGTGAAAGTGAAGCTTGGTTAACATTGGACAATGGTCAAGCTCTGACTGCTAAGCTGGTTGTTGGAGCAGATGGCGCAAACTCTTGGGTTCGTAAGCAGCAAGATATCCCATTAACACATTGGGATTACGGCCACAGTGCGATTGTCGCGAACATCAAAACCACAGAGCCGCACCACAGCGTTGCTCGTCAAATATTCACACCTCAAGGCCCATTGGCATTCCTACCAATGCAACCAAGCCACATGAGCTCGATTGTTTGGTCTACGGAGCCTAATCGTGCCGAGAAGCTTGTATCAATGTCAGATGCTGATTTTAATAAACAGCTAACGTCAGAGTTCGACTCAAAGCTCGGACTGTGCGAAGTGGTTGGTGAGCGTTTTGCCTTCCCACTACGCATGCGTTATGCGCGTGACTTTGCGGTAGAGCGTGTGGCTTTGGTTGGTGATGCTGCTCATACCATTCATCCATTAGCAGGGCAGGGCGTTAACCTTGGCTTATTAGACGCAGCAAGCTTAGCACAAGAGCTGTTAAAGCTATGGTCTGCGGGTGAGGACATTGGCACCAAGCGTAATCTTCGCGGCTACGAGCGCTGGAGAAAAGCAGAGGCTGCGAAGATGATAGCTTCAATGCAGGGCTTTAAAGATCTGTTTGAAGGCGATAACCCAGCTAAGAAGCTGATTCGTGGTATCGGTATGAAGCTTGCTGGCCAATTACCGGGTGCGAAAGATGAGATCATGAAGCGCGCACTGGGTTTGTCAGGTAATCTTCCTGACTTAGCTAAGCGACCAGTGACTCATAGATAGTGACATAGTGTTCTGGTGATTTATCGAATCATCATTGATACGAAAAAAGGGTTGGCATTATGCCAACCCTTTTTGTTTTTAATTCTGTAGGTAATCAGGTCATGCGTACGCGCAGCGCAGTTTCATGATTTCACTATTTATTTCTTTCACTGTTTGAAAGTGACGTTTTTCTGCTCGGTCTGGTAGTACTAGCTTACCGTTATCAAACTCAAATTTTCCTACGCCGTAAATGTAGATTCGTCCTTTGAAAAGTCGACTTACATGTTTAGCAATCATACTCGGTGTATAGCGCTTAAACAGTCTCATTCTTAATTATCCTTATATTTACCTAGCCTGCATATTATAGAAAAACTCCGAGATAATAATTGTGATAAGCATGGAGTAATATGCAGTAGAGTTGACGTTAATTAGATATTTGTGCTGTTCTAAGCACTTTCTTCAGTAAATATCTATTTTTACGTGAGCTCCTCCCCAAAATAATACTGAGTAGTGAACTGCCGTGAACTTTCCTGTTCGGTATTAAGCAGTGATAATGTTACAAGTATAAGAATAGGCGGGATTTTTTTGTTTGTGTAATCAAATTGTAAATTTTGGACAAAAAAAAGCCCGTCTAAAACGGGCGAATAGTCACAGATGCATTACACAAAAGTGGATACTGATGTTACTCAGTGGATTCACTTGTACTGATTTGCTTAATAGCTAGTCAGTAAATTCACAATAACGCAAATTTAACTTTGTGACTACTTATGCTTTTATTTTGATTAACTATTTAATGTTGGCGTGTTTTTCTTATGACGAGCTTCACACTAAATATGTATCTAATGAAAAATTTAAAGAAGGTTTGCGATCAATTACGTCTTAGAATGGATCATCGACTGATCTCTGCAACGATTGGCGCGCATAACGCCATAAGATCCTCGAGATCAAGTGCAACACCTGCCATTCGATCACCAGAGCTAATGGTCACGGTTGAGTTGTTCTGAATGGAAGGATCAAAAATGATCGGCATGTGCCTCTTTAGAGCAAGCGGACCGACACAACCAACCTTAAAGCCGGTGATGGATTCCACATCGGTGAGTGATACGCAGGTCATTCGACGGCAATTCAGCACTGAGCGTACTTTCTTGGGATCGACAGAGCGATCGCCTGCTGTACAGGCCAACGCATATTGGTTTCCCATATCCTTGAGCAGGATGCACTTCACCATTTGAGATGGGTCGATGCCTCGCTCTTGCGCGGTTTCTTCAATGTTAGTGGTTGGTTTGCTTTGCATCAGCAGGCGATAATCCACCTGCTGTTGATCTAGCCATTGTGTAATCAGTGTTTCCACGTGATTACTCGTCTTCGAGGCTGTAAGGCAGTGGCAGGATATTCCATACTTGATCAGGTTGCGCAGTCAATCGAAGCTGAACATCTTTATCAAGGTTGTTTGGCAATACCATCAAACCAATCGCTTTGTTATCAGCAAATTGATATACGTTTAATAATCGACCTGCACCACGCCAGTTCTCACCCACGCTGCGCTCTAGTTCAATAGGGTTCTCTAGAGACAATACTTCTGCTGTTGTTCCTGAAACAATGCGCATCTCACGCTTGTTCATGCCACGGTATTTAGCACGAGCTACTGTTTCTTGACCTGTGTAACAGCCTTTTGAAAAGCTGATACCGCCAATCGCTTGCAGATTAAGCGCTTGAGGAATGTGCTCGTTTTGCTCTGCTTTCGATAGGTTCGGTTGAGCATCAATAATTTCATGATATTGCCAAAGTGCTTCTGATACTTTTTCTGCTGAGCTACTCGAGATTATGGTTGCTGCAGCTTCTTCTGTAATAAGCAGCGCCCAACGATTGTCAGAGACTTTAACCGCGCTACCACCAGAGATAGTACGCACATTACCTTGGCTTTCTGAAATAGAATCAATGTATTGATCCGCAGACGCGCCCATCACACCGATAACAACATCTGTCGTTTGTTCAATATCAACCTTAGAAAACACAGCGTATTTTTTGATTTCAACGAGCTCGACTTCAATCGCAGATTTAGGCTGCATGAGTGCGTAACCGCCATTGTGATGGAACAGGCGGAAGATGCTCCATACCTTTCCTTTTGCATCACAGTGTGCGCCTAACGTGGATTCATCATTAGGAAGAGTGACGACATCGCACGTTACTTGACCCTGCAGGTACGACTTTCTGTCATCGCCTATCATGGTGATTGCGCTCCAGTCTGACACGTGTGTCATCATCAGTTCTGGAAGCGATTCATTTTGCGTATGAGCGAGTGGCTGAAATGTGTTTTTCCAATCCATTTTATCTTTCCTAAGAATTTTATTTGGCTCTATGTTAATCCGGTTCTGTTTCTTTGTCAGCCTAGGTTTTTTTGTGAGCTTAGATAGGGACTGTGACTCACATAGTAGTTGCAGGGCGTATGACTTGTTACACTCCGAGAAAGAAAATTATAGGTGAGGATAGCCAATGTACACTGCAGAGCAGAAAGCACGAATTAAATGGGGTTGCCGTCGCGGCATGTTAGAACTTGATGTAGTCATCATGCCATTTTTCGAAGAGTGTTTTGATTCATTGCAAGAGCAGGAGCAGCGCGAGTTTGTTTCTCTATTAGAGTGTGATGACCCAGATTTGTTTACTTGGGTAATGGGACACGGACGCAGTGAAAACCTAGGTCATGCATCAATGGTTGATAAAATTGTCGCACACAACCTCAGCAAGGTTCGTTAAGCTTCAGCTTAACCCTTCGTATTCCGCATTATTTGCAAAAGGCACTATTTTTGGGTGCCTTTTGTTTTTCATCGTCCTGTCTTCTATTCCACTTGCCGCCAGCCTTTATTGCTTAGCTTTAATGATCCGCTTGTTCAGAAACAACCATGTGACTCTAAACAGCGCCCATGGGAAGTTTGATTACAAAGAGGATGGTGATATTCGACTCAATGACCGAACTTACCGACTCAAGTCTGTTGATAAGATCTGGGCGCAGTTCTTTGTTAAATTGCAGTTTGAGTGCGGGCACTCGGTATTGCTTTGGCGGGATAGTTGTTGTGATCGAGAATATCGAAATTTCTTGGCGAACTTGCAACGAGCAGGTTAGAGAAATCAAAACTTCAGGCTGAAAGTAATGGCTGCAGATGAAAGAAAGGGAGCACTAGGCTCCCTTTTTTCGCATTTTATCTATCAATCTATCAATCTATCAATCTATCAAGATTAAGACTGGCTTTTCTCTGGTGTCAGAATGGTTGGGCCGCTGTCTTCAGCAAGCTCTGGGTAATCCAACGTGTAGTGAAGGCCGCGGCTCTCTTTACGTTGCATTGCACAGCGAACCATTAGCTCAGCAACTTGTAGCAAGTTACGCAGTTCTAACAGGTTATTTGAAACCTTAAAGTTGCTGTAATACTCGTGAGTCTCTTGCTGCAACATCTGGATACGGCGCATTGCGCGCTCAAGACGTTTATCAGTACGCACGATACCCATGTAATCCCACATGAATAGACGTAGCTCATGCCAGTTGTGTTGAATGATAACCTCTTCATCACTGTTGGTGACTTGGCTTTCATCCCATGCTGGCAGTTCAGCACACAGTTGAGACTGGTCGATGTTCTCAACGATGTCTTTGGCTGCAGCCCATGCGTAAACCACACATTCAAGCAGTGAATTTGAAGCCATACGGTTCGCACCGTGCAGGCCGGTGTAGCTCACTTCACCAATCGCATACAGATTCGCTAGGTCGGTTTGACCTTGTTTATTCACCATAACACCACCACAGGTGTAGTGGGCTGCTGGTACGATAGGAATCGGCTCTTTGGTCATGTCGATACCCAAGTCCATCAAACGAGTGTGAATCATTGGGAAGTGCGCAGTGATGAATTCTTCAGGCTTGTGACTGATATCAACGTACATGCAATCAGCACCTAAGCGCTTCATTTCAAAGTCAATGGCGCGAGCTACCACATCACGAGGAGCCAGTTCACCGCGCTCATCGAAGTCTTTCATGAAGCGAGAACCGTCTGGACGACGCAGGTACGCACCTTCACCACGAAGTGCTTCCGTTAATAGGAAGTTACGCGCTTCTGGGTGGAACAAGCAAGTCGGGTGGAATTGGTTGAACTCAAGGTTCGCCACACGACAACCTGCACGCCAAGCGATAGCAATACCATCACCTGAAGAGACATCTGGGTTAGACGTGTATTGATAAACCTTTGAAGCGCCGCCAGTAGCTAACACTACAAATTTAGCGCGCACGGTTTCGACGTGTTCTTGGTTGCGGTTCCAAATGTAGGCACCGATAACCTTGTCTTTCGAACCACCAACTTTATCTTCAGTGATCAAATCCAACGCATTGTGGCGTTCGAAGATCTCGATGTTTGGGTGATTCTTTACGTTATCTTGCAGTGAGGTTTGCATCGCCATGCCAGTTGCATCGGCAGCGTGCAGAATTCTGCGGTGGCTGTGTCCACCCTCACGAGTAAGGTGATATTTTGGCTGACCTTCGGTGCTGTTCTCATCTTTATCAAATGGAACACCGCCATCAATTAGCCATTGCACACACTCTTTAGCATTTTCAGCAATGAATTGAACTGTATCTTCTTCACATAACCCAGCCCCAGCAATTTGAGTATCTTCTACATGAGACTCAATACTGTCCGACTCATCGAACACCGCGGCGATACCACCTTGTGCGTAATACGTCGATCCTTCGCTGCGTGGTCCTTTGCTTAATACAATTACTTTTGCATGTTCTGCTACGCGTAAGGCTAATGACAAGCCTGCCGCACCACTTCCTACCACTAATACATCACACTGATGTTCACGGTTTGCGTTCATAAAACTTATTAAATCCCGGGCTATAGTCGAGTTGTCCACTCTCAATTGACTTTGTCTTGTTTTAGGACTTGCGGTAAGACTGTTATAATCTCCCCAGAGTCATCCTAAAACGCTACGCAAAATCAATATATAGACAGCTATCTAGAAATATTTAATTGCTCAATACCATTGCTTTTGCTCAAGGTTTCCCCAAATTGATAGGGATAACTATTTTTATTACATCACATTGTGAAACAATAATGGCAAATAATTTTAAGAAAGTTGGAACTTTCGGTATTTGGCTTAGTCACAATAGTGCTCTTGTAGACGGTGGTGTCAATACTACATTTCGCATAATTAGTACCCATATCTGTGAAGGTGAGGGTTATAACAATAGGAGTACCCGCTCGAATGAACGAGCAGCTAACCGATCAAGTGTTGATTGAGCGAGTTCAGAGTGGAGATAAGCAGGCATTTAACTTACTAGTGGTTAAGTATCAAAACAAAGTTTGTAATCTTATCTCTCGATACGTGAATAATTCCGGTGATGTACCTGATGTAGCACAAGAAGCTTTTATTAAAGCTTACCGCGCGATACCTAACTTTCGCGGCGAGAGTGCCTTCTATACATGGTTATACCGAATTGCCGTGAACACCGCTAAAAATCATATTGTTGCCCAGAGCCGTAGGCCGCCAGCAACAGATGTAGATGCAGAAGATGCTGAATATTACGAAACAGGCAGCGCGTTAAAAGAAATATCGAACCCTGAGAACTTAACGCTGTCAAAAGAATTGAAACAAGTCGTTTTTGGAGCGATTGAAGCGCTGCCAGAAGACTTAAAAACTGCAATGACGCTGCGTGAGCTTGAAGGTTTGAGCTACGAAGAGATTGCAGAAGTAATGGATTGCCCTGTAGGAACCGTACGTTCGCGTATTTTCCGAGCTCGTGAAGCAGTGGAAAAGAAAATTAAACCTCTTTTGCAACGCTAGAACTTGTAATAATTATGGTGAAAATAATGGCTGATAAAGAAAAGCTTTCGGCACTCATGGATGGTGAAACGATCGATAAAGCTCTCATTGTAGACCTTGAATCTGATCAAGAAAGCATGAATACCTGGCAGAGTTACCATTTGATTGGTGACGTAATGCGTGGGGATGCGCCAGAAACTCAAGATTGGAACATTGCTGACAGTGTGGCAGCGGCGCTTGAAGCCGAGCCTGCACATAGTGCAATACCGAACCTGCACCAAGTGAATGTTGAACCTACTGTTGCTCCAATTGAAGAGCAGCCGAAACCTCAGCAAGCGAAGCGTCAGCTTCCTGCGTGGTTACAGCAGTTTGGACAAGTTGCCGTGGCAGCGTGTGTATCGTTAGCCGTTGTACTCGGTGTTCAGCAATATGGTGGCAGCGACCCTGCAGCACCTGAGCAATTGCCTGTACTACAGACGATTCCATTTGCGGGTTCTGCGGAACCAGTAAGCTTAACGCGCGACTCTGTTGAGAAACCGGCATCTGAAGCTAACTTGCAAGAGCAGCGCAAACGCGTTCATGCAATGTTAGAAGATTATGAGCTACAACTAAGATTAAACAGTGATGCATCGCCAATGCAAGATGCACATCTAGAATCGGACATTGAATGAAGAAAATCCTGGTCAGTGCACTGACACTGTTCAGCTTGATGTCTCCAGCAGCCTTTGCAGAGGAACCCACTGCAAAGGCCTTGTTGCATCAAATGAACGAGGCCAGTCAGCATCTAAATTATGAACTCTCCTACATATTGATAAAGAAGAGCAGTATTGAACCTCTGCTTTATCGTCATGCAGTTAACGACGACCAACAACTCGCACACCTTGTTTACCTGAGTGGCCCTGTTCGTGAAGTGATTCGTCGCGGTAATGAAGTGAGCTACATCGAACCGGGTACAGAGCCGTTTACGATCCAGTCAGGCAGCATGGTTGCTCCTGTTATTCCGATGATCAATCGAGATATCGAATCCCTAAATCAGTACTACGACTTTGTAAAAGTTGGCCGTTCTCGTGAAGCGGGCAGCACTACTCAAGTGTTACGCGTAGTGCCAAAAGATGGCCTTCGTTACTCTTACGTGGTTTGGGTAGACGAGAAAACCAGTCTTCCTCTACGTGCCGACCTATTAGATCGTGATGGTGAAATACTGGAACAGTACCGAACTATCTCTTATGTCGTGAACGATAAAATCGCTGAAGCCATGGGTGGCTTGAATCAAGCGAAATTGCCGAAGGTTTTATCACTACCAGAAGGCTTAGTGAGTGATACCAACTGGCAAGCGTCTTGGGTGCCAGAAGGGTTTAAGTCGAAAGAGCTTAGCCGTTACCAAATGGCAGCGACCGAAAAAATGGTCGAGAGTCAGCTTTTCAGTGATGGATTGTTTAGCTTTTCGGTGTACATCGCCGATAAAGATGAACATTCATTGAAAGGGCAATTGGTACGCCAAGGACGCAGAACCTTACACAGCTTAGTGATTGGCGACAGAGAAATCTCTGTAGTTGGCGATATTCCGCCAGCAACAGCCAAGCGCATTGCTCAGTCAGTTACGTTCAATAATCCGGTACCAGCGCAATGATGACCGCGCTGGCGACCGTTAGCTCAGTCGAACAAAAAGGTAAGCAATATTTTGTTCAACTGAGCTGTGAACAACAAACCAGTTGCAGCAGTTGCTCTTCTCAAAAAAGCTGTGGAACCGGTATCGTCACCAAGGCTGTAGGCAATAAATCTTTGTTTTGGCAGCTTAAAACCAAAAGCCTTGTTAAAGCCGGACAAATTGTAGAGATCGGCTTCCCAGAAAAAAGCCTGCTTCAGTCGGCAGCTATCGTTTACCTTATCCCACTTTTCATGTTGATGATTGGTGCTTGCGTTGGACAACTCTTGTTACAACCCTTACTCCAAGGGGGCGAGGGGATTGTTATACTCAGTGCTGCACTATTTACAGCTGGTGGTATTGCCTTAGCGAAGCGGCTAGCCAAACCTATGGAAGACAAATCCAAGCAAGAAGTCGTCTTGATTCGAATCCTAGGTGAGTCTCTCGTCTAATTTATGATGCTTATTGCCCTTAAATTGGGTAGAATCTGCCAACTTGATTGAAATGCCGCCACCAATGCTGATGCTAGATTGGAAGCATAGCGGCTTTCTTATTATCCCTATTCAAAGAGTTTAGTCACACCAAGCCTATGAAGCACATTCGTAATTTTTCGATTATCGCCCACATCGACCACGGTAAGTCGACCCTTTCTGACCGCTTAATCCAAGTTTGTGGAGGATTAAGTGAACGTGAGATGGCAGCTCAAGTCCTCGATTCTATGGATATAGAACGCGAGCGTGGTATTACAATTAAAGCGCAGAGTGTGACTTTAGATTACAAAGCTAAAGATGGTGAGACTTACCAACTTAACTTTATCGACACTCCTGGACACGTAGACTTCTCGTACGAAGTATCTCGTTCTCTAGCGGCTTGTGAAGGCGCACTACTTGTAGTGGATGCTGGCCAAGGTGTTGAAGCACAAACTCTAGCAAACTGTTACACAGCAATCGAAATGGAACTGGAAGTGGTGCCAATCTTGAACAAGATTGACCTACCAGCTGCTGAACCAGAGCGCGTTGCTGAAGAGATCGAAGAGATTGTTGGCATCGATGCGATGGAAGCGACTCGCTGTTCTGCGAAAACAGGTTTAGGCGTTGATGATGTTTTAGAAAACATCGTAACGGCTATCCCACCACCGGAAGGTGATCCTGAAGCGCCTCTTCAAGCGCTGATCATTGACTCTTGGTTCGATAACTACCTTGGCGTTGTTTCTTTGGTTCGTATCAAGAACGGTACACTGAAGAAAAACGACAAGATTCGAGTAATGTCGACAGATCAAGTTTGGGGTGTTGACCGTCTAGGTATCTTCACACCTAAGCAAATCGACACCACTGAGCTAAATACTGGCGAAGTAGGTTGGGTTGTTTGTGGTATTAAAGACATCCTAGGTGCACCGGTTGGTGATACGTTGACGCTTGCTAAAGGCGGCAGCACTGAACGTCTACCTGGTTTCCAAAAAGTGAAGCCTCAGGTATACGCAGGTCTGTTCCCTGTTTCATCTGATGACTACGAAAACTTCCGTGATGCACTAGGCAAACTAAGCCTGAACGATGCGTCACTGTTCTTCGAACCAGAAAGTTCGGCAGCACTTGGTTTTGGTTTCCGTTGTGGCTTCTTAGGAATGCTTCACATGGAGATCATCCAAGAGCGTCTAGAGCGTGAATACGACCTAGACCTAATCACAACTGCTCCAACAGTAGTGTATGAAGTTGTAAAAACAGATAAAACGGTTCTTTACGTTGATAGCCCGGCTAAACTGCCAGCGGTTAATGACCTAGAAGAAATTCGTGAGCCAATTGCACGTTGTAATATTTTGGTACCTTCGGATTACCTAGGTAACGTAATCACACTGTGTGTTGAGAAGCGTGGCGTACAAGTAGACATGGTTTACCACGGTAACCAAGTTGCTGTGACATACGATCTTCCTATGGCAGAAGTAGTTCTAGACTTCTTCGACCGTCTGAAATCAACGTCTCGCGGTTACGCATCATTGGATTACAACTTCCAACGTTACGAGCCATCAAACATGGTACGTGTAGACGTATTATTGAATGGCGAAACGGTTGATGCACTGGCTATCATTACGCACAAAGACATTGCTCAGTCTCGTGGTCGTCTACTGGTTGAGAAGATGAAAGAATTCATCCCTCGCCAGATGTTCGATATCGCGATTCAAGCAGCGATTGGTAACCACATCATTGCTCGTTCTACAGTGAAACAACTGCGTAAGAACGTAATCGCAAAATGTTACGGTGGTGATATCAGTCGTAAGAAGAAACTTCTTAAGAAACAAAAAGAAGGTAAGAAGCGTATGAAGCAGATCGGTAACGTTGAACTGCCTCAAGAAGCATTCTTAGCGATTCTTCATGTTGGTAAAGACTAGGTATCAATCGCACTAACTACCTGCTGAACATTACTGGTTAAAATCGTTTATTTCTTTGTTGCAAAGATTGCAATTAGGCCCACTAGTCACTGCACTTTGCGCCTCGAACTAAACGATTTTTCCTGCGTAATCTCCCCAGCATTTAGTCAGCATGATTGATACAGATTAGAAATATTAAGCAGAGTGAAAGGGTTATACTCTTTCACTTTCGTTATTTTTAAAGAAATGAAATTTAAGGGATATCAATGGCTAATACATTTTCGCTTATCTTAGTGATCGTAACTCTAGTGACTGGCATTGTATGGGCGTTGGAAAAGTTTGTGTGGGCGAAGAAGCGCCAACAAAAACTGGCTGACGTTGAAGCACAATCGAATGGCCTAGACGCTGAAACCAGCGCAAAAGTTACGGCTCAGCCTTGGTGGGTTGAGAACAGTGTTTCCATTTTCCCGGTAATTGCATTTGTTTTGGTTCTGCGTTCATTTATTTATGAACCGTTTCAAATCCCTTCTGGCTCGATGATGCCAACCCTTTTGGTGGGTGACTTCATCTTGGTAGAGAAGTACGCGTACGGTCTAAAAGATCCGGTATGGCGCACTCAACTGGTAGAAACGGGCAAGCCAGAGCGTGGTGATTCAATCGTATTTAAGTACCCACCTCAGCCTAATATCGACTACATCAAGCGTGTTGTTGGTATGCCGGGTGACACCATTCGTTACAGCAGTCGTAAAGAGATCTGTATTCAAGCGAAGGGTACAAGTAGCTGTGAACCAGTGAAACTAAGTAACGTTGAAGAAAGCCAATTTGTTCAAGATGGTGTGCCCCTGATTCAGCTGAATGAACAGCTTGGAGACGTAGAGCACCAAATTTTAGTTAACCCATTACGCCGCGACCGTGTGCAAGCATACCAGCCTCGCAATGGTGTTAACGAGTGGGTCGTTCCAGAAGGCCAGTACTTTGTGATGGGTGATAACCGTGACAACAGTGCTGACAGCCGTTACTGGGGCTTTGTCCCTGAAGCAAACCTTGTTGGTAAGGCCGTTGCTATTTGGATCAGCTTCGAGTTCGAACGTGGTTCTGACAGTGTACTTCCAACATGGATTCCTACTGGTGTGCGTTTTAATCGCATCGGTGGGATTCATTAATCGATCAATTAACACATCGAGAGAGCATGAATTCTCCAATTGATAAACTAGAGAGAAAGATTGGCTATCAGTTCAATGATGCCGATCTTATCCACTTGGCGCTGACTCACCGCAGCGCCGCAGGTAAACATAACGAACGTCTTGAGTTTCTGGGCGATTCAATTTTAAGTTTTGTTATCGCTGATGATCTTTACCACCGTTTCCCTAAGGTAAACGAAGGTGATATGAGCCGCATGCGTGCAACATTAGTACGTGGTCATACATTGGCAGAACTAGGTCGTGAATTCGAACTAGGAGATTACTTAAAATTAGGTCCAGGTGAGTTGAAGAGTGGCGGTTTCCGTCGTGATTCTATTCTAGCGGATGCTGTTGAAGCGATCATCGGCGCTGTCTATTTAGATAGTGATACCGAGACGGTTCGCGGCATTATTTTAAGCTGGTACCAATCTCGCCTAGAAGCAATTCAGCCTGGAGTATCTCAAAAAGATCCGAAAACTCGTCTTCAAGAGTTTTTGCAAGGTCGAAGAAATCCTCTACCTGTCTACACAGTGACTAATATTAAAGGTGAAGCACACAACCAAGAGTTTACGGTTGAGTGTGAAGTGGCAGGTGTGGATAAACCTGTTATCGGTAAAGGCACTAGCCGCCGCAAGGCAGAACAAGCGGCTGCTGAAACAGCATTAGAGCAACTAAGCAATGTCTGATAACAACCAAGATTTCGATATCGATGCATTCTTTTCATCTGATAGCAAACAAACCGGCCTACCGGAAAACCAACACTGTGGCTTCATCGCTATTGTCGGTCGCCCAAATGTAGGTAAGTCGACGCTTCTGAACCATATTCTGGGTCAGAAAATCTCTATTACATCACGTAAACCACAGACGACACGTCACCGTATTATGGGCGTGGAAACTGAAGGTGATTACCAAGCGATCTTCGTTGATACTCCTGGACTTCATATTGAAGAAAAGCGTGCAATCAACCGTTTGATGAACCGTGCGGCGAACAGCTCACTGAGTGATGTAAACCTAGTATTCTTCCTTGTCGACGGTACTCACTGGACTGACGACGATGAAATGGTTCTGAACAAACTGAAGAAGACCGACTTCCCAGTTGTACTTTGCATCAACAAAGTAGATAACGTTCAAGACCGCACTAACGTCATGCAACACATGATGGAAGTCTCTAAGAAGATGGACTTCATTGATGTTGTGCCAATCTCTGCGAAGCAAGGTAAGAACATTGATGTACTGCGTAAGCACGTACGTGAACACTTACCAAAAGCGACTCACCACTTCCCAGAAGAATACGTGACGGATCGCTCGCAACGCTTTATGGCATCTGAAATTATCCGTGAAAAGCTAATGCGCTTTACGGGTGACGAGCTACCTTACTCGGTAACGGTTGAAATTGAACGCTTCGATTACAACCCAGATAATGATGGCTTCCACATCAATGCTCTGATTCTTGTTGAACGTACTGGTCAGAAGAAAATGGTGATTGGTAAAGCGGGCGAGAAGATCAAAACGATTGGTCGTGAAGCGCGTATTGATATGGAAGAGCTATTCGGTCGTAAGGTTTACCTAGAGACTTGGGTCAAGGTTAAATCTGGCTGGGCTGATGATGAGCGTGCACTTCGCTCGTTAGGCTACATCGACGATCTATAATATATTGAACGTCACTTTCTGAGATTAAGAAAGTTGAACTGAAGATAAATCCAAGAGAGAGTGCGAACTCTCTCTTTTTGTATCTGTAATAAGGGTAAGTGATTGAGCGAAGGGTTACAGCGATGCTTTGTGTTGCACCGTCGGCCATACAGTGAGTCGAGTCTGATCTTGGACGTCTTCAGTGAAGAGTTCGGTCGGATGACGTTGATGTCTAAAGGCGCACGCAGCAAGCGTTCCAATTTGAAAGGTGCATTGCAGCCTTTTACGCCGCTA
Source organism: Vibrio pomeroyi (assembly GCA_041879425.1). Lineage (NCBI taxonomy): Bacteria > Pseudomonadati > Pseudomonadota > Gammaproteobacteria > Vibrionales > Vibrionaceae > Vibrio > Vibrio pomeroyi. The sequence continues at coordinate 3,112,299 of CP090854.1, read as the reverse complement.
CTGCTTAAGTGGTCTGGTAATGGTTCGATGAAAACCTTACGCCAAGCTGAGCCAATCAGCTTGGGGCTTCCTCTCGCGGGTATAAACCTGTATTCAGCCATGTATGTCAATGAGCTAATCGGACGCGTATTGATGGCTGAAGTACCCATGCCTGCACTTTTTCACGACTATCTTCATGCTTTAACAGAGCTCGCGCATAATGAGAATCCTGAGCCAGCACTGCGTCGCTTTGAGTTGGCTCTATTATCTGCAATGGGCTATGGGGTCGACTTTTTACACTGCGCAGGTACTGGTGAAGCCATCGATCCAACCATGACTTATCGCTACCGAGAGCAGAAAGGTTTCATCGCTTCAGTGCGTCGAGATAACCTAACTTTTATGGGCGATGAACTTATTGCAATCAGCGAACGTAGGTTTATCACTAAAGAGCAGTTAAAAGCGGCAAAACGCTTTACACGCATAGCCTTAAAGCCGTATCTTGGCGGCAAACCATTAAAAAGTAGAGAGCTATTTATGCCAACAATAGCCCTCTCTAGAGCACGGAGTATTGGAAAATGAGCTCAATCCTTTTAGGCGTTAATATCGACCATATTGCAACACTACGTAATGCACGTGGTACTAAATACCCAGATCCAGTACACGCAGCTGAAATCGCTGAACGTGCTGGCGCAGACGGCATTACTATTCACCTACGTGAAGACCGTCGTCATATCGTTGATCGCGATGTGCGTATTCTGGCTGAAACACTTCAAACTCGCATGAACTTGGAGATGGCAGTAACGGACGAGATGGTTCAAATTGCACTCGATACTAATCCTGAGTTTGTTTGTCTGGTTCCTGAAAAGCGTGAAGAGCTAACCACTGAAGGTGGTTTGGACGTTGTTGGTCAACTAGAGAAGATCAAAGCGGCGACACAAAAACTGTCTGCAGCAGGTATCAAGGTATCTCTGTTTATCGATGCTGACCGTGAGCAAATCGATGCAGCAAAAGCGTGTGGCGCACCGTTCATTGAACTGCACACGGGTCACTATGCTGATGCTAAGACAGAAGAAGACCAACAAGACGAGCTTAAGAAGATCGCAGCAGGCGCAAGCTACGCAGATGACTTAGGTATCACAGTCAATGCGGGCCACGGTCTGACTTACCACAACGTTGCGCCAATTGCGGCACTTCCAGAGATCTACGAGCTGAACATCGGTCACTCTATCATGGGACGTGCAGTGTTTGATGGCTTAAACAAAGCCGTTGCAGACATGAAAGCAATCATGGAAACAGCACGTAACAACGCTTAGTTTTGTTAGTCATAAGCGTTAAGCGATAGTTAATCATTAGATAGAAAGTAATTTGTAGAGGAAGCATGGCAGTTGTTGGATTAGGTACAGATATCGCAGAAATCGAACGTGTCGAGAAGGCGCTGTCGCGAAGTGGTGACGCCTTTGCTCAACGTATTTTGACGGATTCTGAGTTTGAAGTATTCCAACAGTTGAAGCAAAAAGGCCGTTACCTTGCAAAACGCTTTGCCGCTAAAGAAGCAGCATCTAAGGCATTAGGTACAGGCATAGCGCTAGGTGTGACCTTCCACGACTTTGAGATTTCAAACGATGAGCATGGTAAGCCAGTATTGAGCCTGCACAAGAAAGCACGTGAAATCGCAGAGGCGAGTGGCACAACATCAATTCACCTGACGATCTCAGATGAACGCCACTACGCTGTGGCAACCGTGTTACTCGAATCGTGATTGATTACGACTAACCTGAATCTAATGTTTGATTAGCGACTCGCTACAAAACAAAAAAGCAGAGCTTATGAGCTCTGCTTTTTTATTGGTTGAAAACCGTTTAAAGAGTCTTTGTTAAGAGCAAGTACTCGTCAAGCCTTCGTGGGTTTCAAATAGTGAATTGCAGTGGCTTGAACCTTCTCTAGCTCATCCTGAAGTTCAAAAAGCTCTGGCTCAATATCTTCAACAGAAGTGCCTGAACGTAGTTCTTTCTCTATTGTTGCACATACCGATTTCAACCTTGGAACACCACTGTACGAGCTGCTGCCATGCATCTTATGGATGATGTGTATCAGTTGCTCAACAGGGTAATCACTGTCTTCAATGGCTTTCTCTGCAGCCTCATAAACCTCAGGAATGAAGTCGACTAGCATTTGCAGCATATCGCGTGCGAGGTCTTCTTTATTGGCGGCTTGCTTCATCGCCGCTTGCCAATCAATGATGATGTTCTTGTGCACACTTGCTTCAGTTTCTGACACTTGGCTGTTATCGATTTCAGCTGAAACAGCAGGGTGGTCTGGATTTATCTTTTCGATGTGCTCAACCTCTGAGGTCGGGCTCCAGTGAATCAGAACCTGTTGTAACACATGCTCTTCAATCGGCTTGGTGAGGTAATCATCCATACCCGCTTCAAGCAGTCGGTCACGCTCGCCAATCATCGCATGAGCGGTTACGGCAATGACTGGCGTATTGGCATTGTTCGCCAGCTTCTTAATATTCTCACAAGCCGTCACACCATCCATTTGTGGCATTTGAATATCCATGAAGATGATATCAAACGGTGTTTCTGTCGCCTTGTCGATCGCCTGTTGTCCGCTAGTACAACTGATGACGGTTTCTACACGCTCTTTAAGCAGAGCGGTAATCAACTTAAGGTTGGCTGGGTTGTCATCCACGGCCATCACAGTAAGCGGTAGCTTCTCTTCAGAATGGGTTTCAATCGCTGGTGCTATCAAGGTTGGCGCTTGGTTAGACACCAAGGTTTGCAGTAGCTTCTTACGAGATAGAGGCTTGGTGATGCACTGAACATCAACCTCTTTCATTAGCTGCTCACCCAATGCTAACTCAGTACTTGGCGTACCAATAATCACGTTCTGCGCAATCTTCTTCGCCCCAATTGCCCAGCCGCTTACCGTATCAAATTGGTAATCTTGGTTAGCTGCAAGGTTAAGCAGAACATAGTCGTATGAGGTCGACTCGTCCGGCATCACCGAACGGTAAGTGACGACTAAGCCTTCCTGAGTCAAGATTTGCTGAGTAATCGAAGCCGCTTGCATGTTTGGTTCGATAAGCAGTAGTTGTTTGTCTTGCAGGCATTGAGTTTCAATCAGCTCGGTCATCGGCATATCGGTCGTCGAAAGCCTTAAGGTAAACCAGAAGGTTGAGCCTTGGTGCAGGCGACTGGTTAGACTGATTTCGCCACCCATTTGGCTAACAAGCTTCTGGGTGATTACTAGGCCTAGGCCAGTACCGCCATAGCGACGAGAAATACTTGCATCCGCTTGGCTGAAGGCTTGGAAAAGCTGTGCTTGCTGACGCTCAGAGATACCAATACCGGTATCGCGAACCATAAATTGCAGTTCGATGTTGTCTTCGCTTTGCGAGCGCAGTTCAACACTGATATCAATGTTGCCACGTTCAGTAAACTTGATTGAGTTACCAACGAGGTTGGTTAGGATTTGCTGGATACGCAGTGGGTCACCAACAACGCCCGGTGGCACTTTCGGATCAATCTTAAGCGTCAGTTCTAACCCTTTTTCATGGGCGTTGGTGGCTTGAAGGTTCACTACCTCTTCAAGGCTCGCTTGGAACTCAAATGGAATGTTTTCTAGGGCTAGCTTGCCGGCTTCTAGTTTCGAGAAGTCCAAGATATCGTTGATGATGCTAAGCAGGTTATTTGCCGAGCGTTCAATGGTTTGTAGGTAATCGGTTTGGCTGTTCGACAGGTGAGTCTTAAGCATCTGGCGAGTAAAGCCAATCACACCATTTAGTGGTGTTCTTAGTTCGTGAGACATGTTGGCCAAGAACTCGGACTTAACACGTGCCGCTTCTTGTGCGCGTTTTTTCGCGATGTCTAACTCAACGTTCTGAATCTCTAGCTGCTCAAGGGTTTCACGCAGATCTGAGGTTGCTTGGTCGATACTGTGTTGCATCTCTACGTGATATTCCGACAGCGACACCGCCATCGCGTTGATACCATTTTTGAGCGAGTCCAGCTCACCGTGCATTTTCCCTTCGATACGGACATCCAAGTGACCACGACGAATCCGGTCGACCATGTTTTTCATATGTGTGATCGGTTGAGTCACATCGTGCATCAAACGGAAAGCGAAAACACCAGAAAGACCCAGTCCAAGAATCAGAACTAAGAAGGCAGAGAACACCTCTTGGTATTGCTGCAAACGAAGTGAAGAAAGGTCTAATTCAATCGCAATATAACCAATCGCTTGGTTGGCCTGAGATTGACCATTGGCCGAGTTGATGTACTGACCTTCCGCAATAATCGGCGTCCGAAGAATCAGCGTATTATCGAGCAGGTTCGACGAACTCAAATGCGGGATCGGTTTATCTTTGGGATAGGTCAGGCTTTCAAAATCAGGGTGGAAGTTTGATGTTACAAACAACTCGTGACGTTCATCAAACACCGCGATACTACGCACAAGCTTAGAATTCTTTCGATGCGCATAGCTAATTAGCTGACGAACAGACTCTCGGCTTTCGAGTTGCATGCCGGATTCACTCGCAATCGCCAGTGGTTCAATGATGCTAGTACCAGTGTTAACCACTTGCCCCTCAAGGTCTTGATAGCGGTTAAATGAGAAAAATGCACTCAATAGCAACCCAATAATCAGGGTTGGAGCTAGAGTTAAGGTAATTACACGGGCTCTTAAGCCATATCTGGTCATGTTCTTTAATTACATCGAGGTCTGGATATGGGAAAATAACGCACACAATGGCGGTTAAGTGAACGGTAAGCTTAATCAAAGCCGTGACGTTCGACAATGATTCCAAGACAGAATAGTGAGTCCTGGATACCAATTACTTATTAAAAGATACATTAGGCACAAGCAATGGCACGTTTTTTCCAACCAAAAAAGAAAACTCAACTAGAGACCAAGCATCAATCGGTTTTAGTTGAACGAATGGATCACAATGGCGCTGGCATCGCTTATCAGAAAAACAAACCTGTTTTCATTGATGGCGCATTGCCCGGTGAGCAGGTGGTTATTCAACTTACTGAGAGTAAGAGTAAATTTGCACGCGCAAAACTCATCAAATTATTGAAGCCGAGCGAGCAACGTTTAAAGCCTTTTTGTAAACACTTTAGTCAGTGTGGTGGCTGCCATCTTCAGCACCTTGGTTACGACTCTCAGATTGAGCACAAGGCGCAATCTCTCACGCACTTAATGAATCAATATAAGACGGATAAGACTGAAGTTGCCCAACCTATTGTGGGTGATGAAACGGGTTATCGTCGTCGTGCGCGCATCAGCCTGTTTGTTGACAAAAAAACACAGAAGCTTCAGTTCGGTTTCCGCAAGAAGCAGAGTAAGCAGATCGAAAACATCACCGACTGTGCCGTGCTTGATCCTCGTCTGAATGTATTGCTGCCAAAGCTGAAAAATTTACTCAACACTTTCAGCAACCTTACCTCTTTAGGACACGTTGAATTAGTGTTGGGCGATACTGGCCCTGTTATGGTTCTGCGTCACCTTAAGCCTTTGGTAGAAAAAGATGAGCAAGCGCTGATTGCGTTAGCGAAAGGGGAAGGCGCGACGCTGTACTCGATGCCAGAAACCGACAAATTGCTTCGCTTAGTGGGTGATGCGCCAGCTTATAAAGAAACGGGTGTGACATTGCCGTTTGAACCAAACCACTTTATTCAGGTTAACCAGAAGGTAAACCAACAGATGGTGGCTCAAGCTATTGAGTGGTTAGAACCTAAAGCGGATGAGCGAGTACTTGACCTGTTTTGTGGGTTAGGTAACTTCAGTCTGCCGATCGCACAACAATCGGCGTTTGTGGTTGGTGTGGAAGGTGTTGATGAAATGGTACAACAAGCCACGTCGAATGCAGAATTAAACCAATTGAGTAATACCGAGTTTTACCAAGCGAACCTTGAAGAAGACTTATCTTCACAGCCTTGGGCAAAAGAGAAATTCGATAAAGTATTGCTCGACCCTGCAAGGGCTGGAGCGAGTGGGATCGTTGATCAAATTTCAGCGTTAGGAGCGAAGCGTGTGGTTTATGTTTCGTGTAATCCTGCTACTCTAGCTAGAGATTCTGAGAGCTTAGAAAAACAAGGCTATCAATTAGCCAAGCTTGGTATGTTGGACATGTTTCCACACACCAGTCATTTAGAATCAATGGCTCTCTTTATCAAGGCTTAGAGGCCCTTAAACAAGGCTTCAAAATGAATCACAAAGGCGCAGGGAAACTTGCGCTGATATCAATATGGTCGAACTAACTTGGAACCAGTTAGTCATATTGAATTGGGTATAAACAGAATAACTAGGAAGGCATGATGGTTGCGGTACGAAGCGCACATTTAAACCCAAGCGAACAGTTTGAGCTAGAAAGTTGGATTGCGTCATTGAATCAAGACGCAAAAACCTCAAATAAACTGATTAAAGTTTATCGTCACTGTGAAGAACTTTTAAAAGATCACGAGCAAGCATCGCTCTTGCTTTGGCGTGGCCGCGAGATGATCGAAATCTTGGTCACCTTGTCCATGGACCGTGCCACTTTAATTGCTGCACAACTTTTCCCCGTCGTCTCTAGCGGCGTTTTTGAGCGCGAAGCGTTTGAAGAAAGCTACGGCAAAGAAACCGTAAAGTTGATTGATGGCGTTGAAGAAATGGCGGCTTTGGGTCAACTTAACGTGACCCTTGAAGGCAGTGCTGCCTCGGGTCAAGTCGATAACGTTCGTCGCATGCTATTAGCAATGGTTGATGACTTCCGTTGCGTAGTCATCAAGCTAGCAGAGCGAATCTGTAACCTTATTGAGGTGAAAAAGGCACCTGATGCTGTGCGCCGTGCGGCAGCAAAAGAGTGTTCTAACATCTATGCACCGCTAGCGAACCGTTTAGGTATTGGTCAGCTTAAGTGGGAAATCGAAGATTACGCATTCCGCTACCAGCAGCCAGACACCTACAAGCAGATTGCAAAACAGCTGTCTGAGCGTCGTATCGTACGTGAACAATACATCACAGATTTCGTTGACGACTTAACGGCAGAAATGAACCGTTCAAGCATCAATGCTGAAGTCAGCGGTCGACCAAAACACATCTACAGCATCTGGCGTAAAATGCAGAAGAAAGGCTTGGCCTTTGATGAGCTTTTTGATGTTCGAGCTGTGCGTATCATCGCCGACCAACTTCAAGACTGTTATGCCGGTTTAGGTGTCGTTCATACAAAATACAAACACCTACCAAGCGAATTTGACGACTATGTGGCGAATCCTAAGCCAAATGGTTACCAGTCGATTCACACGGTTGTTCTTGGCCCTGAAGGCAAGACTATTGAGATTCAGATCCGTACCAAGCAGATGCACGAAGACTCAGAACTTGGTGTTGCGGCGCACTGGAAGTACAAAGAAGGTGCTTCAAGCGGCCGCAGTGGTTACGACGAGAAAATCACCTGGTTGCGTAAGCTTATCGATTGGCAAGAAGAGATGTCGGATTCTGGCGAGATGCTAGATGAAGTCCGTAGCCAAGTATTCGATGACCGCGTCTACGCGTTTACACCGCGTGGTGATGTGGTCGACTTGCCAATGGGAGCAACTCCGTTGGACTTCGCTTATCACATCCACTCGATGGTTGGACACCGTTGTATCGGTGCCAAAGTGGCAGGGCGTATCGTACCGTTCACCCATAAACTATCAATGGGCGACCAAGTCGAGATCATAACCCAGAAAGAGCCGAACCCATCTCGTGATTGGTTGAACCCAACCACAGGTTTCGTTCACTCTGGCCGTGCTCGTGCGAAAATCAACGCATGGTTCCGCGCGCAAAGTCGTGAGAAGAACCTAGAAGCGGGTCGTGACATTCTTGAGGTTGAATTAGCGAAGGTTGGTGCAACTCTAAAAGATGCCGATCAATACGCGCTAAGACGCTTTAATGTGAACACGCCAGATGAGCTTTATGCCGGTATCGGTAGTGGCGACTTGCGCATTAACCAAGTGGTTAATCACATCAATGCGCTGGTGAATAAGCCAACAGCCGAAGAAGAAGACAAGAAAGCGCTAGAGAAATTGCTTGAGTCGGAAAACAAGCCTGCACAACAGAGTCGTCCTAAGAAAGATGCCGTAGTCGTTGAAGGTGTTGATAACCTAATGACCCACCTTGCTCGTTGTTGTCAGCCAATCCCAGGCGATACGATTAAAGGTTACATCACTCAAGGTCGTGGTATTTCAGTTCACCGTAGCGATTGCGAACAGCTAAGTGAGCTAAGTCTACATGCACCAGAACGTATCATTGATACCGTTTGGGGTAATGGTTTTGTCGGTTCTTACATCCTAACGCTGCGTGTTGAGGCACTAGAGCGTAATGGTTTGCTGAAAGACATCACCTCACTGTTCTCGAACGAGAAGATCAGCGTGACGACAATGAAGAGCCGTATCGACTACAAACGTCAGTTATCGGTAATGGATTTCGATTTAGAAGTGACCAACATTGAGATTCTGAGTCGAGTGACAAGTCGAGTCGAGCAGATCAAAGATGTAATGAGCGTCAAAAGACTAGGCTAGTTTTTACGTCGTACTTGGCTTTCTAACCGTGTTAACTGCACTATACTCGCTTCATCACATAGGCAAGCTATGCTCAGAAGTCTCGTAAGTTTGTTGCCTTGTTAGAAGAACCAATTACTTAGTAAAAACCGAACAATGCATTGAATGACGCGTTGGTTTAACAAGAAAAATAGAAAGGTGAGTGGTTTTGGCTGCTCACCTTTTTTAGTTTTAGAAGACGTTATAAATTTAAAAATCAAAGACAGTTATAGGAAGAAAACGATGAATCACCCGATTGAACAACTTGAACAGATCATGGCTAAGCTGCGCGATCCAGAAGGTGGCTGTCCTTGGGATTTAAAACAAAATTTTGAAACAATTGTCCCGCATACTATCGAAGAGACCTACGAAGTAGTGGATGCGATTCACAACAAAGATTGGCCGAACCTACAAGAAGAGTTGGGTGACTTGCTGTTTCAGGTGATCTTCTATAGTCAGTTAGCGAAAGAGCAGGGGCTTTTTGAGTTCTCTGATGTGGTTGACGGCATTAATGAGAAGTTAACACGACGTCACCCGCATGTGTTCTCTGATACCGAGTTTGCCAGTGATGAAGAAATCAATGCTAACTGGGAAGCGGAAAAAGCCAAAGAAAAAGCACAAGCAGGCAAAACTCAAGAAAGTATTCTAGACTCAATACCAAACTCTCTACCTGCGCTTTCGCGTGCTACAAAGATTCAAAAGCAGGTCGCGAAATTTGGCTTTGACTGGGACTCAATTGGCCCAGTAGCGGATAAGGTTTTAGAGGAAGTTGACGAGGTGCTGGAAGAGGCGCTTCAAGTCACACCTAACGAAGATTTGGTTGAAGAAGAGTTGGGTGATTTGCTGTTTGCGACGGTCAATTTGGTGCGACATTTAGGTAAAAATCCAGAAACGGCGCTGAACAAAGCCAATCTGAAGTTTTCACGTCGCTTTAAAGGGGTGGAACAAAAAGTTCGTCAGCAAGATAAAAATTTGACCGATTTTTCACTACAACAGCTTGATTCCATGTGGGATGAAGTCAAAGTGGCGGAGAAAAGATAACCAAAGCTTTTATCATGAATTGATTTGAAGCAAAAAATAAAAAATAGCAGTGTGATAGATTTCACGTTGTGGCGATAAGGGGCTTCTGGTATATTTTCATCCCGTCCAGAAGTAGTCCATTTCCCTCATTCAACCAATTTCAGGTTAAACATGACGACAAATTACATTTTTGTTACTGGCGGGGTTGTATCCTCTCTAGGTAAAGGTATTGCTGCAGCATCTCTTGCGGCTATTTTAGAAGCTCGTGGTCTTAAAGTGACTATGATGAAGCTTGACCCTTACATCAACGTTGATCCAGGCACTATGAGCCCGACTCAGCACGGTGAAGTGTTCGTTACGGAAGATGGCGCTGAAACAGACCTTGACCTTGGTCACTATGAGCGATTCATTCGCACCAAGATGACTAAGCGTAACAACTTCACTGCAGGTCGTGTTTACTCAGACGTACTAGCAAAAGAGCGTCGCGGTGATTACCTAGGTGCAACAATTCAGGTTATCCCACACATCACTAACTCTATCAAAGAGCGTGTTATTTCTGGCGCAGCTGGCCACGATATCGCGATCGTTGAAGTTGGTGGTACGGTTGGTGATATCGAATCTCTACCATTCATGGAAGCGATTCGTCAGCTAGCAGTAGAACTAGGCCGTGAACGCGCAATGTTCATGCACCTTACTCTAGTGCCATACCTAGCAGCTGCGGGCGAAGTGAAAACTAAGCCAACGCAACACTCTGTAAAAGAGCTACTGTCTATTGGTATTCAGCCAGACATCCTAGTTTGTCGTTCAGACCGCAACATTCCTTCGAACGAGCGTAAGAAAATTGCTCTGTTCTGTAATGTGCAAGAAAATGCAGTTATTTCTATGCGCGATGTTGACTCTATCTACAAGATCCCTCAGCTTATTAAAGCTCAAGGCACTGATGAACTTGTATGTAAGCGTTTCGGCATCACAGCTCCAGAAGCAGATCTGTCTGAATGGGAACAAGTAATTTACGAAGAAGCTAACCCAACGGGTGAAGTGACGATTGGTATGGTTGGTAAGTACATTGAACTACCAGACGCATACAAATCAGTAAATGAAGCGCTAAAACACGCAGGCTTGAAAAACCGCCTAAGCGTTAATATTAAATACGTAGATTCACAAGACGTTGAGTCTCGTGGCGTAGAAGTTTTAGAAGGCCTAGATGCAATCCTAGTTCCTGGTGGTTTTGGTGATCGTGGTGTTGAAGGTAAGATTCTTGCTGCTCAATACGCTCGTGAAAACAAAGTACCGTACTTAGGTATCTGTCTGGGTATGCAAGTAGCGCTTATCGAGTACGCTCGTAACGTTGCTAAAATGGAAGGGGCGCACTCTTCTGAATTCTGTACTGAAACTAAGTACCCAGTTGTTGGTCTTATCACTGAGTGGACTGATGGCGAAGGTAAAGTTGAAGAGCGTACAGAATCATCTGACCTAGGCGGCACGATGCGTCTTGGTTCACAGCTTTGTCACCTAGCGAAAGGGACTAAAGCATACGAATTATACGGTAGCGCGACGATCCATGAACGTCACCGTCACCGTTACGAAGTGAACAACAATCTTCGTCCACAAATCGAAAAAGCGGGCCTAAAAGTATCGGGTCTATCTGCGGACAAGAAACTGGTTGAAGTTATCGAGAACCCGAACCACCCATGGTTCGTTGCTGCTCAATTCCACCCAGAGTTCACTTCAACACCTCGCGATGGTCACCCATTGTTTGCAGGTTTCGTTAAAGCGGCTGGTGAGTTCCAGCGCGGCGAGTTAGAAAAGTAAAAAGGAATACAGGTAGCTGCGTAAGTTGTGCTGCTACCTTTAAATTTGACATTTATATATTCAACGAGAAGGAAACATTCAATGTCTAAGATCGTTAAAGTTCTAGGTCGTGAAATCATCGATTCACGTGGTAACCCAACTGTAGAAGCTGAAGTACACCTAGAAGGCGGTTTCGTAGGTATGGCTGCTGCTCCATCGGGCGCATCTACTGGTTCTCGCGAAGCTCTTGAGCTACGTGACGGCGACAAATCACGTTTCCTAGGTAAAGGTGTTCTTAAAGCTATTGAAGCTGTAAACGGCCCAATCGCTGAAGCTCTAGTTGGTACTGACGCTAAAGCACAAGCTGACGTTGACCAAATCATGCTTGACCTAGACGGTACTGATAACAAGTCTAAGTTCGGCGCGAACGCTATCCTAGCTGTATCTCTAGCTAACGCAAAAGCTGCTGCTGCTGCGAAAGGCATGCCTCTATACGAGCACATCGCTGAGCTAAACGGTACTGCTGGTCAGTTCTCTATGCCTCTACCAATGATGAACATCATCAACGGTGGTGAGCACGCAGATAACAACGTTGACATCCAAGAGTTCATGATCCAACCAGTTGGCGCTAAAACTCTTAAAGAAGGTCTACGTATCGGCGCTGAAGTATTCCACAACCTAGCTAAAGTTCTTAAGTCTAAAGGCTACAGCACTGCAGTTGGTGATGAAGGTGGTTTCGCTCCTAACCTTAAGTCTAACGCTGAAGCTCTAGAAGTTATCGCAGAAGCTGTTGCAGCTGCTGGTTACGAACTAGGTAAAGACGTTACTCTTGCTATGGACTGTGCAGCATCTGAGTTCTTCGACAAAGAAGCTGGCATCTACAACATGAAGGGCGAAGGTAAAACTTTCACTTCTGAAGAGTTCAACCACTACCTAGCTGAGCTAGCGAACAACTTCCCAATCGTTTCTATCGAAGACGGTCTTGACGAGTCAGATTGGGATGGCTTCAAGCACCAAACTGAACTTCTAGGCAACAAACTTCAAATCGTTGGTGACGATCTGTTCGTTACAAACACTAAGATTCTTGCTGAAGGTATCGAGAAAGGCGTAGCTAACTCTATCCTTATCAAGTTCAACCAAATCGGTTCTCTAACAGAGACTCTAGCTGCTATCAAGATGGCTAAAGACGCTGGCTACACTGCAGTAATCTCTCACCGTTCTGGCGAAACTGAAGATGCAACTATCGCTGATCTAGCGGTAGGTACAGCTGCAGGTCAAATCAAAACTGGTTCTATGAGCCGTTCTGACCGTGTTGCTAAGTACAACCAACTTATCCGTATCGAAGAGGCTCTAGGTTCTAAAGCTCCTTACAACGGTCTTAAAGAAGTTAAAGGTCAATAATTCCTAGCGAATTATTAGCTTAAAGCTTTTGAAAGCGCTCTACTTCGGTAGGGCGTTTTTTTTGCCTGTAGAAAGTGGTGGAAAGGAGCTCTAGGTTCTAAAGCTCGTTCTTGTTACATCTAAAGTTCGTAATTCCCTAGACTGACGAAGGAAGGAATCGGGGGATCTCTTATTTGCGTTTGCCTCGATAGATTCCCAACTCAGTCGTTCCTCCTTCTTGGGAATGACGGATCACGAGTCTTAGGAAAGGCACTCTGTCTTCGGTGCTTTCGTCTGCAGTCGTTTGTTCGCCATTATCGAGATTGATGGAGGAGGGTGTTGAGAATCTTATTACAGGTTTCGAACAACAATAATTCTCCTACTTATTGATTCCCTTACACCACATATCTCGCACCAATAAGCTCATTATGGTATATATGTGCCTTATTCTAGTTCCTTCTTTTTCAACCGGCGAAAGGTGTTATGCGAATTTTTGCTTTAGTACTGCTCATAGTGTTTGGCTGGCTACAACACACACTGTGGCTCGGTAAAAATGGTATCTCTGATTACTACGGTGTGAACAACGAAATCCAAGTTCAGCAACAAGTAAACGAAAAGCTGCATGTTCGTAATGCCGAGATGTTTGCCGAAATCGACGATCTACGCCAAGGCTTAGACGCGATAGAAGAGCGTGCTCGTCATGAGCTTGGAATGGTAAAAGAAGGCGAAACGTTTTATCGCATCATTGGTGAGGAATCCCATTAATGTCGACTCAACTTCAAAGCGTGATTGCCGTTGTACCTGCGGCGGGCGTCGGTAGCCGAATGCAGGCCGACCGTCCTAAGCAATATCTTAAGATTAACGGCACAACGATTTTAGAACACACGGTTGAGAAATTATTGTCTCACCCACAAGTCTCTCAAATTGTCGTCGCGATTAGCGATGATGACCCATACTACCCAGAGCTTGCCCTTAATCAGAACCCACAAGTGATCAGAGTCCCTGGTGGAAGCGAAAGAGCGGACTCCGTGCTCTCTGCTTTAGATTACATCGCAGAGCAACAGCTCGGTGATTGGGTGATGGTGCACGATGCTGCAAGGCCTTGTGTTCAGTTGGGTGATATCGATAAGTTGATCTCAGGTGCGATGAGCCATGATGTCGGGGCTATTTTGGCCGCTCCTGTTCGTGACACGATGAAGCGAGGTGCCCAAGGGCAGATTGAGCATACCGTTGAACGAGCCGATTTATGGCACGCACTGACACCGCAAATGTTTAAAGCAGAGCCTCTGTGGAATGCATTAAGTGAGGCGCTTCAACAAGGTGTTTCGATTACCGATGAAGCTTCAGCCTTTGAGTGGAAAGGTTTATCGCCCGCTTTAATCGCTGGGCGTTCAGATAATTTTAAGATTACTCAGCCAGAAGATTTAGCGCTTGCTGAGTTCTATTTAAGTCAGAATAAGGAATAATGATGATTCGTATTGGCCATGGCTTTGATGTACATAAGTTTGGTGGTGAAGGCCCGGTAATTATTGGTGGCGTGAGCGTCCCTTATGAACAAGGTCTTATTGCACACTCAGACGGTGATGTTGCCCTGCATGCGTTATGTGACGCTCTATTAGGTGCGATTGCTGCGGGTGATATTGGTCGTCATTTCCCAGATACTGATGATGAGTGGAAAGGTGCAGACAGCCGTGAGCTATTGAAAGATGTTTATCGTCGAGTAAAAGAACAAGGCTACGTGATTGGTAATGCCGATATTACTATCATGGCGCAAGCACCAAAAATGGCGCCTCATATAGAATCTATGTGCCAAGCTATTGCACAAGATTTAGAAACCAGCATTAGTAAGGTAAACGTAAAAGCCACGACTACAGAGCGTTTAGGTTTTACCGGTCGCAAAGAGGGCATCGCATGTGAAGCGGTGGTCCTAATTACCAAAAGTGCGTAAGCACCAACACGAAAAGAACAGCATGTCAGATATTTTATCTTCATTGGCTTATCTAAACGGTAAACCAACTGCGAAAGCAAAACTAAAAGCAAAAGCCGAACACTTTGTCGTTAATGAAGACTTGGGTTTTGAATTTACTGGCGAAGGCGAGCATCTCATGGTTCGCATCCGTAAAACGGGTGAGAACACGAGCTTCGTGGCGAATGAGCTGGCTAAAGCTTGCGGTGTTAAGTCGAAAGACGTGAGTTGGGCGGGTTTGAAAGACCGTCACGCTGTGACAGAGCAATGGTTGAGCGTCCACCTACCGAAAGGTGAGCCTGACTTTTCAGCGTTCTTAGCACAATACCCAAGCATCGAAATCCTAGCGACAGCACGTCACAACAAAAAGTTACGTCCGGGCGATTTAGTTGGCAACCAATTTGAGTTGACCTTGTCTGAAGTAACGGATTGCGAAGATGTGGTAAAGCGCTTGGAAAAAGTTGCTCAAGTGGGCGTGCCAAACTACTTTGGTGCTCAGCGTTTTGGTAATGAAGGTAACAACTTATCTGAAGCTCGTCGTTGGGGCCGCGATAACGTTCGTACTCGTAACCAGAATAAACGCAGCTTGTACCTTTCTGCTGCGCGCTCGTGGATTTACAACCTAATCCTTTCAGATCGTATTGAGCAAGATGCGTTTTCATCAGCATTGGTTGGCGATATCGTGGTGAAAGACGGCGCTCAATTAACAGTAACGCCTGACAACATTGAAGCTGTAAACCAAGACATCGCGAACGGATCTGCTTTGATGACCGTTGCTTTGGCTGGCGATAATGCCTTGCCAACGACTGATGAGTCTCAAGCTCTAGAACAGAAACACCTTGATGCTGAACCGGATCTAATGGCTCTGATTCGTGGTAACCGTATGCGCCATGATCGCCGTGAAGCGTCACTGAAACCAACGGATTTAACTTGGGAAGTGAACGAAGATAATGTCACGCTTAAGTTCTCTCTTGATGCGGGTTGTTTCGCAACAGCGATCGTTCGCGAATTGGTTGAAGAAGTACACGTAGAAAGAAGCTACGAGCAATAACGATTCTGCTTGGAGCTAAGTCACTTGATATTGGAATTTAGTCACTTGGCATTGGAACAAAAGAAAGGATACAAGATGAAGATTTTACTCAGCAACGATGATGGTGTGCATGCTCAAGGTATTCATGAGCTAGCAAATGAATTACGTGATCTTGCTGAAGTTATCATTGTTGCACCTGACCGAAATCGCTCAGGTGCTTCAAATTCATTAACTTTAGAACAACCTTTGCGCGTTCAAGAAATTGCAGAAAATACCTACTCGGTACAAGGCACGCCGACTGATTGTGTGCATTTCGCGTTAAATGAACTGCTCAAGAACAATATGCCCGATCTGGTTTTAACGGGCATTAATCACGGTGCTAACCTTGGTGACGATGTGCTTTATTCAGGCACAGTCGCAGCCGCAATGGAAGGGCACTTCTTAGGCGTTCAATCGGTGGCGTTTTCATTGGTGGGTAAAAAACATTTTAGGACAGCGGCAGCGATTGCTCGTCGTATCGTCGAACAACATTTAGTAAACCCAATCCCAACTAATCGCCTGTTAAACGTTAATGTACCTGATTTGGCTTTAGAGCAGCTCTCTGGTACTCAAGTAACGCGCTTAGGTGCTCGTCACCATGCTGAAGATATGATTAAGCAAAAAGACCCTCGTGGTCATGATATCTATTGGCTTGGTCCTCCGGGTAAAGAGCAAGATGCTGGCGAAGGTACCGATTTTTACGCAATCGAACATGGCTTTGTATCGGTAACACCGTTACAAGTTGATCTGACGGCGCACGAGTCGTTAGGTGCGATGACAACATGGTTAGGGGAGAAGTAAGTGAGCAATCCACAAGCCGAGCGCTTAGTTACTTTTCTGATTGAAAATGGCATCCGAGACCAAAAGGTTCTTGATGCGATTTACCAACTGCCGAGAGAGAGCTTTTTATCACAGGCGATGTACCATCAAGCTTATGATAATAATGCGCTGCCGATCGGACAGGGGCAAACCATCTCGCAACCATACATTGTTGCTAAAATGACAGAGTTGCTTGAGTTACAACAAGATAGTCGCGTTTTGGAGATCGGTACCGGTTCTGGCTACCAAACCGCAGTATTGGCTCAGCTTGTTGATCATGTTTATTCGGTTGAAAGAATAAAGTCGTTACAATGGGATGCTAAACGTAGGTTGAAGCAACTCGATTTCTACAATATTTCAACTAAGCACGGTGATGGTTGGCAAGGGTGGTCTTCAAAGGCGCCTTTTGATGCGATTATTGTTACTGCTGCTGCAGAGTCGATTCCTCAAGCGCTTCTGCAACAGTTGAAAGATGGTGGTCGTTTACTGATTCCGGTTGGAGATGATGAACAACAACTGTTGAAGATCGTTCGTCACGGCGATGAATTTTTGTCGAGTGTTATCGAAATGGTGAGATTTGTACCTCTTGTTCCTGGTGAACTAGCTTAATAACAAGACTAATGGTGTAGGTGGATAGAGAGTCGATGCGTTCGAAGTTGTTTAAAGGAAGTACTTTACTGCTTAGCTGTGCCCTTGTTGGGTGTGCAGCGAATTCGCCTGCGCCCGTTTCAAGCCTTAACAAGAAATACTCATCGATTGATCGTGGTAGTTATCGCGGCAGTTACTATGAAGTGAAAAAAGGCGATACGCTTTATTTCATCGCTTATGTGACCAATAAAGACGTCAATGACCTCGTCAGTTACAACAAATTGTCTGCCCCTTATACTATCCATCCAGGGCAGAAGCTTAAGTTGTGGCGTCCTAGCTACAACGCGCCAGCGTATGGTAAATCAACGGTAGCGGCAGCAGCAGTTGCTGCGCCTGTCGCGGCATCGACAACGTCATCTGCGGCAAGTAAACCTAAAACCACATCGCAACCGAGCAAAAACTCTAAACCTGCCCCAGCTCAAACTACCACCAAAGTGGCGAAAAAAGATCCACCAAAGAAGGTTGAACAATCCAAATCAAAGGAGTATGTTGGTTCTAAAGGTAAACAGAATGTTACACCGTCCACCAAACCAACAAGTGATAAAGTATCCAAATGGTTATGGCCAACTAAAGGGAGAGTAATCAAGAATTTCTCTGTAGGCGAACAAGGAAATAAAGGCATAGACATAGCAGGACAGCGAGGTCAGCCAATAGTATCTACTGCAGGGGGAACGGTTGTTTATTCGGGTAATGCACTACGAGGCTACGGCAATCTAGTGATTGTGAAGCACAATGATAATTACTTAAGTGCATACGCGCATAACGACCGACTATTAGTATCTGAAGGGCAAAGTGTGAAACCAGGGCAGAAGATTGCAACAATGGGAAGCTCTGGAGCCAGCAGTGTTAGGCTGCACTTTGAGATTCGTTACCAAGGTAAATCAGTTAATCCAAAACGATATTTGCCTTAAATACAGTATGCAAAATTACGTATTGTATGGAGTGACACAGTCATTTAGCGACATATGAAGTTGTAATGTCATGCTAATTTCGCCAGGGGGAGGCGTTATGAGTATAAGCAATGCAGTAACCAAAGAAGAGTTCGATCTTGACCAAGCAACCACGGAACCGGAAGCTCTTGGAAAAGCAAAACGAACAGTCACTAAGAAAACCGAAGCGAAAGAAGAAGTTGAAGTTACGTCTAAAAGCTTAGATGCCACTCAACTGTATCTAGGCGAAATCGGTTTCTCACCACTACTAACCGCAGAAGAAGAAGTGCTTTACGCACGTCGAGCTCTACGCGGTGATGAAGCAGCACGTAAACGCATGATCGAAAGTAACCTGCGTTTGGTGGTAAAAATTTCTCGTCGTTATAGCAACCGTGGCTTGGCACTTCTCGATCTAATCGAAGAAGGCAACCTAGGCTTGATTCGCGCCGTAGAGAAGTTTGACCCAGAGCGTGGCTTCCGCTTCTCAACTTACGCAACATGGTGGATTCGTCAAACCATTGAACGTGCGTTGATGAATCAGACTCGCACTATCCGTTTGCCAATCCATGTTGTGAAAGAGCTGAACATCTACCTACGTACGGCAAGAGAACTATCACAAAAGCTTGACCACGAACCAACAGCTGAAGAGATCGCTTCTAAGCTAGATAAGCCAGTTGGTGATGTGAGCAAGATGCTTCGTCTAAACGAACGAGTGAGCTCTGTTGATACGCCAATTGGTGGTGATGGTGAGAAAGCACTGTTGGATATTATTCCAGACATCAACAATTCAGATCCTGAGGTTTCAACTCAAGATAGCGATATCAAGAACTCACTGATCTTCTGGCTTGATGAACTGAATCCGAAGCAGAAAGAGGTGCTTGCACGTCGATTTGGACTACTAGGCTATGAACCGTCAACGCTAGAAGAAGTTGGCCGTGAAATCAGCCTGACTCGTGAGCGAGTTCGTCAAATCCAAGTTGAAGGTCTTCGCCGTCTACGTGAGATTCTGATCAAACAGGGTCTGAACATGGAAAACTTGTTCAACGTTGAAAACGACTAAACGATATTCCACGATATCGATATAAAAAACGCTGACCTCATGTCAGCGTTTTTTAGTTTTAGCTTCTGGCTTAATTTTGACTTCAGTTAGAAACCCACAGCGCTTGGTTATTTAAACTAGAGTGCTATTTAAACTAGAGTGCTTCTTAAGTTAGAGAAGCTTCTTCAAGCGGTAGAGTTCTTCTAATGCTTGGCGAGGTGTTAGATCATCAGGATCAACATTCGCTAGTGCTTGCTCCACTTCACTCGGCTCAGGGATCAGGCTCAGTTGGTTCGCGATATCAACACCACTTGGCTTCGATGTCGGAGACTCAATACTCAATGCCTCGAGTTGTGTTAGCTTCGCGCGAGCGTTCTTGATCACGGCTTTTGGTACACCGGCCAACCCTGCAACCGCTAGGCCGTAAGATTTACTTGCCGCACCTTCTTGAACCGCATGCATAAAAGCAATGCTGTCGCCGTGTTCAACCGCGTCCAAGTGGACGTTGGCCAGCGTTGGAAGCTGGTTTGGCAGTTCAGTTAGCTCAAAATAGTGCGTTGCAAACAGTGTCATCGCATTGATTTGATTCGCTAGCCATTCCGCGCTTGCCCAAGCCAATGACAAACCATCATAAGTACTGGTACCACGGCCAATTTCGTCCATTAACACAAGGCTATTTGGTGTCGCGTTGTGCAGAATATTAGCGGTCTCTGTCATCTCAACCATGAAAGTTGAACGGCCAGAAGCCAGATCATCCGACGCGCCAATACGAGTAAAGATACGGTCGATAGAGCCAATAGTCGCGCTTTCTGCTGGCACATAACAACCGATATGGGCCATCAATGCGATAAGTGCAGTTTGGCGCATGTAAGTCGATTTACCACCCATGTTTGGACCTGTGATGATCAGCATTTTACGCTTGTCGTTTAGGTCGATAGGGTTGGCGATGAAAGGTTCGTCCATCACTTGCTCAACCACTGGGTGACGACCCGCTTGGATCTGTACACCTGCCGCTTCTGTCATGGTTGGACGGCAGTAATCCAGCGTATCTGCGCGCTCAGCTAAGTTCTGCAGTACATCAAGTTGAGATACTGAAGATGCGATGTTCTGTAGTCGTTCTAGATATGGCAGTAGTAAATCAAACAACTCTTCCCACAACTGCTTCTCGATCGCCAAAGCCTTCGATTTAGAGTTAAGGACTTTGTCTTCGTGCTCTTTCAGTTCTGGAATAATGTAACGTTCAGCATTCTTCAGCGTTTGACGACGTACATAGTGTAGCGGTACAAGGTGGCTTTGCCCGCGGCTTACCTGAATAAAGAAACCGTGTACGTTGTTGTAGCCAACTTTTAGCGTGTCGATACCGTGACGTTCACGCTCTTCTTGCTCAAGCTTATCCAGAAACTCGGTTGCACCCGCTGCAAGGTCACGCCATTCATCTAGCTCGGCGTTGTAGCCTTCTGCAATCACACCGCCGTCACGGATAACCACGGGCGGGTTCTCTTTGATTGCACGTTCAAGCAGTTCTGAAACCTCATCCAAAGGAGATGCGTACTGAGCAAGTTGAGTTAGGTATGGGTGCTTAAGCTGAGTCAGTGTTTCAGCAAGCTCTGGTAGGTATTCCATTGCTTGACGAAGTCGCGCCATATCACGAGGGCGGGCCGAGCGAAGTGCTAAGCGAGCTAAGATTCGCTCAATATCGCCGATCTGTTTCAGGGTTGGCTGCAGCTCAGTAAATAGAGCCAAATCTTTCATTTCACCAATCGCGTCTAGGCGCTGATCGAGTGCAGAGATATTACGCATTGGTTGATGTAACCAACGCTTAAGCATACGACTACCCATTGCGGTTGCAGTGTGGTCCAGCACTTCAGCAAGGGTGTTGTCGGTTCCACCGGCAAGGTTTTGTGTGATCTCTAGGTTACGGCGCGTTGCAGCATCGAGGATCACTGAGTGATCTTGCTTGTCCATTGTCAGTGAGCGAATATGCGGAAGCGCAGTACGTTGGGTATCTTTCACATACTGAATAAGACAGCCAGCTGCACATAAGCCAAGTTTTGCGCCTTCAACGCCAAAACCCACAAGGTCGCGAGTACCAAATTGTTGGTTCAACTGCTGCTTAGCGGTATCTAGTTCAAACTCCCATACCGGACGACGACGATTGCCAGTACGGCTTGCCATTAAATCAACGGGTTCGAAATCTTCAGGGAACAACAACTCACGCGGAGAAGTTCTCTGCAGTTCTGCTGCCATTGCTTCTTCGGTTTCTGGTTCACACAGTTGGAATCGGCCCGAGGTAATGTCTAGCGTCGCGTAACCAAACTTGCCATTGTGGTGGTAGATAGCGGCAATCAAATTGTCGACGCGTTCAGAAAGCAGTGCTTCGTCTGTTACGGTACCTGGTGTCACGATACGCACAACCGCTCGCTCGACTGGGCCTTTTGAAAGTGCTGGATTACCAATCTGTTCACAAATTGCTACGGATTCTCCGAGTTGCACTAACTTAGCTAGATACCCCTCAACGGCATGGTATGGGACGCCGGCCATTGGGATTGGCTCACCATTTGATGAACCACGCTTAGTCAGTGAAATATCGAGGAGTTGAGAAGCTTTTTTAGCGTCATCGTAGAAAAGCTCGTAGAAATCGCCCATGCGGTAGAACAGCAGAATTTCTGGGTTTTCTGCTTTTAGTTTTAGGTACTGCTGCATCATGGGAGTATGTTTTTGATCGGCTTTCACAGTTAACTTCTTTCGTTTATTTCTATTGCGGCTTAGGATACGTGAAAGCGTTTCGTGCGAAAAGCGGCTGATGCGAAAAGATGCGAATCCAAATGATATGACAGTAAATAAAGGGAAGTTGATAATGCAGATGACTCAAGCTCTTAGTGAAAAACTCGGACCATTACTGGCAAAACATAAACAAGTGCTAGTGACCGCTGAATCTTGTACTGGCGGCGGTGTAGCAACGGCGGTTACCGATGTGGCGGGCAGCTCTGGATGGTTTGATCGTGCTTTTGTTACTTACAGTAATGAAGCTAAGCAAGAGATGATTGGGGTTCAGCTTGAAACCTTGGTTGAGTTCGGCGCGGTGAGTGAACCTGTGGTGATAGAAATGGTCAAGGGCGCACTACAACATTCAAATGGCACTATTTCTGTGTCGATCAGTGGTATTGCTGGCCCTGGCGGCGGCACAGAAGAGAAGCCTGTTGGTACCGTCTGTTTTGCTTGGAAGGCTTTAAACGGCTGGGATAAAGTGGAAACGAATGTATTTACAGGTGATAGATCACAAGTACGCCAACAAGCCACGCACCATGCCCTGCAAGTTATTTATGATTACCTATCAATGGAAGGTAAGTAACATTTGTACAAATTATTTTCATACAGGTATAGACACTGTATGAATCAACAGTATAATAAAAGCCAATTAGTCACCCCTATGTGGGTTAGAAATAGATTCTAGATCGCTTGTTGAGACAACCGATTATGTGGAGATAGAAATGGACGAGAATAAACAAAAAGCGTTAGCCGCAGCCCTTGGTCAGATTGAAAAGCAATTTGGTAAAGGTTCTATCATGCGTCTTGGTGATAACCGCACAATGGACGTAGAAACTATTTCTACTGGTTCTCTATCTCTAGATATCGCACTAGGTGCTGGTGGCCTACCGATGGGACGTATCGTAGAAGTTTACGGTCCAGAATCATCAGGTAAAACAACGCTAACGCTTGAGCTTATTGCTGCAGCACAAAAAGTTGGCAAGACGTGTGCTTTCGTTGATGCGGAACACGCACTAGACCCTATCTACGCTCAAAAGCTTGGTGTTGATATCGATGCGCTTCTTGTTTCTCAACCAGATACGGGTGAGCAAGCGCTAGAAATCTGTGATGCACTGGCTCGTTCAGGTGCAATCGATGTACTTGTTATTGACTCAGTAGCAGCACTAACACCAAAAGCAGAAATCGAAGGCGAAATGGGCGATAGCCACATGGGTCTTCAGGCTCGTATGCTTTCTCAAGCGATGCGTAAGCTAACTGGTAACCTAAAGCAGTCTAACTGTATGGCTATCTTCATCAACCAAATCCGTATGAAGATTGGTGTGATGTTTGGTAACCCAGAAACAACAACAGGTGGTAATGCTCTTAAGTTCTACGCATCTGTTCGTCTTGATATCCGCCGTACTGGTGCGATCAAAGATGGTGATGAGGTTGTTGGTAACGAAACACGTATCAAGGTTGTTAAGAACAAGATTGCTGCACCGTTTAAACAAGCTGAAACTCAGATCCTATACGGTAAAGGCTTCAACCGTGAAGGTGAGCTTATCGATTTAGGTGTTAAGAACAAGCTGGTAGAAAAAGCGGGCGCTTGGTACAGCTACAAGGGCGATAAGATCGGCCAAGGTAAAGCTAACGCTGGTAAATACCTACGTGAAAACCCAGAAGTTGCTCTTGAGATCGACACTAAACTTCGCGAGTTGCTACTAACTCCTGCTGTTCTTGAAGAAAAAGACGTAGAACAGGAAGAAGAAAACGAAGAGCTATAAGCTAACGTTTTATGGAGTGGATGTTTGAAAACAACATTCGCTTTGAAAAATTTAAAGCCTCGCATTTTTATGCGGGGCTTTTTTATTGGGGCAGTTTCGCTCTGTGTGTCATTTAGTTAGATCTTCTTAGTTTATGGACTTTCTTCAATCGCTAGATAGCCAATTGAGTTCGGCTTTTCCACTGCCTGAACTAGTGAAATATTCTCCATTTTATCGATTTACAACTAAAATCATGCCCAAGGGTGTCTTTTCTACAAGAAAACTAGTCGAAGCCTTAACCATGATCTACAATACGGCAAAATTCTAACTCGACTATTTTCAGGAAGAGCTGCATGTACATGAGCACTGATGAGGTTCGCAACGCGTTCCTTAAGTTCTTTGAGAGCAAAGAACACCAAATCGTAGACAGTTCATCGTTAGTTCCACATAACGATCCAACCCTGCTATTTACTAACGCAGGTATGAACCAATTCAAAGATTGCTTCCTAGGCGCCGAAAAGCGTGCCTACACACGAGCAACTACGGCTCAGCGTTGTGTACGTGCGGGTGGTAAACACAATGACCTTGAAAACGTAGGTTTCACGGCTCGTCACCACACATTCTTCGAAATGCTAGGTAACTTCAGCTTTGGTGATTACTTCAAAGAAGAAGCGATTGCGTTTGCTTGGGAATTCCTGACTGAAACTCTTCAACTGCCAAAAGATCGTCTACTGGTAACGGTATACGAGACAGATGATGAAGCATTCGATATCTGGAACAAGAAAGTAGGTGTACCTGCTGACCGTATCGTTCGCATCGGCGATAAAGAAGGCGGTAAACAGTTCGAGTCTGATAACTTCTGGACAATGGGTGACACAGGTCCTTGTGGTCCATGTACTGAAATCTTCTACGATCACGGTGAGCACATCTGGGGCGGCCGTCCTGGTACACCTGAAGAAGATGGTGACCGTTTCATCGAGATCTGGAACAACGTATTCATGCAGTTCAACCGTCACGCTGACGGCACAATGGAACCGCTACCTAAGCCTGCTGTAGATACAGGCATGGGTATTGAGCGTATCTCTGCAATCATGCAGGGCGTTCACTCTAACTACGAAATTGATGTATTCCAAAAGCTAATCAAAGCGACAGCTGAAGTTGTTGGTCATGACGACCTATCTAACCAATCGCTACGCGTTATTGCTGACCACATCCGTTCTTGTTCATTCCTAATCGCTGATGGCGTTATGCCTTCAAACGAAGGTCGTGGCTACGTTCTACGTCGTATTATTCGTCGTGCTGTTCGTCACGGTAACAAGCTAGGTGCACAAGGCGTATTCTTCCACAAACTTGTGGGTGTACTGGCTGAAGTGATGGGTTCTGCAGCAGATGAGCTGAAGAAGCAACAAGAGCTTGTTGAAAAAGTACTGCGCATTGAAGAAGAGAACTTCGGTCGTACTCTAGAGCGCGGCATGGTTATTCTTAATGACGCACTAGATGCACTTGAAGGCAAAGAGCTTGACGGCGAAACAGTTTTCAAACTTTACGACACATACGGCTTCCCAGCTGACCTTACTAACGATGTAGCTCGCGAACGCGACTTTACTATCGATGAAGAAGGCTTTGAGAAGGCGATGGAAGCACAGCGTCAACGTGCACGCGAAGCTGGCCAATTCGGCACGGATTACAACGCGACGATCAAAGTAGACACCAACACTGAGTTCTGTGGTTACACAGGTACTGAAGGTTCAGGTGAAATCTCTGCGCTATTCGTTGACGGCGAAGAAGTATCTTCACTATCAGCGGGCGACAAAGCCATCATTATCCTTGAAGAGACACCATTCTACGCTGAGTCAGGCGGTCAATGTGGTGATGCTGGTACGCTAAAAACAGTATCGGGTCTGTTCAAAGTACAAGACACTCAGAAGCTAGGTAACGCATTTGCGCACCACGGTGAGTTAGTTGAAGGTGTATTTGCTAAAGGCGACAAAGTAGAAGCAACAGTTGACGCTGAGCGTCGTGCTGCTATCTCACTAAACCACTCTGCAACGCACTTACTGCACTCTGCACTGCGTGAAGTTCTAGGTGAGCACGTTGCTCAGAAAGGTTCTTTGGTTAAGCCTGATAATCTACGTTTTGACTTCTCTAATCTTGAAGCGGTAACACCTGCACAGATTAAAGAAGTGGAGCGCTTGGTTAACGCACAAGTTCGTAAGAACCACGTGATTGAAACCAACATCATGGACATCGAGTCAGCGAAAGAAAAAGGTGCAATGGCACTGTTTGGCGAGAAGTACGATGATGAAGTTCGCGTTCTGTCTATGGGCGATTTCTCTACTGAGCTTTGTGGTGGTATCCACGCAAGCAACACGGGTGATATCGGTCTGTTCAAGATCACTTCTGAAGGTGGTATCGCTGCTGGTATCCGTCGTATCGAAGCGGTAACAGGCGAAGCGGCTCTAGATGCTGTAGAAGCTCAAGCTAACGCTTACGAAGAGAAACTAGCTGAGTCAGCTAAGAAAGCGAAATTTCTAGAGAAAGAAATCCAACTGCTTAAAGAAAAGATGGCTGCAGCTGAAGGCGCAAACATCATGGGTAAAGTGGAAGAAATCTCAGGTACTAAAGTACTGGTTGCTGCAATTGAAGGCGCAGACAACAAGAACCTACGTACTATGGTTGATAACGCTAAAAACCAAGTGGGTAGCGGCATCATCCTGATTGCTAACGTAGCAGACGGTAAAGTTGGCCTGATTGCTGGCGTAACTAAAGACCTTATCGGCAAAGTTAAAGCGGGCGACCTAGTTAAGATGGTTGCTGAGCAAGTTGGCGGTAAAGGCGGCGGTCGTCCAGATATGGCTCAAGCGGGTGGTACTGACGTTGAAGCACTACCTGAAGCGCTTAAATCTGTACGCACTTGGCTAGAAGAACGTCTTTAAGCTTAAGTAATTGATACAAAGATGCCCAATCAGATGATTGGGCATCTTTTATTTTGTCTATCGGAAGTGTGTAAATCAGGTTTGATTGAGATTAACCACGAAGTTTAATGGTTACGTTAGACTCCTTGGTTCATTTTTTATTGCTTCGCCATGACGCGGAGTATGTGTTTTTTTGTCATATATAGACATTGGTCTTGGGAAGGTGAGGACGGGTGAAAATGCCTCTTATCGTGCAGAAATTTGGTGGAACGTCGGTGGGTTCAATAGAACGAATCCATCATGTAGCAGAGAAAATCATTGAAGCGAAAAATGAAGGGAACCAGATCGTGGTTGTCGTTTCTGCTATGTCAGGTGAAACAAATCGGTTGGTTAACTTAGCCACACAAGTTGATAGCGTCCCCAACGCTAGAGAATTGGATGTGCTGTTAACGGCTGGAGAGCAAGTTTCCATGGCTTTGTTAGCAATGACGTTACACAAGTTAGGTTATGAAGCGACATCGATGACCGGCTATCAAGCCAAGATACACACCGATTCTAATCATAACAATGCGACGATTGAGCGTATTGATACTGCTCCTATTCAAGCCTTGTTAGACGATAATCAGATTGTCATTGTCGCTGGCTTTCAAGGCACGAATGCTAAAGGCGACATTACCACTTTAGGCCGAGGCGGCTCAGATACTACTGCGGTTGCATTAGCTGGCGCACTGCAGGCGAAAGAGTGCCAGATTTATACCGATGTTGATGGTGTGTACTCTTGTGACCCGAGGGTTGTCAAACATTCGAAGAAGCTCGATACCTTAGACTTTCCGTCGATGGAAGAGATGGCTCGCCGAGGTGCAAAGGTTCTGCATTTACCGTGTGTTCAGTATGCATGGCAACATAATGTGCCATTAAGAGTGCTTTCCAGCTTTGAAGCAGGCGAGGGTACATTGATTGCGGGCAACCAGTGTTTGAATGATATTGCCGGCATCGCCATTCAAAGAGACATGGTACGTATCGAGTGTTTGAATGAGGATTTGCCATCTTTCATATCGCATTGCCAACTGTTAGGGATCGAAGTCTGTAGTGTGATCGAGGAAACAGAACGGGCAGCACTCATTATTAAACAAGACATAAGTGCCAAATTAAAACTAGTTTTTGACGAGAAAATCCGTAATAGTGAACAGGTTAGTTTGTTAACTGTGGTCGGAAGCCGAACACAAGAAATTGTGGTCAGTTCACATGGATTGTTGTCTGAAGGCGAAATTGATGTACAGCATCACTTATTGCAGCAGCAGTCTTTAACTTTGGTGATATCACCAACGCAAGTCGATATGGCTGCTAACATATTACACAATGCATACATCGTAGCGCGTGAAACACAGGGTTATCCTAAAAAAGAAGTGCATTTTGGTTAAATAAACTCAATCGATAGTTTACGAAAATATAACTTTTGTTGGATAATGCTCTCGTAGCTAGATAAATTTAGAGATTACTCAAGGAGCAAAGAATGCTAATTTTGACTCGCCGCGTTGGCGAAACACTGATGATTGGTGATGAAGTAACAGTTACTGTACTAGGCGTAAAAGGTAACCAAGTACGTATCGGTGTTAACGCACCTAAAGAAGTATCTGTTCACCGTGAAGAGATCTACATGCGCATTCAAGCTGAAAAAGGTAATGGTAACGTTGCATCTGGCAACTACTAATACTTTTGCGTAGAGAAGAGGCTAGCATTGTTGCTAGCCTTTTTTGATCTTGGAGAACAGAAGTGTTCATTGAGATATAGATGGCTTAGATAACTGGCCAGTATTCACTCGGTGAAATGAATGCTCCATAACACTGTGAAATACAGTTGCGGTTGTTCAATGTTGTTTCTTTCTATTTTGTTTGGCAAAGCTCAAGATTTGTTAGCTTCTCCTATAGCGTAAAAACGCATCCCGTAGTAAGGTGCAAACAGCGGTAGCACTTGCTGCTGAAGAAAATAGATAATT
This sequence comes from Vibrio pomeroyi, assembly GCA_041879425.1. Lineage (NCBI taxonomy): Bacteria > Pseudomonadati > Pseudomonadota > Gammaproteobacteria > Vibrionales > Vibrionaceae > Vibrio > Vibrio pomeroyi. Next base: position 3,083,673 of record CP090854.1, on the reverse strand, counting down.
GTTTTCGGCTGTTTATTATTGCCAATCTTTCACCTTAATTTTTAAGGGAAAAAGCACGATTTGAATCTTATAAGTTCAATTTGCAAGCGCTTTGATTAAATAGCAAACGGTTGAGTGTTTTTGTCCAATTTTTTTCAATAAAGTGTTTGACATATTTTCGGTAAAACGTAATATGTGCCTCCGCAAGACGGTGAGGTGGCCGAGAGGCCGAAGGCGCTCCCCTGCTAAGGGAGTATGTGGTTTGTAGCTGCATCGAGGGTTCGAATCCCTCCCTCACCGCCATTTCTTGCGAGTCTAGAATTAGCCATTTAGACAATGTAAATGTGCGTCCTTAGCTCAGCTGGATAGAGTACCTGGCTACGAACCAGGCGGTCGGAGGTTCGAATCCTCCAGGACGCGCCATTCTCTCTTCTCTTACTTGTAAGTGATGTGAGAATAATGAATTAGGTGAGGTGGCCGAGTGGCCGAAGGCGCTCCCCTGCTAAGGGAGTATGTGGTTTGTAGCTGCATCGAGGGTTCGAATCCCTCCCTCACCGCCATTCATTACAGGCCGATGGCCTTTTTTTTTCTTCGTAGCAAGAAGAATGTGATATATTTCACAACTTCATTCTTAATGAATGAACACCGTGCGTCCTTAGCTCAGCTGGATAGAGTACCTGGCTACGAACCAGGCGGTCGGAGGTTCGAATCCTCCAGGACGCGCCACTATTTAAGGGTTTCCTCTCTATGAGAATGAAAATCCTTGTATTGGCTATAAGTTGATACTAAAACCGTGCGCTCTTAGCTCAGCTGGATAGAGTACCTGGCTACGAACCAGGCGGTCGGAGGTTCGAATCCTCCAGAGCGCGCCACTATTTAGGGTTTAGTTCTTATATGAATTTGAATCCTGATATTGATAAATCGTTTATCGAGAATTAATATCAAAAGCGTGCGTCCTTAGCTCAGCTGGATAGAGTACCTGGCTACGAACCAGGCGGTCGGAGGTTCGAATCCTCCAGGACGCGCCACTATTTAGGGCTTCCCTCTTATGAGAGGAAATCCTTGTATTGATTGTGTAATAACAACTTGATACTAAAACCGTGCGTCCTTAGCTCAGCTGGATAGAGTACCTGGCTACGAACCAGGCGGTCGGAGGTTCGAATCCTCCAGGACGCGCCACTATTTAGGGATTCTCTCTTACGAGAATAGAAATCCTTGTATTGGCTTAAGTTGATACTAAAACCGTGCGCTCTTAGCTCAGCTGGATAGAGTACCTGGCTACGAACCAGGCGGTCGGAGGTTCGAATCCTCCAGAGCGCGCCACTATTTAGGGCTTCTTTCTTATGTGAATGAAATCCTTGTATTGAATTGCTTAATAGTAAGTTGATACTAAAACCGTGCGTCCTTAGCTCAGCTGGATAGAGTACCTGGCTACGAACCAGGCGGTCGGAGGTTCGAATCCTCCAGGACGCGCCACTATTTAGGGCTTCTTTCTTATTAGAATGAAATCCTTATATTGATAAGTTGTTAGTAACAATGAATTGATATTAAAGCCGTGCGCTCTTAGCTCAGCTGGATAGAGTACCTGGCTACGAACCAGGCGGTCGGAGGTTCGAATCCTCCAGAGCGCGCCACATTATTAAAAAAAGCCTCGTTTATACGAGGCTTTTTTTATGTCTGCCACATAAATGTTGATTAAATGTTAAATTTACTTAAAATTTAACTTGTTGTATTTTAAGTACTTCTTGAATGCTTCTTTGTTATTCCACCTTTCTCATATCATTTCTCAGAAAAGCCCCGTTTAAGTCACAGTTTAAATATCTAAAAATGACTCATTTGACAGATTTATGTGATCTGATAGGCGAATAATTAACCTTATGTGTGCGTTATCCGTAACAGAACCTTAAACAAAATTGACAAAGTTTTACCAATCGAGATAATCCAAGGGTCGGGATCACTATTCGCTGAAATCCTGTACATATGTCAGGATGACGAAGAAAGGAAGCAACATGACTAATATTGGAAGCCTGCTAGGAGATGCGGCGACTCTAATGATAACGGGAATGTCCGTTGTCTTTATTTTTCTAACTATTCTAGTTTACCTCGTTCGGTTGATGTCAAAACTGGTACCAGAAGAAGTACCTGAACCGATCGCAGCACCTAAAAAAATTCAAAAATCACAATCAAACCCTTCAGCTGTTAGTCCACAGGTAGTGGCAGCAATTTCGGCCGCGGTTCATCAATACCGTGCGTCTACTGCTAAGTAGCATTTAAAGGATTAAAAAGGAGTTTATGAGCATGTCTAAACCACTAGCTATCACAGATGTGGTACTTCGTGACGCGCACCAGTCACTATTTGCTACTCGTATGCGTATCGAAGATATGCTGCCAATTGCGGCAGAACTGGATAAAGTCGGTTACTGGTCTCTAGAGACTTGGGGCGGCGCGACGTTTGATTCGTGTATCCGTTTTCTTGGAGAGGATCCATGGGAGCGTCTGCGTGAACTGAAAAAAGCGATGCCAAATACACCAATGCAGATGCTACTGCGTGGTCAAAACCTGTTGGGTTACCGTCACTACGCGGATGACGTAGTAGAAAAATTTGTTGAACGTGCCCATAAGAATGGCATGGACGTATTCCGTATTTTTGATGCGATGAATGACGTACGTAACTTTGAAAAAGCGGTGAAAGCAACGATTGATGTTGGCGGCCACGCTCAAGGTACCTTGTCTTACACAACCAGTCCGGTTCACAACTCTGATACTTGGGTTGATCTGGCTAAGCGTCTAGAAGACCTAGGTTGTCATTCACTATGTATCAAAGATATGTCAGGTTTATTAAAGCCTTATGAAGCGGAAGAGTTAATTACACGCATCAAAGCATCGTGTGATGTTCCTCTAGCGCTACATAGCCACGCGACAACCGGTCTATCGACAGCAACAGCGGTTAAAGCCGTTGAGGCGGGCATCGATATCCTAGACACGGCTATCTCTTCAATGAGCTGTACTTACGGTCACACACCAACTGAAACGGTTGTGGCGATGTTAGAAGGTACAGAGCGTGACACTAACCTTAAGCTTGACCAAATTGAACCAATCGCATCTTACTTCCGCGATGTACGTAAAAAGTACGCGAAATGGGAAGGCCAGCTAAAAGGCGTCGATTCTCGCATTTTGATTGCTCAGGTTCCTGGCGGCATGTTGACTAACATGGAAGGCCAGCTGAAAGAACAAGGCGCAGCCGATCGTATGGACGAGGTTCTTGAAGAGATCCCACGCGTACGTAAAGAGCTTGGTTACATTCCTTTGGTAACACCAACTTCTCAAATTGTCGGTACTCAAGCGGTTATTAACGTCCTAACGGGTGAGCGCTATAAGAGCATCACTAAAGAGACGGCAGGTCTGCTGAAAGGCGAATACGGCCAAGCACCTGCGGAAGTAGATGCTGAACTGCAAGCAAAAGTTCTGGATGGTGCAGAGCCAATTACTTGTCGCCCTGCTGACTTGCTTAAGTCAGAAATGGATACGCTGACTACGGACCTTTTAGAGAAAGCGAAATCAGAAGGCATTTCTCTAGCTGAAGATACCGTTGATGATGTCCTGACTTACGCACTTTTCCCACAAGTGGGTCTTAAGTTCCTTAAGAACCGTCGTAACCCTGAAGCATTTGAACCAGCACCAACGGCAGAAGTTGCGACTCCAGTTGCTGCAGCTCCGGCTCCTGTGTCTGGTGGCATCGAAAGCTACAGCGTGAAGGTTGATGGTCAAGTTTACGATGTCGAGGTTGGCCCACAAGGTGAACTAACATCTGTTGCGCCATCAGCAAAACCTGCTCAAGCGGCTCAGGCTGCACCTGTAGCAGCTTCTGATGCTGAAGCGGTTCCTGCTCCATTGGCGGGCAACATCTTTAAAGTTAACGTTCAGGCGGGTGCTGAGGTTGCTGAAGGTGACGTTCTACTTATCCTAGAAGCGATGAAGATGGAAACGGAAGTTCGTGCTGCTCGTGGTGGTATCGTTCAAGAACTGAATGTTAAAGAAGGCGATGCAGTTACTGTAGGCGCTCCACTACTAAGCTTGGCGTAAGGGAGTACCATGGAAGGATTGATGACCTTATGGTCTGAAACAGGGATTGCGAACTTTGAGTTCGGCCAGATCTGTATGATGTTGGTTGGTTGCTTATTGTTATTTTTGGCAATTCGTAAAGGATTTGAACCGTTACTTCTGCTACCTATTGGTTTTGGTGCTGTATTAGCAAACATTCCAAACGCTGGGTTTACTGATCCAGGTGGTTTGCTGTACTACGTTTACTACATTGGTATTGAAACGGGCATTTTCCCACTGCTGATCTTTATGGGTGTTGGTGCGATGACGGACTTCGGTGCGTTGATTGCGAACCCTAAAACGTTGTGGTTAGGGGCTGCGGCTCAGTTTGGTATCTTCGCGACGCTATTTGGTGCGATCTTGCTGAACTATGTTCCAGGAATGGAATTCTCGATGGCCGACGCTTCTTCCATTGCGATCATTGGTGGTGCCGATGGCCCAACCGCGATTTTCTTGGCGAGCAAGCTCTCTCCTGATCTTTTAGGTGCAATTGCAGTAGCGGCGTATAGCTACATGGCATTGGTTCCTATTATTCAGCCGCCAATCATGAAGGCGTTAACGTCTCCTGAAGAACGTAAGATTAAGATGGCTCAACTTCGTCATGTTAGCAAAGCAGAGAAGATCCTCTTTCCGCTTGCTGTACTACTGATGACGATTTTGTTCCTACCTTCAGCAACACCTCTAGTGGGTATGTTCTGTCTGGGTAACTTGATGCGTGAAGCGGGTGTGGTTGATCGCCTATCGAAAACAGCGCAAAACGAACTGATTAACGTTGTGACTATTTTCCTTGGTCTTGGTGTTGGTTCTAAGCTTCAAGCGGATACTTTCTTGAACTTGGAGACACTGGGTATTCTTGGATTAGGTGCGGTCGCGTTCAGTATTGGTACTGCGGGTGGCGTATTGATGGCGAAGGTTCTAAACCGTTTCTCGAAAGAGGACATCAACCCATTGATTGGTGCAGCTGGTGTATCAGCAGTTCCAATGGCGGCACGTGTTGTAAACAAGGTCGGTCTTGAGGCAAACCCTCAGAACTTCTTGTTGATGCATGCGATGGGGCCGAACGTAGCTGGTGTACTTGGTAGTGCGGTTGCGGCGGGTATTCTATTAGCGCTAGTTGGTTAATGGATTACTGGTCATGTATCGTTACGTTAATTGGTCGTCAATTTACGAATGAGCGGTTAACTTAGCCTTATTAAATGGTTTATAGTCAAAGGGATGCTTTCGCATCCCTTTCTTTTTATTAATTAGGGTGCTTGCTCACTAGGGCTTTTATCAATCAAGGAAATATGGAAATGGAAAATAAACAGATTGCGATTACTCAATTCGGCGGCGTCGAAAACCTTAGTATTCAAACCAGTGCGATTCCTAAGCCTAAGGCCGGAGAAGTGGTGGTTAAAGTTTCCTTTTCGGGCATTAATCCGATTGATGTGAAAACCCGAGCTGGCCTTGGTTGGGCAGCAGCACAAAACAAAGACAACCTTCCTTGGGTGCCGGGATACGATATTTCAGGTCAAATTGTCACGCTAGGCGAGCAGGCTGAACGTTTCACTATTGGTGATAACGTGGCAGGCTTTATTGGCTTCCCACTGCAAGGTGGCGGCTACAGCCAATATGTATGTGTTCCAGAAGCGGCATTAAGCATGGTCCCTGATTCTGTCACACTAGAAGCGGCAGCTGCATTACCACTTGCTAGCCAAACAGCAGCCCAAGCACTCAATAAAGCCGAAGTGAAAGAAGGCGATCGCGTGCTTATCTTAGCGGGCGCGGGCGGCGTTGGTCACCTTGCGGTTCAAATTGCAGTGGCTGCAAAAGCCGAGGTCTACACCACCTGCAGCGAAGCTAACCTCGATTATCTTGCAACGCTTGGCGCTCATGCGATCAACTATAAATTTGCCCCTGCTTCAGAACGAGTTTCTGATGTTGATGTATTGATTGATTTGGTCGGTGGCGATACCGCGCTTGACGCATTGAAGTGTCTGAAAGATGGCGCAAGAGTAGTGACCGTTCCGACTCTATCTGCAGAACTGATCTGCGAAAAAGCCACACTACTAGGTTTTACTGCATCAGGCATGCTGGTTGAGCCAAACCCTGAGCAAATGGACACCATGCTTTACATGGTGAGTGTTGGATTGCTTAAAACAGAAATTCAAGGTATCTACCAATTGGATGAAGCGCAGTCGGCGCATCTACAGGTTGAAACCGGGCATACCAGAGGCAAGGTACTACTAAAAATGCAAGAAGGCTGATAGGCAGTGCTAGAGTTCTTTAATTCCCTTTTTGAAAACATAGCGCTGTGGTTCTCTGACTCGGCGCTTTGGGTACTCTTCATCAGTGGTTTCTTAAGTGCCACGTTATTGCCCGGCGGTTCAGAAGCCAGTCTTGTTGCAGCATTGAGCCTAGATCAATTCTCAACATCGTCGATTATTCTCATAGCGACACTTGGTAACACCTTAGGTGGCCTGACTAATTATTGGATTGGTTTGTGGTTACCCAATCGAACTCAATCTGAAAAGCATGGTCATAAGGCTATGGCTTGGCTGAGCCGTTATGGTTACTGGACATTGTTATTCAGTTGGTTACCCGTTATTGGTGACCCTTTGTGTCTCGCGGCGGGTTGGCTGAGAATGAAATTTATCCCTAGCGTTATTTTGATAGCGATTGGCAAAGCCGCTCGCTACAGCTTACTTGCTGCTATCTACTTCGGTTTTTTCTAAGGAGAACCTATGAAAAAGGTTTTACTTGGTACATTTTCTCTTATCGCCATCGCAGGCTGTTCTTACAATGTACCTAGCTCAACATCCTTCTTTTCCTCATTGCCAGAAGGCGTCACTCTAGTCGAAGAGGTGAAGCCTTCTAAAGACAAAGTGGTGATCCCTTATACCAAGTATCAGCTTGAAAACGGCCTGACAGTTATTCTTTCCCCGGATGATTCTGATCCTCTTGTGCATGTTGATGTGACCTATCACGTAGGTTCTGCTCGTGAAGAGATAGGTAAATCGGGCTTTGCTCACTTCTTCGAACACATGATGTTCCAAGGTTCTGAGAACGTTGGTGACCAGCAGCACTTTAAGATCATTACAGAGGCTGGTGGCTCGTTAAACGGCACCACTAACCGTGATCGCACTAACTACTTTGAAACCGTTCCATCTAACCAACTTGAGAAAATGTTGTGGTTAGAATCAGACCGAATGGGTTTCTTATTGGATGCGGTTTCTCAGAAAAAATTCGAAGTTCAAAGAGGCACGGTTAAAAACGAACGTGCTCAAAGTTACGAAAACCGTCCTTATGGTTTGATGTGGGAACGCATGGGTGAAGCGCTTTACCCTGAAGGTCACCCTTACTCATGGCAACCAATCGGTTATGTGGAAGATCTAGACCGTGTTGATGTGAATGACCTTAAGGCGTTCTTCCTGCGCTGGTACGGCCCAAATAATGCGGTACTGACTATCGGTGGTGATATCGACGTTGATGACACGCTAGAGTGGGTGAACAAGTACTTTGGTCCAATCCCTCAAGGCCCTGAAGTTAAGGCTGCAGAGAAACAACCAGCCGTGCTAACAGAAGATAAGTACATCACTCTAGAAGACAATATTCGTCAGCCGATGGTGCTTGTTGGTTGGCCAACAACGTATCGTGGTGAAGAGACACAGGCTTCACTGAATGCACTGTCTAATGTATTGGGTTCAGGCACCAACAGTTACCTGTATCAAAACCTCGTAAAAACACAGAAAGCAGTCAGCGCAGGCTCTTTCCATGATTGTGCTGAGCTTGCTTGTACCATGTATGTGTATGCGATGGGTAACTCAGGAGAAAAAGGTGATTTGACGGTTCTCAATAAAGAATTGATGGATACCCTAGAGCAGTTCTCGAAAGAGGGCGTTCAACAAGAGCGTCTAGACCAGATCACCGGCATGGCTGAAGCGGATGCGGTTTTTGCACTGCAAAGTGTCAAAGGTAAAGTTTCACAACTCGCATCTAACCAAACCTTCTACGGTCAGCCAGATCGCATTGAATCACAGTTGGATCAAATCCGCGCGGTGACTCCTGAAAGCGTAAGTAAAGCTTACCAAGATTTCATCGAAGGTAAGCATAAGGTGACCTTGAGTGTGGTTCCTAAGAAGCAACTCGATTTAGCGGTTCGTGAAGCGACCTTTACCACGCCGCCACGCACTTTGCCTGAATACAGCAAGGTGACAGAAGACCAACTGGATTTCAGAAAAGCACCTAATACCTTTGATCGCAGCGTGATGCCAGAAGTGAACTTTGGTGTTGAAGCAACGATGCCTGATTTGTACCGCATGCACTTTGCAAACGGCACGGATTTGATTGGTACTGTGACCAGCGAAACACCGACCGTACAGCTACAGATTCAACTTCCAGCCGGTGAGCGTTATGTCCGTAAAGGTCAAGAAGGCCTAGCGAACCTAACTGCTTCGATGATGGAAGAAGGTTCGACAAAACGAACGGTTGAAGAGCTACAAGCGACACTAGATAAGCTTGGTAGCAGTGTGAGCATCAGTGCGGGCAGTTACACCACGGATATTTCAGTTTCTACGCTAGAGAAAAACCTGCCTCAAACCCTGGCGATTGTGCAAGAGGTTCTGTTTGAGCCTAAGTTTGATGAGCGAGACTTCGAGCGTGTTAAGAAACAGATGCTAGAAGGTGTTGTGTATCAGCACCAACAACCAAGCTGGATGGCGTCTCAAGCAACCCGTGAGGTGCTGTTTGGCGACAGTATTTTTGCTCGAGCGAGCGACGGTACTAAAGCATCTCTATCGAAACTCACTCTAGACGATGTGAAAAAATTCTATGATCAACACTACACACCTGAAGGTGCCAATATTGTTGTTGTGGGAGACGTCTCGAAGAAAGAGATTGGAAAGCAGCTACAATTCTTTGAAGAGTGGCAAGGCGATGCAGCGCCATTAACGCGCCCACAGATCGTCAAAGAGCTTTCAGGTCAACACCTGTATTTGGTCGACAAACCGGGTGCACCACAAAGTATTGTTCGCTTGGTGCGTAAAGGTCTGCCGTTTGATGCGACAGGTGAACTGTATTTGAGTCAACTGGCTAACTTTAACCTAGCGGGTAACTTTAATAGCCGTATCAACCAGAATCTACGTGAAGATAAAGCCTACACTTACGGTGCAAGCGGTTACTTTGCGAGTACACGTGAAACGGGCGCGGTGGTATTCAGTGCACAGGTAAGAGCGAATGCGACGGTTCCATCGATTCAAGAGTTCATTAATGAGCTGAACGAGTTTAGTCAAAGTGGGTTAACTGACGAAGAGGTGAAATTTATGCGCCTTGCCGTCGGTCAACAAGATGCGCTTAAATACGAAACGCCAAGTCAAAAGGCTGGGTTGTTGAGTAATATTGTCGCATTGAGCCTTGATGAAGATTACCTACAACAGCGTAATCAGATAGTTGAAACGGTTTCAAAAGAGACCTTAAACGAGCTATCGAAGAAATGGTTCGACCCGAATGATTATCAAATAATCGTTGTTGGTGACGCGACTTCGCTTCGCCCACAATTAGAAAAGTTAGATATTCCAATAGAAGAGCTTGAAATCATTCGTTAGAGTACACATTAAAGGGGGAGGGAAGAGACTCTACTTTTCTCCTCCAACCTAATTTATGATAGTTCTAATCAGAACAATATAAGATAAGTGAACTGAATTTTGACTGATTTTGCTGCGCGACTAAAGCAAGTTGCAACCAACCCTAAGACCTTCTCTCAATTTGGTCGTGGTGTTGAAAGGGAAACGTTACGCTACACGGAAGATGGCCACCTTGCTACTGGGCCGCACCCTAAAGCTTTAGGATCTGCGTTGATGAACGAATGGGTAACGACCGATTTTTCTGAGTCGCTACTGGAATTTATCACGCCTGTTTCTAATGACGTTCCGACGCTTTTGAATCAGTTGTCTGATATCCATCACTTCACGCAAACCAAGTTAGATGGCGAAAAGCTATGGCCGCTCTCTATGCCTTGTTACGTTGGCAGTGAAGATTACATTCAGCTAGCGCAATACGGTACTTCTAACAACGGTAAGATGAAGACGCTATACCGTGAAGGCCTAAAGCGCCGTTACGGTAGCTTGATGCAGATTATCTCGGGTGTTCACTTCAACTTCTCATTCCCAGAAAGCTTTTGGGATAGCCTGTTTGGAGAGCAAACAGAAGAAGCGCGTTGCGAAGCTAAGTCAGATGCTTACTTTGGCTTGATCCGTAACTACTACCGTTTTGGTTGGTTAATTCCTTATTTCTTTGGTGCATCACCTGCGCTGTGTTCTTCTTTCATCAAAGGAAGAGAAACCAACCTACCTTTCGAAAAGGTTGGTGAGACACTGTATCTACCAAAAGCAACGGCACTGCGCCTGAGTGATCTTGGTTACACGAACAGTGCGCAAAGTGTATTGAAGATTGGCTTCAACAGCCTGGGTCAGTACCTTGAAGGCCTGAATCAAGCAATTCGTACGCCATCAGAAGAATTCGCCGAGATCGGCACAAAGGTTGATGGTGAATACCGTCAGCTAAATAGCAACGTACTGCAAATTGAGAATGAGCTTTACGCTCCAATCCGTCCTAAGCGTGTCGCGAAAAGTGGTGAGAAGCCATCTGAAGCGCTGGCTCGCGGCGGCGTTGAGTACATCGAAGTTCGTTCTCTAGATGTAAACCCATTCAGCTCAATCGGTATCACCGAGCAGCAAGTTCGCTTCTTGGATCTATTCCTAACTTGGAGTGTACTAACAGACTCTGCTGAGATGGATAACTGCGAACTTGAATGCTGGCGCGATAACTGGAACAAGGTGATCTTAGAAGGTCGTCAAGTTGGTCTAGAGCTGCAAATTGGTTGTCATGGCGAGCGCTTGTCTCTGCAAGATTGGGCGAAGCGTGTTTTCAAAGATCTACGCTCAATTGCAGAAATGATGGACGCGGAACAAGGCGGTCGTGCATACCAAGAAACATGCGATACGCTTGAGGCTTGGATTGATAACCCTGAGCTCACGATTTCTGGCCAGTTGCTAGAAGAGACCAAAAAACTGGGTGGCTTAGGTAAAGTGGGTTGCGCGTTAGGTAAAACGTATGCTCAACAACACAAAGCGCACCAATATAAAGTTTACTCAGCTGAATTGATGGAAGCGGAAGTTCAACGCTCTGTGATTGCTCAGCAACAAAGTGAAGAAGCAAGCACTCAAGATTTTGATAGCTTCTTAGCGGATTATTTTTCGTATTTAAAAGCATAGCGAGACTTTGGTGGAAAGGAAGCAAGACTTATTAGGTCAGCCTACTCGTGTGAGTGGTAAATGGTTACCTGTAGTGACTGTTGGTGTTGTCTCTAGCCTATTGGTTGGGTGTGCAACGCCACCGCCTAAGCAGCAAGATAATTTGTGTAGCATCTTCAGAGAACATCCATCTTGGTATGAAGATGCACTTGATATGCAAGAGGAGTGGGGCACGCCGATTAACGTAGCGATGGCTTTTGTGAAACAAGAGAGTAGCTTTCGTCATGATGCACGCCCACCCAAAGATTACATTCTTGGCTTTATTCCGTGGGGACGCGTAAGCAGTGCCTACGGTTATGCACAAGCTCAAGACCCTGCTTGGGAAGACTTCCAAAAAGCGACCAATAACGGTGGTTCAAGAACCAACTTCGATGATGCATTGATGTTTATTGGTTGGTATACCAGTGAGACACGTCGTCAGCTGGGTATCTCGCTATGGGACCCCTATAACCAATACCTGGCTTATCATGAAGGGCGTGGTGGTTATAAGCGTAAGTCATACAACAGCAAGCCATCGCTAATTAAGGTGGCTCGCAAAGTCGAACAGCAAGCAAAAGATTATGGATGGCAGCTGAAACAGTGCCGCAAAGAACTAGAAGACAATCGAAGCTGGTTTTTCTAAAGCCAGCCGTCACGGAGAAGAGCAATGCCTTTATTAGATAGTTTCACTGTTGATCACACACGCATGAACGCACCTGCAGTTCGTGTTGCTAAAACAATGCAAACCCCAAAAGGGGATACCATCACTGTGTTTGACCTGCGTTTCACTGCGCCAAACAAAGACATCCTATCTGAGAAAGGTATCCATACTCTTGAGCATCTATACGCTGGTTTCATGCGTAATCAGCTGAACGGTTCAGATGTAGAGATCATCGATATTTCACCAATGGGTTGTCGTACTGGTTTCTACATGAGCCTAATTGGTGCTCCTACAGAGCAACAAGTCGCTGACGGTTGGTTAGCTGCGATGAAAGACGTACTGAAAGTTGAGAACCAGAATAAGATCCCTGAGCTGAACGAATACCAATGTGGTACAGCGGCAATGCACTCTTTGGATGAAGCGAAAGAGATCGCGAATGCAATCATCGCTGCAGGCATCTCTGTAAACAAGAATGATGAACTGGCACTGCCAGAGTCGATGCTTCAAGAGCTTAAAATCGACTAATCATTTTTAGTTCACCTTGAATACGCTTCACTCTAGATACATTTTGCTCTAGAGACTGAGCGGGCTAGATATAAAAAGAGCTAGATACTAAAAGGCCCGATTCAATGAATCGGGCCTTTTGTTTTTATCGCGTGTGAGCTTGTGTTTGCTCATTTAGCCATTTCAGCAATCCACATTTATCCGTTAACGATCTGTGGGAACACTCGCACCAGCTTGATACGGTTCTCTTCGAGTTCTACGATTTCCATTGGGTGGCTGGCAACCTGAACACTCAGGTGACTCTCTGGAATATCTTCAAGGTGTTCCAGTATCAAACCATTCAATGTTCTTGGACCGTCGGTAGGCAATGCCCACTGTAAGCCTTTGTTGATATCTCGGATATTGGCACTGCCTTCAATCAAGAAGCTACCATCACTTTGTGGCGTGATCTCTTCAGATAAGCTTGGTGCAATTGAAGTAGTAAACTCACCAACGATCTCTTCCAGAATATCTTCCAAGGTAACCAAGCCGTTGATGTCGCCATACTCATCAACAATCAAACCGATGCGCTGTTTATTGCGCTGAAACTTAAGCAGTTGAATGTTGAGTGGTGTCGCTTCAGGAATAAAGTAGATCTCATCTGCCGCACGCAGCAGGGTCTCTTTATTGAATTCGTTTTTTTCCAGCATTAAACGGTAAGCTTCACGCAACCTAAGCATACCTACCACTTCATCTATCTGGTCTCGGTATAGAACCACACGACCATGAGGAGAGTGGGTCAGTTGGCGAACAATCGATTTCCAGTCATCATTGATGTCGATGCCCGTGATTTCATTACGAGGCACCATGATGTCGTTCACGGTCACGTGCTCTAAATCTAGAATCGACACCAACATATCTTGGTGACGCTGGGGAATAAGACTGCCTGCTTCATTTACCACGGTTCTGAGCTCTTCTGAGCTTAAGTGGTCGGTCGCATCATGGCTGGCTTTGACACCCAAAATACGAATGAAGCCATTGGTAATGAAGTTCACTAAGATCACCAATGGCGACAGTACCTTCATCAGAACCATCAAAAGGATGCTGCTGGCGTAAGAGACACGTTCAGGAAATAGAGAAGCAATGGTTTTTGGGGTTACCTCGGCGAATACGAGGATCACGAGAGTTAGGGTACCAGTAGCGATAGCCACACCGATATCCCCGTAAATGCGCATACCAAGAATAGTAGCGATCGCAGATGCCAGAATGTTGACGAGATTGTTGCCGATGAGAATGAGGCCAATCAATCTGTCTGGGCGGTTCAGAAGTTTTTCTACACGTTTGGCACCTTTATGACCCGTATTGGCCAAGTGCTTTAAACGGTAGCGGTTCAAGGACATCATGCCCGTTTCGGAACCAGAGAAATAACCAGAAATTACAATGAGACACGCGAGTAGCGCAAATAAGATACCCGTTGATATGTCGTCCAAAACTATTCTTTTCCTATTTGTGTATCTTGATTAATTTATGACCGAACATGGTCGAGATGTCAATTGAATCTAACGGACTCAATATTTTAAAGGCAAGGTGTGTGAGACCTTGCCTTTATTTTACAGACTAGTTCAGGATGATTTCCTGAACGAAGCGGCTACCGAAGTAGGCTAATGTGAGCATGCTGGCGCCCGCCAGTGCGAACCAAGTGACTTTCTGTCCACGCCAACCTTTTTGGTAGTGACCCCATAAAAGAATGGAGTAGATAATCCAAGCGATAAAAGACAATACCGCTTTGTGCGCCTTTCCTTGAGCAAACATATCTTGTACGAAGATAAGGCCAGTCAGCAAAGTACCCGTTAATAAACCATTACCAATCAGAATGATCTTGAAAAGCTGTCTCTCCACCATCATTAAAGGAGGTAGGTTAGGGTTAATCACTAAGGCTTTTTTCTTTTTAAGCTTGTGATCAAGCCACGCGAGTTGCAGGGCGTACAACGCACCGATAGTCAGCGTCGCGTATGAGAACAATGCTAGAGAGATGTGCACGAGCAGTTTCGGGTCATTCTCTAGATGTTTAATAAAGGTACTTGGAAGAAACGTTGCTGCCATGAGGTTAAGCGCTGCGAAGCTATAAACAACAGGCAAAATGAACCACAAGCGGGTTCTGAGCATCGCGCCGCTCATCACCAAAGAAATGATTAAACTGATTAATGAAGCAACGTTCAAGATACTGAGGTTTTGGCCACTGGCATTAAAGATTAAATCGCCAAGCAACCAAGCATGGAAAGCTAAAGCAAGTAATGCGCTGATAAACACCGTTTTTACACGGATTCCTGTTTGGTGCACGAGACCTGGAATGATCGTGGAAATCGCCATTGTATAAAGAAAGGCTGCTGCGATCGCAATAAGACTGTCCATGGTATCCATTTAAATGATTACTAATTGACGAATTATACCTTGCATCGCTCTTTGGGGCTACGGTGAACCTCACTCAATTCCAAGTGAACAATGTCTCACATCACAAGCGTGGATGATTAACGCTCCACAACGGGTATGACTCTAATCAACGCTAATGTATACTCACAGTAATAGTCGCAGGATTGAGCGAAGAGAAAACTATGTTTGATAATTTAACGGATCGTCTATCCAAAACGCTGAAGAACATCAGCGGTAAAGGTCGTCTGACCGAAGACAATATAAAAGAGACGCTGCGTGAAGTACGTATGGCGCTACTTGAAGCCGACGTTGCACTGCCAGTTGTCCGCGATTTTGTTAAGCGCGTAAAAGAAGGCGCTGTGGGTGTTGAGGTTTCTAAATCTCTAACGCCAGGTCAAGAATTCATTAAGATCGTTCAAGCTGAACTTGAAGCGGTGATGGGTGAGTCTAACGAGGCTCTTAACCTAGCAGCGCAGCCGCCAGCTGTTATCTTAATGGCGGGTCTACAAGGTGCGGGTAAAACCACATCGGTAGGTAAGCTATCTAAGCTTCTAACTGAGCGTGACAAGAAAAAAGTTCTGGTTGTATCTGCCGACGTTTACCGTCCAGCGGCGATTAAACAGCTTGAAACGTTAGCAAGCGATGTAGGCGTAGACTTCTTCCCATCTTCAGCTGACCAAAAGCCTCTTGATATTGCAAACGCTGCAATCGACCACGCGAAGAAGAAATTCTACGATGTACTATTAGTCGATACTGCCGGTCGTTTGGCTATCGATGAAGAGATGATGGGCGAGATCAAAGAGCTTCATACTGCAATTAAACCAGTAGAGACGCTGTTCGTTGTTGATGCAATGACAGGTCAAGATGCTGCGAACACTGCAAAAGCCTTTGGCGATGCGCTACCACTAACCGGTGTTATCTTAACGAAAGTAGATGGTGATGCGCGTGGTGGTGCTGCACTGTCTGTTCGTCATATCACAGGTAAACCAATCAAGTTCTTGGGTGTTGGTGAGAAAACTGACGCACTAGAACCGTTCCACCCAGATCGTGTTGCTTCTCGTATCCTAGGTATGGGCGACGTACTGTCTCTTATTGAAGACCTACAGAAAAACGTTGATACCGAGAAAGCAGAGAAACTGGCTAAGAAGTTCAAAGAGAAGAAAGGCTTTGACCTTGAAGACTTCCGTGAACAGCTTGGTCAGATGCAAAACATGGGCGGCATGATGGGCATGATGGATAAGCTTCCAGGCATGTCTCAGCTACCAGACAACGTTAAAGATAAAGTTGATGACAAGATGTTCAAGCAGATGGAAGCGATCATCAACTCTATGACAATGAAAGAGCGTCAACGCCCTGACCTAATCAAAGGCTCACGCAAAAAGCGTATTGCTGCTGGTTCTGGTACACAGGTACAAGATGTAAACCGTATGCTTAAGCAGTTCACCCAAATGCAGAAGATGATGAAGAAGATGCAGAAAGGTGGCATGAAAGGCATGATGCGCAACATGCAAGGCATGATGGGCGGCGGTGGAGGTATGGGCGGAATGGGTGGTGGCTTTAACCCGTTCGGTCGATAACCTACAAATGTAAGCTTTAGCTACGTTACTTTTCATAGTGTTAGCCGTGTCACAGAAAGTGTACGGCAGCTATGTTGGTGAAAAAATAGCTAAAGCCCTTGCATTGCACCGGAATAAGAGTAAAATTCCGGGGCTTTAATTTGGCACGAGACCCCAAGCTATTACTTAGACTTGGGGTTAATTATTTTATTAAGAAAGCAAAGAGGACGACATGGTAACCATTCGTTTGGCACGTCACGGTGCAAAGAAGCGCCCATTCTATCAAATCGTAGTTGCGGATAGCCGTAACGCTGCAACTGGCCGTTTCATCGAGAAAGTAGGTTTCTTTAACCCTACTGCTCAAGGTCAAGAAGAAGGTCTTCGTCTAGACCTAGATCGTGTTAACCACTGGGTTGGTCAAGGCGCATCTCTATCTGATCGTGTAGCTAAGCTAGTTAAAGACGCTCAAAAAGCGGCTTAATTCTTTTTTAAAGAGAAATAGCTTATGTCGATGAAGGGTAAAGAAACAATGAGCAAGCAAGACGAAAAAATTGTTATGGGCAAGTTTGGTGCTACCTATGGCATTCGTGGCTGGCTTAAAGTTTTTTCCTACACAGACAATGCTGAAAGCATATTTGATTACTCCCCTTGGTACGTTAACCAAAAGGGGAAGTGGGTTGAATTCAAAGTAGAAAGCTGGAAACGTCATAACAAAGGTATGGTGTGTAAGCTGGAAGGTTTTGAGATCCGCGAGGACGCTCATGTACTGACCAACTTTGAAATTGCAGTAGACCCTGCTTCGTTACCAGAATTGTCAGAAGAGGAATTCTACTGGCGTGAATTGTTTGGTATGCAAGTTGTAACCACTAAAGGTTACGATCTAGGTGTTGTTACAGACATGCTAGAAACTGGCTCAAACGATGTTCTAGTAATCAAAGCAAATCTTAAAGATGCTTTCGGACAAAAGGAACGGTTAGTACCGTACCTTGAAGAGCAAGTGATCAAGAAAGTTGATCGCGAAGCTCAACGGATCGAAGTTGACTGGGATCCTGGATTCTAACTTTAAAATCATAGAGCGAGAGAACACATGTGGGTTGGCGTAATTAGCCTATTTCCTGAAATGTTCCGTTCAGTTACTGATTTTGGAGTAACGGGTCAAGCGGTAAAGAAAGGTCTTTTATCTATTGAGACATGGAATCCTCGCGATTTCACTCATGATAAACATCGCACTGTTGATGACAGACCTTACGGTGGTGGTCCTGGCATGTTAATGATGGTTCAGCCTTTGCGCGACGCTATCCAAACTGCCAAGCAAGCATCACCGGGAAAGACGAAGGTTATCTATCTTTCACCTCAAGGTCGTAAACTCGACCAGAAAGGTGTTGAAGAGCTGGCAACAAACGAGAATTTACTTCTTATTTGTGGTCGCTACGAAGGGGTAGATGAGCGCATCATTCAATCTGAAGTTGACGAAGAATGGTCAATTGGAGATTTTGTGATGACGGGTGGCGAGCTGCCAGCCATGACGCTGATTGATTCAGTATCTCGGTTTGTTCCGGGTGTACTTGGAGATTTCGCTTCAGCAGAAGAAGATTCTTTTGCAAATGGCTTGCTAGATTGTCCCCATTATACGCGCCCTGAGGTGCTAGACGATAAAGATGTGCCATCGGTACTCAAGTCTGGAAACCATAAGGACATTCGTCGCTGGCGATTAAAACAATCGTTGGGCCGAACTTGGCTAAGAAGACCAGAACTCCTGGAAAACCTAGCTCTGACTGACGAACAGGAACAATTACTGGCTGAATTCATTAAAGAGCAACGCTCTTAACGAAAAGCAAGCAGTAACCTATTAAATTTAGTATCAGTTTATTCTAGGAATTTATACAAATGAGCAACATCATTAAGGCTCTTGAAGAAGAGCAACTAAAATCAGACCTTCCTAAATTCGCACCAGGTGACACTGTTGTAGTTCAGGTTAAGGTAAAAGAAGGTGACCGTGAGCGTCTACAGGCTTTCGAAGGCGTTGTAATCGCTATTCGTAACCGTGGTCTACACTCTGCATTCACAGTTCGTAAGATCTCGAACGGTGAAGGTGTAGAGCGTGCGTTCCAAACTCACTCTCCAATGGTTGATAGCATCGAAGTTAAACGCCGTGGTGCAGTACGTCGTGCCAAGTTGTACTACCTACGTGAGCGTTCTGGTAAGTCAGCTCGTATTAAAGAGAAACTTGCTAAGAAGTAATTCTTTTTGCATTCTATCGATAAAAGCGGAGCCATTTGGCTCCGCTTTTTTGTGTCTGCTATTTAGAGTTTCGAAAACCAGAGATCCTCAACTCGCTCGTGCCTCACTGTTGGGGGTGACGATTGGATAGCAGGGAATAGGCCTGATATAAAAAAGGTAATCGAAAGAGGCTTTATGCAGTCGGCTTGAACAATAGAGCTAAGTAAACCTGGAGAACCGTCATTCCCTAGACTGACGAAGGAAGGAGTAGGGAATCTCTTTCAGTAAACACCAAACTATCGGCAATAAAAAAGGATTGACGCAAAACGTCAACCCTTCAATCATTTTTCCGAATCTCGAATCTCGAATCTCGAATCTCGAATCTCGAATCTCGAATCTCGAATCTCGAATCTCGAATCTCGAATCTCGAATCTCGAATTTTAGTACGGATCTTCCGACCAACCGTCGCTATCTGACATATCTGGTGCGCCTGCGATGCTGTTCTCTTCGTCTGCCCACTCACCAAAATCAATCATCTGACATTGCTTGCTGCAAAACGGGCGATGTGGGCTTTGTTCACCCCATTCAACGTCAGCATTACATTGAGGGCATTTAACGATGGTGATTTTCTTCGACATAGTGATTCTTAAATTGAGGGGGAATAATAGTGAGTTTAGGCTCGAGTGAGCACTCAAGCCAAACGATAAAAGGAAATTAATTAGGTGCAGATAGCCAATTCAAATTCGATATCTTGAGTACAAGCTTGCCCTGTTTCAAAACTCATGAATTTAACAGCAAAACGGTTCTTATGACCCGAAATCATCGGGTAAGCACCGTATTGCATTGGAATTGAAAGGCGAAGGATATTCGCTTCTTCAGCATCGCTCTGGAAGAAGCCTGCACGAGCAATTTGCTCTTTAAAGTGACCAGTCTCTCTGGTTAGCTTTAACCATAGCGTTAGCGCTTCATACAGAGGCTGTAGGCTATCCATCCATGCCTTGGCGTCTCTCATTCTCTTATCGAGAGGAAGATGCAGCCAATAATGCAGAGCAGGTAAATCAAAGCAGCATGAGCCACCAGGTAGATTAAAGCGTTGGCGAATCGCACTCAGGAAACGGTCTTCCTTAAGTGATTGTCCAAAGCGCTCCGCTTGCATCAGCTCGCGATAGATGTTGCCAATATCGGTGAGTAGTGATGTAAGCATCTCTTGATCGACACCTTCAACATCTAACCAACTTTTGTAGGTTACACGTTGCTTCTCAATGTCTTTTGCGAGTTCGCTCTTGAGTTGGATCTGTTCGAAGATTTCAATCAGATCAAAGATAGAACGGAAAAAGAGTTGATACTGTTGAGCATCGGAAAATGTAGAAGACAAGTGTAGCTGCCTCAAGAGTGATTCAACTCTTAAGTAGATGCGTGTTTTCTCATTTAGAGGATGTTCAAATTTGTGGGTGATCATCGAGCAAACCTTCATTCAACATTGTTCTATTCTGACCCATCTACTGTACTGATTGCCAGATACTTTTGATGTAAATCTGTGATTTGAGGCAAAAGTTCTTGGTTTTTAGTATGGTTTTTAATCACGTCATCTGCAACTGCTAAGCGCTGTTCTCTTGAAGCCTGTGATTTTAAAATTGACGCCACTTGTTCCCTAGAAACATTATCTCGACTCATCGTACGCTCTATTTGTACTTCAGCTGGAACATCAACGATTAACACGCGATCGGCCATGCCTTGCATTTGGTTTTCAACCAAGAGCGGTGCGACTAATAAAGCATAAGGAGAGGTGACTTTAGACAAGTCACTGTCAATTTTGTCGCGGATCATTGGGTGAAGAAGGCCATTGAGCCACTGTTTTTCTGTTGGGGCAGAGAAGATTACTTCACGCAACTTGGCTCGGTTTAGTGTTCCATCTTCTAGCAAGATGTCTTCACCAAAATGAGTTGTAATCTGATTCAGGCCTTCACTGCCTAGTGCGACGACTTCACGTGCCACGATATCAGCATCGACAATATCAATGCCAAAATGTTCGTTGAACAGGTTAGCGACGGTCGTTTTACCACTGGCGATACCGCCACTTAATCCGATAATGATTGCCATGGTTACATTCCTAGTACAGAAGTTAAATACCAACCCATGATGTCGTTACCCCACATCAAGCTAACCCAACCTGCGATGGCAAGATAAGGTCCAAATGGAAAGGCTTTATCTATGCCTTGCTGTTTCAAGCGCAGCTGAATCAAACCGAAAACCAAACCAACAAGCGACGATAAAAGGATGATCATTGGTAGATGCTGCCAACCCAGCCATGCGCCAAGTGCCGCTAACAGCTTGAAATCGCCGTAACCCATGCCTTCTTTGCCAGTGAGCAGTTTAAACAACCAGTAAACCGACCATAGAGCTAGGTAGCCTGCCATTGCGCCAATCACAGAGTCTTGAAGCGATACTGGGCTGATATTAAACAGAGCTAAGGCAATACCAGACCAAACCAAAGGTAAGGTGATTTGATCAGGCAGTAGCATGGTGTCGAGATCGATAAAGGTCGCCGTAATGAGTGCGAAGGTGAAAAAGATCAGAGCAATAGCGTAGAAACCAAAACCAAAGTGGCTCGCGACTACGGTACAAAGGATTGCAGTAAGCAGTTCAACCAAAGGGTAGCGAACACTGATTGGATTCGCACAACTGTGACATTTACCCTTTAAGAACAACCAGCTTAATACTGGGATATTATCGATGATTCTTAATTGGGTTTCACATTTCGGACAAGTCGAACGTGGAATGCTCAGGTTAAATTTCCCTTCCGGTGCCGGAATTTTGTATTGAGAGAAATACTCCGAGCACTCTTGTTGCCATTCACGTTCCATCATAATCGGTAAGCGGTGTATGACGACGTTGAGGAAGCTGCCAATAAGGAGGCTAAAAATGAAAGCTAATACGGGGAATAGCCAAGGATAGTAGTGAAATACTTCCATAGTGTCCTTTACCACTTGATCTATATGAGCAGAAGTTTGCTACTCATGGGTGTTTAGTTGCTTTTGGCTATCCTAACACACTCATAAGATTAAAGATCGGTAAGTACATCGCAACCACAAGCCCGCCAACAACAGTCCCCAAAAATACGATGATCAATGGCTCTAGGATCTTGCCCAGATTATCGACGGTGTTGTCTACTTCAAACTCGTAAATCGAGGCCACTTTATTAAGCATGTCGTCAAGGTTTCCTGACTCCTCCCCAATCATCACCATTTGCAACACCATCTCGGGGAAGGCATTGGTATTACGCATCGCGATATACATTGGCATACCTGCAGCTGTTTCACGGTGAACCTCAATGATCGCCGATTCATAATGCAAATTGCCTGCGGTTTTGGCGGTGGTTTTAAGGCTCATGAGAATCGGAATACCAGAACTAAAACTGGTTGATAAGGTTCGGCTGAATTTGGCAATAGAGGCTTTGGCCATCACACCACCAAGCACCGGAAATCGTAACCCTAAACGGCTGGCTGATAATCGAATCGAGTAAGAGCGCTGACACAGTTGATGGACCAATAGCGCTATAAATCCAATGCCCACAGCGGCATAAAAACTGTAAGCCTGCATCCAATGAGAAAGATGAAGAACTTGTTGGGTAAACCAAGGGAGATCGGCGCCAAACCCTGAAAACATCGATTCAAATTCCGGGATGACCATGGTTAGCATTAAGTAGGAAACGGTAAGGGCGACCGCAACAACCATTGCTGGGTAGATGAGAGCCTTTATAACTTTAGATTTTAGTTGCTCACTTTTTTCACGGTATGTCGCCAATCGTTCAAATACTTGCGCTAGGTTTCCAGAGAGTTCTCCTGTCGCAACTAAGTCGGTATACAGATCATCAAAGTGACGGCTTGCGGTTCGCATCGCTTTTGATATGGGAGTGCCTGCTTCTACACCTTTACAGATATGCGACAAGATAGATTTCATCTCAGCTTTGCGATGGTTGTCTGAGACTAACTTGATAGCCTGTACGATAGGGACTCCAGTGGCCAACATAGTCGCAAGCTGTCGAGTTAAAATAGTGATGTCTTTGGGTTTTACGCGATGTGTTAAACGAGTCAGTGCAGAGATGCTTTTCTTTTTGATTTTCTTGATTTGAATGTGCTGATCTTTGAGCTTTTCTCGCACCTCTAGTTCGGTGAGCGCTAAGGTCTGCCCAGACACTTTCTTGCCTGAGCTATTAATGCCTTTCCAATGATAGCTTTTTAGTTGTGATTGCTTGGACTTCCTGCTCATTGGTGCTCCATTGAATTATATGTACAGAACACGTTGTAGCTCTTGATAGCTGGTGGTGCCTTCAAGCAGTTTGTCTAAACCAGACTCTTGCAGTGTTCTCATGCCTTCTCGGCGGGCGAGATCTTCAATCGCTAACGCATTAGGTTTGTTAATTAGGCTGTTTTTAAGTTTGTCGGTAAATGGCATTACTTCATAGATACCAACGCGACCGGAGTATCCTTGATTACACTCATTACAGCCTTGAGAGTTAGCTTTGTAGATGGTTTGGCTATTTGGGATAGAGTGACGCAAGTAAATATCTGGTGAACCGTCTTCAGCTTTACAGTGGTTACATAAGCGTCTCGCAAGACGTTGAGCAATAATCAAGCTTAAGGATGAAGCAAGGTTAAAGGGTTCAATACCCATGTGAGCGAGTCGAGTCACGGTTTCAGCTGCGGAGTTGGTGTGCAGTGTAGAAAGGACCAAGTGACCAGTTTGCGATGCTTTGATCGCGATCTCTGCAGTTTCTAAATCTCGGATCTCACCGACCATCACCACATCAGGATCTTGTCGTAAAAACGATCTCAGTGCTTCCGCGAATCCAAAGCCGATCTTAGGTGTCACCTGTACCTGATTGATACCACATAGGTTAATTTCAACAGGGTCTTCGGCTGTAGAGATATTACGTTCAGTGGTATTCAGTACTCGAAGCCCAGTATAAAGAGAAACGGTTTTGCCACTGCCGGTTGGCCCGGTCATTAAGATCATTCCTTGTGGGCGTTTTAAGGCATTAAGGTATAGGGTTTTTTGATCTTCACTGTAGCCAAGCTTGTCGATATCGAGATTGGCCGAACTGCTATCAAGCAGTCGCAGTACTATCTTCTCCCCCCATAAGGTCGGCAGTGTTGATACACGCATATCTATCGCGAGTTCATCATTCAGACGGAGCTTAATGCGCCCATCTTGCGGCAAGCGCCGTTCGGCAATATCAAGTTTGGCGAGAATCTTTAAACGAGCAGATAAACGGCGACTTAAATGGGAGGCGGGTTGCTGTATTTCAACAAGGATTCCATCACAGCGCAGGCGCACACGGTAGTGTTCTTCATAAGGTTCGAAGTGAATATCAGAAGCGCCCTTACGCACCGCATCGACCAGTATCTGATTGATAAATCGGCTAACGGGGGAGTCGTCTTGGCTGAGGTCTTCAATCGAAGTCATCTCATCGTCGGAGACTTCAACCAGGTTGGCAAGTTCGTCTTGGGTGATCTCTTTACGCTTAGAGTCTTGCCCTGAAATAGAGCGGCCATACAACTTTCGTATTGCGCCTTCTAATTCAGAATAGTTAGCGACAACGAGTTCTATCTGCAATCCAGTCGCGAATCGGAAATCATCTTCTGCTTGTAAATCCGTCGGATCAGCAGAGGCGAGGGTGAGAGTCGAGCTAGAGACTGAAATCGGGATAGCGTGATATTTGGTAATGAGTTCACGAAGTCCTAATTGATCGCACAAGACTTCGTAGTCAACATTGGCAAGTTGTACTAACGGCAAACCGAAGATGGCCTGAATGTTATGTGCGAGACTCTCGCTAGTGAAGAAATCAAGAATGAGTAAAGCTTCAGGCGTAGAAACTCCTGAAGCTTGTACATGTTCCGCCACGGCTTGTTCTTGAGTCATGCTAAGTAAATCAGCCTGACGTAGAACGGTTGGGAGGTTGGTTAGCACTATTTACAGTTTTTCGGTAGTAAATCGTCAGTTACAGGAGTCGCTGCTGTTCCTTTACACTCCCAAGCTCCATCTTGTGCTCTGGACAGCGCAAATTTCTTATTTACTAAAAGAGTGCTAACGCCTGAACTAGCAAAAGTAAATGTAATTGTCCCCACACCAGCTGAACTTCCTTTAGCAAATGCTATCGTTCCTGATGGGATTGATGATGGGACTCCGAGAGCATCTTCGGTTTGCCCACTAGTAGAACCATCTGGGAAGCTTCCATTTTCGACAGAATAAGCTTCAACATTTGTTTTTACTCCTGTTGCAGTAGCAAGAGCGGAAGCAACCTCAGCCTTAGCTACATACTTTTGATATTGAGGAATTGCAATTGCAGAAAGGACACCTATTACAGCCACTACAATCATCAACTCAATCAGCGTAAAGCCTTTTTGGTTCGTTCTTTTGTTCTTGTTATTCATTGTCTAATTCCATTCTTTAGTTTGTTTCAGTGAAAGCACTGGTTGATTGAGAGAATAGAAGTCGGAATGGGGAAGTGGAATGGTGTTCAGGTGTGGTCGCGAGTGGTTTTGTATTTATTAGTGTGGTGTTTCATATAGTGCGCAAATTTATGCGATCAACTTAAATAACGGCTTGAAATACTGACAATTAAGGTAATAAAAAGGCACTGTCATTAACAGTGCCTTTAGCGATAACTTATTTATTATTCAGTAAATTACGCTTTGAATCTCATTGATAGATCCATTGCTTTTAGGTGCTTAGTTAATGCACCTACCGAGATGTAATCAACACCCGTTTCAGCAAACTCTGCAATCGTATCTAGTGTCACGTTGCCAGAGTTCTCTAGTGCAGCACGACCCGCATTAATCTTAACGGCTTCACGCATCATGTTTGTGGTGAAGTTGTCTAGCATGATGATGTCTGCACCAGCGTTGATCGCTTGCTCTAGCTCTTCTAGGCTCTCTGTTTCCACTTCAACAGGCTTACCTGGGTTAAGCTCTTTTGCTGTTGAGATAGCTTTCTCAATGCCACCACAAGCGATGATGTGGTTTTCTTTAATTAAGTAGGCATCGAAAACACCGATACGGTGGTTGAAACCGCCGCCACAAGCGACTGCGTATTTTAGTGCGCTGCGCAAGCCAGGAATCGTTTTACGAGTATCTAACAGGCGGCACTCTGTGTGTTTGATTTTGTCAGCATAGATAGCGGTTGCTGTCGCACAACCAGATAGCGTTTGAATGAAGTTCATTGCGTTACGCTCACCAGTTAATAGTGCGCGCGCTGGACCGGTTAGGGTGCAAAGCGTTTGGTTTGGTTCAACCTTATCGCCATCTTCGACGTTCCACTCGATAGTTACTTCACCGCCTAGCTGTTTAAACACCTCATCAGCCCATGCTTTACCACAGAATACGCCGTATTCACGAGTGATGATGGTTGCGCTGTTGATCGCGTCTGCTGGGATTAGACTTGCTGTGATGTCAGCCGCTGGATCTAACGTACCGCCTAGGTCTTCTTTGATTGTTTCTGCGACTGCTCGAGTGATCTCGAGAGGCAGTTGCTCTTTTAAGTAGTCAAGGCGTTGGTGGCTGTTATGTGTGTTTTTCATCGCAAATCTAATCTTGAAAGGGAGTGGGAATGGAATGATACTCTTGCTTAACTTCAAATTAAAGAGGCTAGCGTGACTGCTCCATGGGCAAGGTCACAATCTACTGTGCTAGCAAAAAAAGAAAGTGAGACCAAGATGACGATCTGCTCCAACGGATGGTACGACAACGCTCGGCATGTTCCTTCCCCGTATTTTGATGTAAGGCCTAGTGTTGATGATATCTCTCTGCTGGTGGTTCACAACATTAGCCTGCCACCGGGCCAATTCGGTGGTCCTTATATTGAGCAGTTTTTTATGGGCAAGCTAGACCCCGCTGAGCATCCCTTTTTTAAGGTGATTCATCAAATGCGTGTGTCTGCACACTGCTTGATTCGTCGCGATGGTGAAGTGGTGCAGTTCGTTTCTTTCCTTGATCGAGCTTGGCACGCCGGCCAGTCGAGTTTTGCAGGGCGTGAAAGGTGCAATGATTATTCGATTGGTATTGAACTGGAAGGCAGTGACTTTGTTGCCTATACCGAGCTGCAATATCAAGCACTGACCCAGTTAACGGAATCACTGGTATCAAGCTTTCCTCAGATCACCAATGAACGCATCACTGGCCATCAATATATTGCACCTCTGCGCAAAACTGACCCAGGTTTGGTTTTCGATTGGCAGAAGTTTAAAGGTAAGCTGAACTTTTAGGCTTTCATTTTCTTTATGGCTCTGTTGATTACAGAGCCTTAGATAGTCAACGCTGAGCATAATTACTTGTGAATTTTTGTTGTTGCGATGTAAAGAAAGTGGTTGAAGGAAGGGCATCAATAAATCGAGAGTGTGACGAGCTTATCAAACACTCATATATTAAAACTTATGAACAGAATTTCCCTCCCAAATGTGCGCTTGGTTCGATTTTTAACCGAGTTAGGCTAATCTTTCTGAAACAATTCATTTTTATCCTGAAACTTTCTAGCACGAATCCTCCCCAAAAGTATTACCCCTGTAAATGGTAAGACCAATTTGGTTGCTGTTTTAAATTTCATTTGTTAAATCACGGTTAATTCACACTGCATTCTATGATGCAGGTCAATTTTACGCTGGACAGTGGCGTTTTAATTATGTTAATTTCTGCCCAACTTAAAATTGGTATTACCAATTGTCAGCGAAGAAAAAGAAGAACAACAAACTATGGCTTATCAAAGGATTCGTCAGCCAAAACTCTCCGATGTTATCGAACAAGAGTTAGAAAGGTTGATAGTGGAAGGAACACTGGCTCCAGGGCAGCAGCTGCCGCCTGAGCGTGAACTGGCGAAACAGTTCGATGTGTCTCGTCCTTCAATCCGAGAAGCGATACAACGTTTAGAAGCAAAACGCTTGCTTACTCGCCGTCAAGGTGGAGGTACGTTTGTTAGCGAAAATATCTGGAAAAGCTTTTCAGATCCTTTGCTTAATTTGTTGTCCTCCCATTCTGAAACCCAACTAGACTTGTTGGAATCGCGTCATGCGATGGAAGGGATTTCGGCTTACTTCGCGGCATTGCGTGGCACTGATGAAGACTTTGCTCGAATTCAAGCATGCCAAGATAAAATTCATGGCGCGCAAGATAAGGGTGATATTGAAGCCGAATCTGCAGCGGTGATGGCTTTTCTTATTGCTTTAACAGAGGCAGCGCACAATGTGGTGTTATTGCACATTGTTCGTAGTTTGGCTCCGTTACTCGAACAAAACGTCTTAGAGAATTTAAAGCTGTTGCATCGTCGTAAAGACGTTGTGGAGAAAGTGAGTATACATCGAGCTAACATTGTAGATGCGATTGTTTCAGGGCAGCCAGAACAGGCACGTGAAATGTCACACTCTCATTTAGCTTACATCGAAGAAACATTGCTGGATTTGACGAAGGAAGAGTCGCGCCGCGAACGTTCTCTACGTCGAATTCAACAGGGTAAATAGTCGTAATACTTCGACTTTTTACGTGTTTAGTAGAATCCAACTAACAAAAAGGATAGATCGCCATGTCTGACATGAAGCATGACGTTGATGCTCTGGAAACTCAAGATTGGTTAGAAGCTCTTGAGTCAGTAGTACGTGAAGAAGGTGTAGAACGTGCACAGTTTTTACTAGAACAAGTTCTAGATAAAGCGCGTTTAGATGGTGTTGATATGGCTACAGGCATCAACACAAACTACATCAACACAATTCCAGCAGCACAAGAGCCAGCTTACCCTGGTGACGTAACTCTTGAGCGTCGTATTCGTTCGATTATTCGCTGGAACGCAATCATGATCGTATTGCGTGCTTCTAAGAAAGACCTAGACCTTGGTGGTCACATGGCTTCTTACCAGTCAGCTGCAGCGTTCTACGAAGTATGTTTCAACCACTTCTTCCGTGCTCCAAACGAGACTGACGGTGGCGATCTAGTTTATTACCAAGGTCACATCTCTCCAGGTATCTACTCTCGTGCATTCGTTGAAGGTCGTCTAACTGAAGAGCAGCTAGATAACTTCCGTCAAGAAGTTGATGGTAAAGGTATCCCTTCTTACCCGCACCCTAAACTGATGCCTGAGTTCTGGCAGTTCCCTACAGTATCTATGGGTCTAGGTCCGATCTCTGCGATCTACCAAGCTCGTTTCCTTAAGTACCTAGAAGGCCGTGGTCTTAAAGATACTTCTGCTCAACGTGTATACGCTTTCCTAGGCGACGGTGAGATGGATGAGCCAGAATCACGTGGTGCTATCTCTTTCGCTGCGCGTGAGAAGCTAGACAACCTATGTTTCCTAATCAACTGTAACCTACAGCGTCTAGACGGCCCTGTAATGGGTAACGGTAGCATCATCCAAGAACTTGAAGGCCTATTCAAAGGTGCAGGTTGGAACGTTGTTAAAGTTATCTGGGGTAGCAACTGGGATTCTCTACTAGCTAAAGACACTACTGGTAAGCTTCTTCAACTAATGAACGAAACTATCGATGGTGACTACCAGACATTCAAATCTAAAGATGGCGCATACGTACGTGAGCACTTCTTTGGTAAGTACCCAGAAACAGCTGCACTAGTTGCAGACATGACTGATGACCAAATCTTCGAACTGAAGCGTGGTGGTCACGATTCTTCTAAACTGTTCGCTGCATTCAACAATGCAAAAGAGACAGGTGGCAAGCCAACAGTAATCCTAGCTAAGACAGTTAAAGGTTACGGCATGGGTGAAGCTGCAGAAGGTAAGAACATCGCTCACGGTGTTAAGAAGATGGACATGACTCACGTACAATACCTACGTGACCGTCTAGGCCTACAAGACATCCTTTCTGATGAGAAAGTGTCTGAGCTTCCTTACCTGACTCTTGAAGAAGGTTCTGCAGAGTACGAATACCTACATGCTCGTCGTAAAGCCCTACAAGGTTACACGCCAGCACGTCTGCCAAAATTCACTCAAGAATTCAAAGTTCCTGAGCTAGACGCATTCGCACCTCTACTAGGTGAACAGAAGCGTGATATCTCTACAACTATGGCTTATGTACGTACGCTAAACATCCTTCTTAAAGATAAGAACATTGGTAAGAACATCGTTCCTATCATCTGTGATGAAGCTCGTACATTCGGTATGGAAGGTCTATTCCGTCAGGTTGGTATCTACAACCCACACGGTCAAGAATACACACCTGAAGATAAAGGCATCGTTTCTTACTACAAAGAAGCAACGTCTGGTCAAGTACTTCAAGAAGGTATCAACGAGCTAGGTTCTATGGCTTCATGGGTTGCAGCTGCAACTTCATACAGCACGAACGACCTACCAATGATCCCATTCTACATCTACTACTCAATGTTCGGTTTCCAACGTATTGGCGACATGGCATGGCTAGCAGGTGACCAACAAGCTCGTGGCTTCCTACTAGGTGCTACAGCTGGTCGTACAACACTGAACGGTGAAGGTCTACAGCACGAAGATGGTCACTCGCACATCCAAGCGAACACTATCCCTAACTGTATCTCTTACGACCCAACGTTCGCTTACGAGCTAGCAGTAATCATGCAAGACGGTATCCGTCGCATGTACGGTCCTGAGCAAGAGAACGTTTACTACTACCTAACAGTAATGAACGAGAACTACGCAATGCCAGCAATGCCAGAAGGCGCTGAAGAAGGCATCCGTAAAGGTATCTACAAGCTTGAATCTCACGCTGGTGCTAAGGGCAAAGTTCAACTAATGAGCTCTGGTACTATCATGAACGAAGCGCGTAAAGCTGCTGAAATTCTAAGCGAAGAGTACGGCGTAGCATCTGACGTATTCTCAGTAACGTCGTTCAACGAGCTAACTCGTGACGGCCAAGCGGTAGAGCGTGACAACATGCTTCACCCAGAAGCTGAAGAGAAAGTACCGTACATCACAACTGTTCTTGGTAAAGAACCTGCAATCGCAGTGACTGACTACATGAAGAACTACGCTGAGCAAGTACGTGCGTACATGCCAACTGAGTCTTACAAAGTACTTGGTACAGATGGTTTCGGCCGCTCTGACAGCCGTGCAAACCTACGTCGTCACTTCGAAGTTAACGCTGGCTACATCGTAGTTGCAGCTCTAACTGAACTGGCTAAACGTGGTGACATCGAGAAATCAGTAGTTGTTGAAGCAATTGCTAAGTTCGATATCGACACTGAAAAAACTAACCCGCAATACGCATAAGACTGGCATTAAGGTAGGTAAATACAATGACAATCGAAATTAATGTACCAGACATCGGTGCTGACGAGGTTGAAGTAACTGAGATTCTTGTAAACGTTGGCGACAAGGTTGAAGAAGAGCAGTCACTGATCACTGTTGAAGGCGACAAAGCTTCAATGGAAGTTCCAGCGTCTCAAGCGGGTATCGTTAAAGAAATCAAAGTAGCAGAAGGCGATTCTGTTTCTACTGGTTCTCTTATCATGATCTTCGAAGCGGAAGGTGCTGCAGCAGCACCGGCTGCGCCAGCAGTTGAAGCGGCGGCACCAGTTGCTGCAGCTCCTGCAGCGGCAGCTGAGCTTAAAGAAGTTCACGTACCAGATATCGGCGGTGATGAAGTTGAAGTAACTGAAATCATGGTTGCTATCGGTGATGCAGTAGAAGAAGAGCAATCTCTTCTTACTGTTGAAGGCGACAAGGCTTCAATGGAAGTTCCTGCACCATTCGCTGGTATCGTTAAAGAAATCAAGATCGCTTCTGGTGATTCAGTTTCTACTGGTTCTCTAGTAATGGTATTCGAAGTGGCTGGTTCAGCACCTGCAGCAGCTCCGGCTCCTGCGGCGGCAGCACCAGTTGCAGCTGCTCCAGCAGCATCTGCTGAGAAAGAAGTAAACGTTCCTGATATCGGTGGTGACGAAGTAGAAGTTACTGAAATCATGGTAGCGGTTGGCGATACAGTAGAAGAAGAGCAATCTCTAATTACTGTTGAAGGCGACAAAGCTTCAATGGAAGTTCCTGCACCATTCGCTGGTACAGTAAAAGAAATCAAGATTGCAGCTGGCGACAAAGTGTCAACTGGCTCTCTAATCATGACTTTCGTAGTTGAAGGCGCAGCTCCTGCTCCTGTTGCAGCACCTGCACAAGCAGCAGCTCCAGCGGCGGCACCAGCTCCTAAAGCAGAAGCACCTGCAGCGGCTCCAGCAGCAGCTGGCGACTTCCAAGAGAACGGCGACTACGCGCACGCTTCTCCAGTTGTTCGTCGTCTTGCTCGCGAATTTGGCGTTAACCTTTCTAAGGTTAAAGGTACTGGTCGTAAGAGCCGTATCCTTAAAGAAGACGTTCAGTCTTACGTTAAAGATGCACTTAAGCGTCTAGAGTCTGGTGCAGCAGCATCTGGCAAAGGCGGCGACGGTTCTGCTCTTGGTCTACTACCATGGCCAAAAGTTGACTTCAGCAAGTTCGGCGAAACTGAAGTTCAGAAACTTTCTAAGATCAAGAAGATCTCTGGCGCAAACCTACACCGTAACTGGGTAATGATCCCTCACGTTACACAGTGGGATAACGCAGACATCACTGAGCTAGAAGCATTCCGTAAAGAACAGAACGCAATCGAAGCGAAGAAAGACACTGGCATGAAGATCACTCCACTTGTGTTCATCATGAAAGCTGTTGCTAAAGCGCTAGAAGCATTCCCAGCGTTTAACTCTTCTCTTTCTGAAGATGGCGAAAGCATCATTCTTAAGAAGTACGTAAACGTGGGTATCGCTGTTGATACACCAAACGGTCTAGTTGTTCCTGTATTCAAAGACGTGAACAAGAAAGGCATTTACGAGCTATCTGAAGAGCTAATGGCTGTTTCTAAGAAAGCACGTTCTGGTAAGCTAACAGCGGCAGACATGCAAGGCGGTTGTTTCACAATCTCAAGCCTTGGTGGTATTGGCGGTACTGCATTTACTCCAATCGTAAATGCGCCAGAAGTAGGTATCCTAGGTGTATCTAAGTCCGAAATTAAGCCAGTTTGGAATGGTAAAGAGTTCCAACCACGTCTACAGCTTCCACTGTCTCTATCATACGATCACCGTGTGATCGATGGTGCTGAAGGTGCACGCTTCATTACTTTCCTAAACAGCGCACTATCTGACATTCGTCGTCTAGTACTGTAATTGAGAAAGTAATTATTAAGGTGGCTTTCGGGTCACCTTAATTCTTTATATAAAGACTATTTTTAGAGAACAGTTTCCCGCATTTCTCATAAAGCGGAAGGGAATTGTTGTCTAGCTCACAGGCTAACTTAAAGCTACTTTCACACTGTTAACATCTCTGTAAAATGTTTCCTGTTTGAAAGCCCAATAATTTAAGAACATCCACTCAGCCTGTTAGGGATAATGACTACAAGAGGTCACAATGAGCAAAGAAATTAAAGCCCAAGTTGTTGTACTTGGTTCAGGTCCTGCTGGTTACTCAGCTGCATTCCGTTGTGCGGATTTAGGTCTAGAAACAGTACTAGTTGAACGTTACAGCACTCTTGGTGGTGTATGTCTAAACGTTGGTTGTATTCCATCAAAAGCACTTCTTCACGTTTCTAAAGTAATCGAAGAAGCTAAAGCGATGGCAGAGCACGGCGTTGTATTCGGCGAGCCACAAACGGACATCAGCAAGATCCGTATCTGGAAAGAAAAAGTAGTAGACCAGCTAACTGGCGGTCTTGGCGGCATGGCTAAGATGCGTAACGTAACTGTTGTTAACGGTTTCGGTAAGTTCACAGGTCCTAACAGCATTCTTGTTGAAGGCGAAGGCGAAGCAACAACTGTTAACTTCGACAACGCAATCATCGCTGCGGGTTCTCGCCCAATCAAGCTTCCTTTCATCCCACATGAAGACCCACGTATTTGGGATTCTACGGATGCACTTGAGCTGAACGAAGTTCCTGAGAAACTGCTTATCATGGGCGGTGGTATCATCGGTCTTGAAATGGGTACGGTTTACCACTCTCTAGGTTCTAAAGTAGACGTAGTTGAGATGTTCGACCAAGTTATCCCTGCAGCGGATAAAGACATCGTTAAAGTCTTCACTAAGCGTATTAAGAACAAGTTCAAGCTAATGCTTGAAACTAAAGTTACTGCAGTTGAAGCGAAAGAAGACGGTATCTACGTTTCAATGGAAGGCAAGAAAGCACCAGCTGAAGCTGAGCGCTACGATGCAGTTCTTGTTGCTATCGGTCGTGTTCCAAACGGTGCACTTATCGACGCTGAAAAAGCTGGTATCGAAGTTGATGAGCGCGGCTTCATCAATGTTGATAAGCAAATGCGTACTAACGTTCCTCACATCCACGCGATCGGTGACGTTGTTGGCCAACCAATGCTTGCTCACAAAGGTGTGCATGAAGGGCACGTAGCTGCTGAAGTTATCTCTGGTAAGAAGCACTACTTCGACCCTAAAGTAATCCCATCAATTGCGTACACTGAGCCAGAAGTTGCTTGGGTAGGTAAGACTGAGAAAGAAGCGAAAGCGGAAGGCCTGAACTACGAAGTTGCTACTTTCCCTTGGGCTGCTTCTGGTCGTGCAATCGCTTCTGACTGTGCAGACGGTATGACTAAGATGATCTTCGATAAAGATACTCATCGCGTAATCGGTGGTGCTGTTGTTGGTACTAACGGTGGTGAGCTTCTTGGTGAAATCGGCCTAGCAATCGAAATGGGTTGTGACGCAGAAGATATCGCTCTTACTATCCACGCTCACCCAACTCTACACGAGTCTGTTGGTCTAGCTGCGGAAGTATTCGAAGGTTCAATCACTGACCTTCCAAATAAGAAAGCAGTGAAAAAGAAAAAGTAAATACTCTTCATACTTGAAGCCGCAGCGTTGTTAACTGCGTAAGTTCACCCTAATCACATAGTAAATCTATGCTCATAGGGCTGAACTTACTTGTTGCCTAGCTGCAACTCCAATTATTTTGAGTATATCTAGATTATAAAAGCCGCTGATTAGTCAGCGGTTTTTTTATGTCTGAAGTAAGGAGCAGGAGTGTTTCACTCCGAGATGCGAGTACGCTGCGCTCCGTGATACGAAGAGCGAGTGCTAAAACAAAAAGGGTTGACCCATTAGGTCAACCCTTCACAATTCTTCTCGAATCTCGAATCTCGAATCTCGAATCTCGAATCTCGAATCTCGAATCTCGAATCTCGAATCTCGAATCTCGAATCTCGAATCTATTTATAGATGCACAACATGTTTAAGTAGCTATCCGTTAAGCTTGAAAGCTCTTCTGGCGTTTCTACACGTTTCGCTTGAATGAATAGCGAGTAGCAGATGCCGTGGAATAGATTCGCTAGATGCTTAGGATCGTGATCATCGCAAACTTCGCCGCGTTCAATCGCTTTGCTAAACATGTTCTGTACTAACATTTGGTTAGTGCGGTTAGTGGTTACGAATAGAGGCCATACTTCATCGCGAGTCGATGCGCTCCATTCGAACCATACATTCAACCAATGGCTATCTTGAGCCACTAACGTCACCATTTCAGTCGCAATATTATGTAGGTTTTCTTTTGCGTGAATATCTAAGTCGATATTGTCTGAAAGGAAGTTAGAGAATTGGCGTACAACGTGATTCAGTACTTCATCAACCAGATCTTCACGGGTTGGGAAGTAGTTAAATACGGTCGCTACAGATACCTGAGCAATATCTGCAATGTCTGCGTGTCCACCACGGCCAATGCCACGGCGAGAGAACACTTCAAGTGCGATTTCCATCAATTGAAGTTTTCTTTTTAGGGGTGAAAGCCTAGTTCTAGGTCTCTTAGAGATTGAGTCCATTTTGTTTTCCTTGCCAACGAATTTCTTATATTAATGATTTTATTATTATTTAAGCCAAGATGAGTGTAATGGTGCATATGCGAATGGTCAATCCTTTGAGCTTATTTAATAGACAGTTACATCAAACTTGATACATAAAGCGTGATCAGTATTGATGTGAAAGGAAGCGAGTATCGGGCAAGGCAGTAACGTACATTATCGTTGATAATCTGACAGTAAATTTGAACCATAAGGTGGTGTGGGTATTTGAGCAGTGCTAGACTTACGCACAAATTGAGCGGCGCCGATGGCAGAACTGTCTACACTTGTCGCAATCACCAAATAAAATGAGAGCAGTATGAAGCATACAGTTGAAGTCATGATCTCTGAGCAAGAAGTTCAGGATCGAGTGAACGAACTAGGCAAACAGATCACGGAACACTACAAGGGTAGTGAAGATCTAGTTTTAGTTGGCTTATTACGTGGATCTTTTGTCTTTATGGCGGATCTTGCTCGTGCTATCGATTTAACTCACCAAGTTGATTTCATGACCGCATCTAGCTACGGCAACGGCATGGAAAGCTCACGTGATGTTCGTATTTTGAAAGATCTGGATGATGATATCCAAGGTAAAGACGTTCTGCTTGTTGAAGACATTATCGATACAGGTAACACACTGACTAAAGTGAAAGAGATTCTGAGCCTACGTGGTCCTAAATCTATCGAAATCTGTACGCTACTAGACAAGCCTTCTCGTCGTGAAGTGACGGTGGATACTAAGTGGATCGGTTTTGAAATCCCTGACGAATTCGTTGTGGGTGTAGGTATCGACTACGCACAGAAATATCGTCACCTGCCGTACATCGGTAAAGTTGTACCTCAAGAGTAATCATTACGCTTGTCGAATAGAAGTCATTAAAAAGCCCGCATCAAGCGGGCTTTTTGTATTTATAGCGGTCTAGCCTTGCTGGCTAAGAAGAGGCGTCGTTAAGATTTTATTCAATGCCTCTAAATGACTGTTCTCTAGGGTATCGTTACTCGAGCAACGTACGCCAAGGTCTTGTAACTTGCCATCGCCAATGCCGTAAACCACACCGTGGATTTCAACCTCTTGGCCTCGCTCCCATGCGTTCTGCATAATGGTTGAGTTACCTAGGTTATAAACCTGCTCTGCGACGTTGATCTCG
Source organism: Vibrio pomeroyi (assembly GCA_041879425.1). Taxonomy (NCBI): domain Bacteria; kingdom Pseudomonadati; phylum Pseudomonadota; class Gammaproteobacteria; order Vibrionales; family Vibrionaceae; genus Vibrio; species Vibrio pomeroyi. Next base: position 3,047,004 of record CP090854.1, on the reverse strand, counting down.
CACAGCTTGTCACCCCACTGTTCACGAGGAAGCCCCTCGATCTGCTTACGGTATTTTAGGTAATTGTCGCGGATGTGAAGTAACCAGTTATTGATTAGGCCAAGTTTAGGATTATCAATCGCCGCGTTAACACCGCCACAACCGTAGTGGCCACAAACAATAATGTGCTTCACTTTGAGTACATCGACCGCGTACTGCACAACAGACAGGCAGTTTAGGTCGGTATGAACCACTTGGTTAGCAACATTTCGATGAACAAACAGTTCGCCAGAATACAAACCAGTGAGACGCTCGGCCGGTACACGGCTATCAGAGCAGCCGATCCATAGGAAACCAGGGTTTTGACCCTCTTCAAGCGTTGTAAAATACTCTGGTCGCTCTGAGCGAATTTCTTCAGACCATTTAGAGTTGTTTTCAAAAAGCTGTTTAATCTCTGGCATTTTGCGTCTTACATCCCTTAATTAAGAATCACAACTATACACAATGTTACAAATTCAATCTCGTAAAAACTGTGTCAATTAGTACTCATCTGACGTGTTCTAGTGGTTAAAATCATGAACTTAGCTTAGAAGCTATAATCCGGTTATAAGACATGAATAATGTGATTGAATTAACACTTTCTGAACACTTGATACATTTGTTAAAGTGATAAGGTTTGTCATTTCATCATCAGGAAGGTGTGTTTTGTTTGGAAGTCGTTTTACGGATATCAATCTCAAAGGGGATATGTTTGGCGGTGTGACTACAGCCATCATCTCACTGCCTTTAGCGTTGGCATTTGGTGTTGCTTCTGGGGCTGGTGCTGAAGCAGGCCTTTGGGGCGCGATTATGGTCGGCCTATTTGCCGCTTTGTTTGGCGGTTCAAGCAGCCTGATATCTGAGCCAACCGGCCCGATGACAGTGATCATGACAGCAGTAATGACGAGCATGGTCGCTAAATATCCTGAAACCGGAATGGCAATGACCTTTACCGTCGTGATGATGGCGGGTGCGTTTCAAATATTACTTGGCACGTTAAAGCTCGGGAAATACGTTACTTTGATGCCATATAGCGTGATCTCCGGTTTTATGTCGGGTATTGGCGTTATTCTAATTATCCTTCAACTATCGCCATTGCTCGGGCACGCCGCCCCCTCTGGTGGAGTGATGGGCACACTCTCCGCGCTTCCTGATACGCTAGCAAACCTAAAAGTGAGCGAACTGTTTTTAGGTGCTTTGACGCTCGGTATTCTGTTTGGCTTCCCTGCTAAGTATCGTAAGTATGTGCCCGCACAACTAGTCGCGTTAGTGGCTGTGACTCTGCTGTCTGTTATCTTCTTCGATACCGATTCTATTCGCCGCATTGGTGAAATCCCCGCCGGGCTACCTTCTCTTGTTATTCCAACTATCAGCGCTGAGCAGTTCACTACCATGGTTATTGATGCCTTAGTGCTTGGTACTCTCGGTTGTATTGATACGCTTTTGACTGCGGTTATTGGTGATTCACTGACTCGTAAAGAGCATGATTCTGATAAAGAGCTTCGAGGGCAGGGCATTGCCAATATGCTTTCTGGCCTGTTCGGTGCACTGCCTGGTGCGGGCGCGACTATGGGCACCGTGACCAACATTCAAGTTGGCGCACGATCTCCACTCTCTGGTGTAATTCGTGCCTTAGTATTAGCACTAGTCGTTTTGGTCGCTGGTGGTTTAACCGAGCCCATTCCTATGGCGGTGCTGGCAGGTATTGCTATGTACGTTGGCTTCAATATCCTTGACTGGAGTTTCATTCAGCGCGCGCACAAGGTGAGTTACGCAGGCATGGGCGTGATGTATGGCGTAATGCTGCTCACTGTATTTGTTGATCTGATTATTGCTGTTGGGCTTGGTGTCTTTATCTCGAATATCCTGATTATTGAAAGGCTAAGTCGAGAGCAAGCCAGACAAGTTAAGGCGATCAGTGATGGAGATGATGAAGACGATATCCCACTCACTGATAGTGAACGTCAGCTGCTCGATAGCGCGAATGGTAAAGTTCTGTTCTTCTATCTTTCAGGGCCAATGATCTTCAGTGTTTCTAAGGCGATTTCGCGCCAGCACTCGAGTATCTCTGACTATGAAGCGATGATTCTAGATTTAACGGACGTTCCGATGATTGATGTAACCGTTGGTCTAGCGCTGGAGAATGCCATCAAGGATGCCCTAGATGCTCAGTGTGAGGTGTACTTGTTGTGTCCAAACGAGAATACACGTCAGCAACTTGAGAAATTCCATGTAATTGACTTGGTTCCAGAATCCAATACTTACCGATTCAGATACGAAGCGCTGACAGCTGCAACCAGTTATGTTGAAAGAGACGAGCACCAGTTTGAGTCAGTCTAAGCTTCAGCGATGAACTTATTTGATTAATCGATTCTTCATTTAATTCTGATAAAAATGCCGTTAAGCGAATGACTTAGCGGCATTTTTTTATTTATCGAGCACATTCATTTTCTCTAGTTAGCTTAGAACCTCCACTGTTTTAAAAAGAAAGCACGAATCGATATTTGTGTTCATCGTCAATCAACGATAAACTTGTTCGCAAAATGGCCGAGTAAACAAATCTTGGGTTAGCTTTCCGCTAGTTCGTTTTACGTTTCACTCTCTTCCTCATGCTCGGTCATCAACATCTATCTATAGCAAATGGCAGTCTATCTCTATGTATGCATTAGAAATTGAGCAATTAAGAAAAACTTATGCTGGGGGCTTTGAGGCTCTTAAAGGCATTAGTTTACAAGTAGAAAAAGGCGATTTTTACGCACTACTTGGTCCAAACGGTGCGGGTAAGTCGACCACCATCGGTGTAATCTCTTCACTGGTTAACAAGACTTCAGGCAAGGTTAAAGTGTTCGGCTACGACATTGATACTGATCTGGAGTTGGCGAAACAAAACCTAGGTTTAGTGCCTCAAGAGTTTAACTTTAACCCGTTTGAAACTGTTGAGCAGATCGTTTTGCAACAGGCTGGTTACTACGGTGTGCCGAAAGCTCTTGCGAAAGAACGAGCGAAAAAGTATCTATCTCAACTCGATCTGTGGGAAAAACGTAGCGAACGTGCGCGCAACTTGTCTGGTGGTATGAAGCGTCGTTTGATGATTGCTCGAGCTCTGATGCATGAGCCGCAGCTGCTGATTCTTGATGAGCCAACTGCGGGTGTCGATATTGAGCTGCGTCGTTCTATGTGGGAGTTCCTGAAAGAGATCAACGAGAAGCAGGGCATTACCATTATCTTGACCACGCACTACCTAGAAGAAGCGGAAATGCTGTGTCGTAATATCGGTATCATCAATCGTGGTGAGCTGATTGAGAACACAACCATGAAAGCGTTGCTAGGTAAGTTGAGTGCCGAGACCTTTATTTTGGATCTTGAAGAGGGCGCGACTGAACCTAAGCTAGAAGGCGTGAATAGCCAAGTGATGGTAAACGGCTCACTAGAAATTGAGATCGACAAGAACCTCGGCTTGAATACCATCTTCGCTCAGTTGAGCGATCAACAGGTTAAAGTCCTCTCTATGCGTAACAAAGCAAACCGTCTAGAAGAGCTATTCGTGAGTATTGTCCGTGAGGGGAGTAAATAATATGTACAGCCTATATTGGACAGCCTTCTGTAGTTTATTAACTAAAGAGATCAATCGTTTTACGCGTATCTGGGTGCAAACTCTAGTGCCGCCAGCGATTACCATGACACTTTACTTCATCATCTTCGGTAACCTGATTGGTGCGCGCATTGGTGAAATGAACGGCTTTAGCTACATGGAATACATTGTTCCTGGTTTGATCATGATGTCGGTGATCACCAACTCATATTCAAATGTGGCGTCGTCGTTCTTTAGTGCAAAGTTCCAAAAGAACATTGAAGAGTTGCTTGTCGCACCTGTCCCTAACTACGTGATTATCGCGGGCTTTGTAATGGGTGGCGTCGTGCGTGGTTTGTTAGTCGGTACTATCGTAACCTTCGTATCATTGTTCTTTGTTGACCTACAAGTCGATCATTGGGGCGTGATTATTGCGACGGTATTCCTAACTTCAGTCGTGTTCTCACTGGGGGGGCTTATTAACGCGGTGTTTGCTCGCACGTTTGATGACATCTCGATTATCCCTACCTTTATCTTAACGCCACTGACTTATCTTGGCGGTGTGTTCTACTCGATCAGTCTATTGCCTGAGTTTTGGCAAGGTATATCGAAGCTGAACCCTATCGTGTACATGGTAAACGCGTTCAGATATGGCTTCTTGGGTGTGTCTGATGTGGGTATTGTGACGTCATTTGGCGTGCTAGGTGTGTTTATCGTGGTGCTGTATGGCATCGCACATTACCTAGTGACGAAGGGTATCGGCTTACGTAGTTAATACCAATCGTAGTAAATAACGGGTTATCCTGAATAACAGACAAAGAAAAAGGTCGATATTACATCGACCTTTTTTGTTTTTTCGTTTGTGCTTTTGCTTTGCGTTAGAAGCTGGTTTACGCAAAGAGAAGAACGCGATTACTCAGCCGTTTCTTCTTTCACTTCTTCTTTCGTTTCCGTTACCAAATCAAGAACTTGGTTGTCGATAAGACGAGTCTTACCTAGGAAGGCTGACATAAGAATCACTGCTTGAGTTGATTCTGAAGTGATGGCTTGTAGAGTCTTAGCGTCACAGATGAAGATCTCATCTGGTTGCAGATCTGCTGCGCGAAGCTGGTCTGTTGCATCTTCAATCACTGATGCGTAATCATCGCGACCGCCGCGAATTGCGCTGCTGATCCAACGCATGGTGCGCGCTAGAACAGGTGCGCGTTGGCGCTCATCAATGGTGAGATTGCTATTGCGAGAGCTCATTGCCAAACCGTCCATTTCACGAACCGTCGCGACACCCACAACTTCAATGTCTAACGCTAAGTCAGTCGTCATCTGACGAATCACAGCAAGTTGCTGGAAATCTTTCTCGCCGAAGCATGCAAAATCTGGCTGAACGATATTGAACAGTTTAGTGACAATCGTTGAGACACCGCGGAAGTGACCCGGACGCGAAGCACCTTCAAGCATGTGAGAGATTCCCGGGACTTCAACAAACGTCTGCTTGTCTAATCCTTCTGGGTACATAACCTCTGGCGTTGGTGTAAATACCAGTTCAACCCCTTCGCCTGTTAGTTTGCTTAAATCAGCTTCTAACGTACGAGGGTAGTTGTTTAGATCGTCAGCACGGTCAAACTGCATTGGGTTAACAAAGATGCTTACCACAACAATGTCAGCCAGCTCGCGCGCTTTCTTTACCAGAGTTAAGTGGCCTTCATGCAGGTTTCCCATTGTCGGAACAAAAGCAACCGTACGTCCATCACGCTTAAACTGTTTAATCTGCTCACGAAGAGCCGCTATTTCAGCAAAAGTTTGCATACTTACTCCTAAGCGATTGTATGAGCTTCATCAGGGAAGCGCGCGCTCTCTACTTCTTCTTTGTATAGAGCTACTGCCTTACGCATGTCACCTGTTTCAGCTAGGAAATTCTTAGAGAATTTCGGCATGTAATTCGCAGAAATACCGAACATGTCATGCATAACAAGGATCTGACCATCGGTAACGTTACCTGCGCCGATACCGATAACCGGTACGTCACAAGCTTCTGTAATTCGTTTTGCTAATGAAGCTGGTACACATTCAAGTAGAACGATTTGTGCGCCTGCATTTTGCAATGCTAGAGCATCAGCAACCATTTTATCGGCTTGCTCGTCGTCACGGCCTTGAATCTTGTAACCACCAAAGATGTTCACAGACTGAGGCGTTAAGCCCAAATGTGCACAAACTGGTACTGCACGCTCTGTTAGCATTTTCACAGTATCAACCAACCAGCTTCCGCCTTCGATTTTTACCATGTTCGCGCCAGCACGCATTAAGGTTGCAGCGCTCTCACAAGCTTGCTCTGGAGTCGCGTAGCTCATGAAAGGCATGTCAGCCATCAGAAGGCAGTTAGGGCTACCTGCACGCACTGAGCGCGTATGGTAAGCAATCTCTTCAACGGTAACTGGTAATGTGTCGTTATGGCCTTGTAGAACCATACCCAGTGAATCACCGACAAGTAGCACTGGCATTTCTTGGCTTTCGAATAATTGAGCAAAGCTCGCATCGTAAGCTGTCGAAGTCGCGAATTTACGGCCTTCAGTTTTGCATTTGATAAGGTCGTTAATGGTTACTTTTTTCATTGGTTTTCCTTAATGCGTTTGGCTATTGCTGCCAAACATTGAGCCCGTTCTTATCTACTATTTTGAGTAGCTCTGTCAGCTCAGTCCCATCAGGGAGTTGTAAACTTGGTGCGATTTCAGCAAGCGGGTAGAGTACAAACTCTCGTTCTTTCATTCCGTAATGAGGAACGATTAAGCGCTCTGAATCGATCACCTCATTGCCGTATAACACAATGTCGAGATCCAAGGTTCTTGGACCCCAACGCTCGTCTTTACGGACGCGCCCTTGCTCTAGCTCGATTTTTTGAGTGCAATCAAGCAGTTCAATTGGCGTTAATTCGGTTTGGATTGCCACCACCGCGTTGATGTAGTCCGGTTGATTTTGCGGTCCCATTGGAGTGCTACTATATAGCTGAGAGGTCGCAATAAACGTTGATCGCGGTAGGCTTTTTAGCGTTTCGATAGCCAAATTTGCTTGGCTAACTGGGTCGGCAAGGTTGCTGCCGACCGCAATGTAAGCAGTGATCATTCTGATTGCTTACTCTTTTTGTTTCGGTAAGTCTTACGGCGACGATTACCTGACTTTGCTGGCGCTGCTACATCATTAGCCATGGCTTGGCGCATATTGCGACCGGCTGTTTGGTAGCGCTCCCACCATTTCGCTAGATCTTTGGTTTCGCCACCTTCAATCTCACCACGCATTTCTAGGAAATCGTAGCCTGCACGGAACTTGTTTAGCTCCATTAGGCGAACGGCACGTTTACCGTTGCGGCGAGGCAGTCGTAATTGCAGCTGCCAAACTTCACGAATGGTTGCTGTGTGACGACGAGGGATTGCAATAGATTTAACTTGCTGGTCAAGGATGATGTTGCTTGCTTCCATGATCGCATCGTAGTGCGCCATGCCTTGCTCTGCGACTAGCTTGTCTGCCAACTTGTTCATTGGGTACCAAAGAATCGCAGCAAACATAAACGCAGGGTTTACGCGTTTACCATCTTCGATGCGAAGGTCAGTCGAGTCGAGTACCAAGTCAAGCATCTGTTCTGTATGAGAGTCGTAATCTTCAGTGAAGAACTCAGCGATTGCTGGGAACATCTGTTGGAACAGGTTGTATTCGCGCATCAGGTGGTAGGTTTCTAAACCATGGCCTGATTGAAGCAATTTAAGAGATTCTTCGTAAAGACGTGCCGCTGGGATATCTTTTAGAAGGTGCGCCAGTTCTTCAATTGGATCGGCTGTGTCTTCTTCAATATCGAAGTCCAGTTTAGCGGCGAAGCGCATTGCACGTAGCATACGTACTGGGTCTTCGCGGTAGCGTGTTTCTGGATCGCCGATTAGACGGATCAGTTTGTCTTCTAAATCTTCTACACCACCTGCGTAATCGTGGATGCTGTAGTCTGCAATGTTGTAGTACATCGCGTTGATTGTGAAATCGCGGCGCTCTGCATCTTCATCAACACTGCCGTATACGTTATCGCGTAGCAGCATGCCTTCTTTAGATTGTGCAGACACGTTTTTCGATGGCTCTTGATGGTGACCACGGAAAGTGGCTACTTCGATGATGTCACGACCAAACATGATGTGCGCCAAGCGGAAACGGCGACCGATTAGGCGACAGTTTCTGAAAAGGTTCTTGATTTGCTCTGGCGTTGCGTTGGTCGCAATATCAAAATCTTTTGGCTGAGAGCCTAATAGGATATCGCGTACACCACCACCGACTAAAAACGCGTCAAAACCCGCACCATTCAGGCGATATAACACTTTTAGTGCGTTGTCGCTGATCTGCTTGCGTGAAATATTGTGCTCTTGACGAGTATAAATATTCAGAGCTAATTCGTGGAATCCGCGTTGTTCGCTTGGGGTATTGTCGTTTGTATTCATTAGTTTAGAACAAAGTAGGTATCGCCAACTTTGTTTTTCTCTTAGTCCAAAGTGGTAGTGCAGAGTTTAATTGCGGCTAATAATAGCTTAGCGCGAGCCATTTGAGAACATCGTCTGCTTAACCACTGTGGTAGGTTATGGCATTTTTATGTGTCGTTTTTGCTATTTGCCGTGAATTTCGAGCTAATTACAGTGCTCTTTTTGTAAACTATCAGGTAACTGATTGACGTTCCATTGTTGGCAGCCCCACAATAAAATCTCATCGATTGAAGCCTCACAAATAGCCTCAGGAATAGTGAAACCTAAGAATTGCATGGCATTAAGTAGTGTTGGTTTTGGGTTGTCGAGATCGATGGCTGTGGCGTGGTTCTGTTTTGACAGTTTATTCCCCAAGCCATCGGTTGCCAATGGTAAGTGCAGGTAACTGACGGTTTTTTGCTTGAGTGTCTTATACAAACTGATTTGTCGACCTGTTGGTTCGATTAGGTCAGCGCCTCTAACAACTTCTGTCACCCCTTGGTCGATATCATCAAGGACAACCGCCAAGTTATAAGCAAACAATCCATCTCGGCGTTTGATAATGAAGTCTTCTTCCGCCAATGCCTTAGGTATCTGGATTGTACCGTGACGAACATCGTCAAACGACTCGACAGGATAATCCATGCACAAGCGTACTGCTTGCTCACCTGAATCAATCAAACCTACGTGTCTGCAGTGACCATTATAGAAACCACCTAAGGCTTTTATCTGTTTACGAGTGCATTGGCAGTAATAGGCTTGTTTATCAGCGACCCATTGATCAATTTGCGCTTGATACATGTCGTGACGTTGACTTTGATAGACGACTTCGCCATCCCAAAAGAGATGGTAAGCCTCAAGCGTCTTAAGAATCAGGTCTGCAGCTCCAGCCATTTCTCTTGGTGGGTCTAAGTCTTCCATACGAACCAACCACTTTCCTTGGTTAGATTTCGCTTGGAAGTAGCTACCAAGAGCAGCAACAAGTGAGCCAAAATGAAGAGGACCTGACGGTGATGGTGCAAAGCGCCCGATATAATTCATGTGTGAACAACCTAATCTGGATGGTACCGCAGTAGCCGATTCTTAAGACGTTTAACTGTCGTAGTATTGTTTCTAACTCGCGCTTTAACGCGCTGAGATAACCAACAAAAAAGGGAGCCAAAGCTCCCTTTCTTTATATCTGCAAGAATTAACCTTGCATCTGTTTCTCTTTGATCTCTGCAAGTGTTTTACAGTCAATACAAAGGTCAGCAGTTGGACGAGCTTCAAGGCGACGAATGCCAATCTCGATACCGCAAGAATCACAGAAGCCGAAATCGTCTTCTTCGATCTTGTCTAGTGTCTTTTCAATTTTCTTGATTAGACGACGCTCACGGTCACGGTTGCGTAGCTCTAGGCTGAATTCTTCTTCTTGAGAAGCACGGTCAACTGGGTCTGGGAAATTCGCTGCTTCGTCCTGCATGTGGTGAACAGTACGATCAACTTCTTCCCTGAGCTGGTTGCGCCAAGCTGCTAAAATTTTTGTAAAATGTTCCGTTTGCTCAGGTGACATGTATTCTTCACCTGGCTTTTCTTGGTACGGTTCAACACCTGCGATGGCTAGGATGCCTAGCGCTTTTTTCTTAGATTCTGGCATACAGCATCTCCTATTTACACCTAGTCAACTGCAAAGCAGCTAATTTTAAGGCGGGTATCTATAGCAGAAAGAACGAATGGTGGCAAATACTCTTATTCAAACTTGCAATCAATGTGATTTGTTCAACATCTTTGTTCAGTTATTGATAAATTCAACAGATTGTTTTAGTTGTATTTGAGTACTGCTGAGCTCTGCTTTATAGCAAAGCACTTCAACTCCAGCGTCTTGTGCTTGTTTTAGTAATAACGAATATTTGGCGTCTATATGGTGTGCCGCAGACACTTTTTCAATACCTGAATGCAAAACAGTGAATAAAAGTACGGCTCTATTTCCAGATTCGACCATTTCTGTGAGTTCACGCAGATGTTTTTGGCCTCTGGTGGTGACCGCATCAGGGAAAAAACCTTGTCCTTCGGTAGAGGCCTCTTGCTTAGTTGACACTTGTTGCTCGTCGAGCAAAGTGACGCTTTTTACTTCGATGTAACAAGGTGGCTTTTCGTTATCTTCAAGCAGAATGTCAATTCGACTATTCTCGCTACCATACTTCACTTCGGTTCGTAACGCGTTATAACCTAAGAGTTCAACTATAGTCCCATTTTCAATTGCTTCCACCGCTAGCTGGTTTGCTCGCGCAGTATTTACACAAATACGGTGACCTTTGTCTGTTTCTGAGATCTCCCAGCTGTTTGGGTACTTTCTTTTTGCATTATCAGATGTTGAGTACCAAACGGTGTTACCTGGGGTCGCACATCCTGTCATCGCTCCAGTGTTAGCACAGTGAATCGTACGCTCGCTGCCGTCTGGAAGTTTGATGTCGGTGAGGAAACGTTTATAGCGTTTGATAAGAGTCGCTGACTCTAATGGTGGATTGAAGTGCATATTACTTATTTAGACGAGTAGGTTTTTATGTACAATGTTGCCAACATTACACCACAAGGTTCTCCCATTGCCACAACTGCCCATAGAAGCTGTGATGCCAGATCTGCTCGCTGGCGTAGAAACACACACTCAACTTATTCTTAAGGCCGCTCCCGGTGCAGGTAAGTCAACATTCTTCCCTTTACAACTGGTTAAGACTAATGCCGTTCAAGGCAAAATTATCATGCTTGAACCTAGGCGTTTGGCGGCAAGAAATATTGCGACTTACTTGGCGAGCCAATTGGGAGAGAAGGTCGGGGAGAGCATAGGTTTTAGAGTTCGTGGTGAATCTAAAACCAGCAGCACAACGCGCTTGGAGATCGTTACCGAAGGGATCATGACAAGAATGATCCAAACCGACCCTGAATTGACTGGGGTGGACATGGTGATCTTCGATGAGTTTCACGAACGAAGTATTCATGCCGATACCGCTTTGGCTTTTAGCCTAGAGATCCAAGATGCGCTACGTGATGATCTGAAAGTGGTTGTGATGTCGGCAACTTTAGATCAACAAGCGCTGCAGTCTTTATTGCCGAATGCCAAATATGTTGAATCTCAGGGTCGTACTTTCCCGGTCGACTTCCGCTATCAACCTCTGAATACCAATGAATATTTAGCCCCAAAAATGGCGAATGTAATTCGCTCTTTGATGGAGAAGGAATCCGGTTCGTTGTTAGCATTCTTGCCTGGAGTGTCTGCGATTAAGCAGGTGGAGTCGCAATTAGAACAACTCTCTAGCGATATCGATGTGTGCCCTTTGTATGGTCAACTCAGTTTTTCTCAACAGCAGAAGGCGATAGCACTGTCTGAGACAGGGCCTCGAAAAGTGGTGTTGGCCACCAATATTGCTGAAACCTCTTTGACCATTGAGGGCATTCGCTTAGTGGTGGACTCAGGTCTTGAACGAGTCGCCAAGTTTGATTTGAAAACCGGCATCACCAAGCTTGAGCAAGTGAAAATCTCGCAGTCTTCCGCTGAACAGCGTGCAGGCCGTGCAGGGAGAATTGAGGAAGGCCTGTGTGTTCGCTTGTACAGCGAAACGCAGTTAATGCAGCAACCCGCTGTACCGGAGCCTGAAATTCTACATTCGGATCTCTCTTCATTGGTGGCTGAGTTGACGCAATGGGGCGCTGCAAATGCAGACGAGTTGCAATGGCTAGATATTCCGCCACAAGCTTCAGTTGAGCAAGCCAAGCAACTGCTGCAAAGCCTTGAGCTATTAGACAACAATGGCCAATTTACGGCGCTAGGTAAACAGGCTCAACGATTAGGTCTTGAGCCACGTATCGCCAGCATGCTGATAAAAGCGCAACAGAACAGCCCATCATTGCTGAATGCTGCGATTGTCGCCGCTGCTTTACTTGAAGAGCCTGAACGCAACGTCACCGATATTCAGCATTCGTTGCACCGACTTAAGCAAAGAAAGCATTCGAAAAACAGCGTGGTGATGCAGCGAGCGAAAAGTCTCGCCAGCAAACTCAATCATCACGTAGATTTGTCACAACTTGACGAATCATTGTTACCATTAGTGCTTTGTTTTGCATTCCCTGACCGAATAGCTCAAGCGAGAAGTGCAACCAGTAGTGCTTTCCTTCTTACGAATGGTCACGGCGCTGAGGTGCGTGATGATGATCCATTGGCGAATAACGATTACATCGTGGTGATTGATTTGATGCGCAGCACAGGGCGAGCCAGTCAGATTTTCTTGGCAACTGCTGTCGATATTGCGCAGTTAGAAGAAGCGTTTCCAAAACTCTTTGCCTGTTCAGATTATGCGGATTGGGATGAAAAACGTGGACGCTTAGTTGTCGAGCAGCGAGTCTCTTTAGGCAAACTGATTATCAGCACCAAAGCGTTACCAGAGCCGAGTGCGAATCAGGCGAGCCAAGCGCTACTCAATTATATCGCTCGATGTGGGCTTGACCATTTACATTGGACGCCTGCTGCGAAGCAGCTAGTTGAACGCGTACGTTGCGCCCAGCTTTGGATGCCAGAGCATGATTGGCCTGCGATGGATAATGCTAGCTTAATGGAACATCTAGATACTTGGTTATCGCCGTATTTGAATGGCATTAAGTCAGCAAAAGGGTTGTCGAATGTTTCCATTGAACAAGCACTGTCGGCGTACCTTAGTTGGCCGTTGAATCAAGAAATCGACCAATGGTTACCGACGCATTACGTGATGCCTACAGGCAGTAAAAAAGCGATTCGATACCAATATCAATCGGAGCCTGTGATCTCGGTGCGAATGCAAGAAGTCTTTGGTGAACAAGACTCACCATTGATAGCGCAAGGTCGTAAAAAAGTCGTGCTTGAGTTACTTTCTCCAGCGCAGCGACCACTGCAAATCACTCAAGATTTAGCTGGCTTTTGGGCTGGCGCGTACAAAGAAGTACAAAAAGAGATGAAAGGCCGTTACCCAAAACATCCTTGGCCCGATGACCCTGCTAACCATGTAGCAACCACTAAAACCAAACGACAGTTGAACCGATGATGACCAAAATGTTAACGCCAAAAAAGGCACCACCTAAAAAAGCGCCAGCAAAGAAGTCACCAGCGACCAAAGCCAAGCCTCGAAAACCGAGAGCTGCCGCGAAGAAGACCAAACCAAGAGCCAAAAAAACGGGCAACCGAGGCTGGTTGAAGCTCCTTTGGGGCATCGCGTGGAAAGCGGGCTTAGCCTTGGCTGCGCTATTGTTGTTCGTCGGTATCTACCTAGATTCGGTGGTCAAGCAGCGCTTTGAAGGTCAATTGTTTGATTTGCCTACCGTTGTTTATGCTCGCGTGTTGGACCTGTCTCCGGGTACTGCGGTGAGTTTGACACAGGTTAAGAATGAGCTAGATGTGCTTAATTACCGTAAGGTGAATTCTCCTCGTCACCCGGGTGAGTACTCTTCTTCTTCAACCAAGATTGAGATGATTCGTCGTCCGTTCGAGTTTGTCGATGGGCCGGAAGCCGACCGTCACGTGATGTTGCACTTCAATGGCAATGAATTAACCCGAATCCAGTCGTTAGAGAAGAAAGGCGACATGGGCTATCTGCGTGTTGAACCGAAAATGCTGGGTATGCTTGAGAAAAGCAACGATGAGCAACGACTGTTCTTAAAACGTAACCAGTTCCCAGAAGTGATGGTTGATGCGCTACTGGCGACCGAAGACCGAAACTTCTACCAACACGATGGGGTTTCGCCATTGGCGATCGCTCGTGCGATGGTGGTAAACGTTAAAGCCGGACGTACGGTACAAGGTGGTAGTACGCTGACTCAACAGTTGGCGAAGAACTTGTTCCTCTCTAGTGAACGCACATTGTGGCGTAAGGTTCGTGAGGCCTACATTGCGCTTATCTTGGATCATCGTTACAGCAAAGACCGTATCCTAGAGGCTTACTTAAATGAGGTTTACCTAGGGCAAAATGGTGGGCAAGCGATCCATGGCTTCGGTTTAGCGTCTCGCTTGTACTTCGGTCAGCCCATTCAAGAGCTCCGCATTGATCAACTAGCATTGTTGGTGGGTATGGTGAAAGGACCTTCGTATTACAATCCGGTTCGTTATCCTGAGCGGGCTAAGACTCGACGCGATTTGGTTCTTCGCTTATTGATGCAGCAAGACATATTAACTCCGCGACAATACGAAGAAGCGGCGAGTCGTGATTTGGATATTCAAGACAATCCACGTATTGCTAGCCGTCAGCCAGCTTACTTCCAACAAGTCAATATTGAGCTTAAGAAGTATGTCGGTGATCGATTTGAAGCGAAAAAAGGGATTCGAGTCTTCACCTCTCTGGATCCGGTTTCCCAAGACAAGTTAGAGAAGTCGATTGCACGCAAGGTGCCTGATTTATCGAAAACCGCAGGTAACAAACTGGAAGCAGCAGCTATTGCCGTAGATAGAAATACCGGTGAAATTCGAGCTATGGTTGGTGGTAAGCGTACTGGCTACGATGGCTTTAACCGTGCCTTGAACGCGAGTCGTCCTATTGGTTCTTTAGTTAAGCCTGCAATCTACTTAACCGCATTGGAACAACCTGATAAGTACACACTTGCGACAACATTGATGGATACGCCATTAAGCTTGAAAGGCAGCAAAGGAAGTGTGTGGAGCCCAAGAAACTTCGATCGTAAGTTCCGTGGAGATGTGCCCTTGTATGTGGCGCTTTCTAAGTCTTATAACGTACCTACGGTTCGCTTAGGTATGCAGTTAGGCATTGATAGCGTCTCCGATACGATTGGAAAACTGGGCGTCGATAAGAATGAAATTCGTCCAGTGCCATCGATGTTTTTGGGTTCGTTCTCACTGACTCCGTTCCAGGTGGCACAGATGTACCAAACCATCACCAACTCTGGCCGTATCGCACCTTTGTCTGCGCTTCGTTCGGTGGTTGATAATGATGGTGAGGTTCTGTATCAGTCGATTCCTCGTGTATCACAGAGCGTTGACCAGCAAGCGGCTTGGCTAACCACCTACGCGATGAAGCGTGGTGTGTCGGAAGGCACGGGGCGCTTCCTACAAGGTCAGTTTGCATGGGCTGGTTTAGCCGGTAAAACAGGCACCAGTAACGACAGCCGAGACAGTTGGTTTGTTGGAGTTGACGGTCGTGAGGTGACGACGATTTGGCTCGGGCGTGATGACAATAAACCGACTAAACTCACAGGTTCTAGCGGTGCGCTGCGTGTCTATGCTGATTACCTGAAGCAAAGAACACCAGAACAGTTATTGCTGCCTTGGCCGACAGGGATTGCGACCGCCAGCTTTACTCGAACTCCCGAAGGGGCTTTAGAGTTTGACTGTGATGGTACCGTAAAATTGCCAGTTTGGGATGAAAGCGGGAATATTAAAAAGGGCTGTGAAAGTCAACCAAAACAGTGGCTAAAGAAGCTTTTTCAGTGGTAAAGTCGTAACAGAAAACAATGACAAGGATAGTTTAAAGAATGATTTCTCGTTGGTTAGTGAGCAGCTTAGGTGTTGTAGGTACAGTGATCAGTTTTCAACTGTTTGCAGCAACTGCGGCGAAGGTTGATTCATCAGAACACGTTGAACTTGCACAAGCTCATAAAAGGCCAACCGTCGCTGTCGTTCTTGCTGGTGGGGGAGCGAAAGGTGCTGCCCACATCGGTGTGCTTAAAGCCTTAGAAGAGATGCAGATCCCAGTCGATTACATCACTGGTACTAGTATGGGCGCCTACGTTGGTGGTCTTTATGCGACAGGGATGAGCGCTGACGAGATTGAAAGTTTTATTTACACGGTTGATTGGAATCGTGGTTATCGCGACCGCGTCAACCGTAGTGATCGCCGTGTGCGTGACAAAGAGTATGAAGATCGCTATCAATTGAACACCGACCTCGGTTTAGGCTGGGGTGAAATCAAAGCGAGAAAAGGTGTGGTTCAAGGTCAGAATATGTTGCGTATCCTGCGTGAGACCACCGGCAATCTATCTTCATTCGATTCTTTCGACAACCTTGCTATCCCATACCGTTCAGTAGCTACTGATATCATTGAACTCGAAGAAGTGGTCATTGACCACGGTCACCTCGTTGATGCCATGATGGCGAGTATGTCAGTACCCGGAGCGCTTCCACCTTATGAAGTCGATGGGCGAATGCTGGTCGATGGTGGTGTAACCAATAACATGCCAGTGGATGTTGCCCGAGCGATGGGTGCAGACATCGTTATTGCTGTTGATATCAGTACAAACTACAAAAGCAAAGAAGACTTCACTAACTTTCTTGCTGCCGCAGACCAACTTTCTAATTACTTGGTTCAACGCAGTACCCAAGAGCAAGCCGCGACGTTAACGGACCATGATTTCTTCCTCCAACCTGATGTTGGGGAAATGGAAACCACAGAGTTCGATAAAATGCCGACGGCTTATCATGCTGGGTATGAAGCGACTAGGCAGTACACAGAGCAGCTTTCTAAGTTGTCACTCTCGAATGCAGACTACCAACACTATATTGATGACAAGCAGAAGGCTCGTAGACAGCTGAAGCACGGTGATAAAACTGTGATCGACAAGGTGGTTATCAATAACAACACCCACTATTCAGACAAGCTGCTTGAAAACCGCTTAAACCTCGATGCTGGTGAGGTTCTGAAAACCAGTGAAATCGAATCTAAAGTACAAGATCTTTATGCATTAGATAGATTTGAACTCGTGACTTATGAATTTGATACGGTTGATGGTGAAGAGCAACTTCATGTGGATGTGGATGAGAAGTCATGGGGTCCTAACTACCTTAACTTCCGATTCTTTCTTGAAGATGATTTCTCTACCACAAGCCAATACTCGATCGGTCTTTCGGCTAACTTCACCGATATTAACTCGCACGGTGCGGAGTTAAGAACCAATATCGAGATGGGTACCGACAAGCGAATTGAGGCGGAACTCTTTTCGCCTTTCTTCTCTAGTCAGAAGTTATTTACTTCAGCTTCGATTGTCTACAGTAAGCAAAACCGAAATTTGCCAGTGGACATTGATGAGATTGAAGAACCTACTCTGGATGTAACTCAAGACTATTTCCCGATGACATACAGCGAATACATCGGTGAAATTGCACTGGGCTATCAACCCACTTTGTGGCAAGAGCTGAAATTCGGTGCGCGTTATACAGACGGTGATGTTGAAGTGGCGTCGCTGCCGTCTCTTGGTAATGGCGGGTACAAACGTATTGGCGGCTTCATCAGTTATCGATTGGATACTTTAGATAACTTTAGCTTGCCTACCGAAGGTTATTTTGTCGACTTAGAATATCTGGTTTCTCATGACGACTTTCAGAATGACACTAATATCAATGACACTGAACTCACCTCTGAGAGTGATACGGTTTATGAGTTTTCAGCGAATTTCATGGCTGCACAAAGCTATGAAAGACATACTTTAGTCGGAAAGGTCGATTACGGCATTGTAGAGAGTAAAAACTCGGTTTTCCCTATCGACCCTAAAGAGCTAGGTGGTTTCCTTAACCTATCCGGTATACCAAGAAATAGCTTAATTGGTCAGAACTTGGCGTACACCAGTCTGATCTATCGATATAAGTGGTTTGAAAATGACTTTGGTCTCTTCGAATCACCGTTCTACGTGGGCGCATCCATTGAACATGGTGGTGTCTGGTCGAACAATGATTTAAGGCTTGATGAAGCGCCAATGTATACAGCTGGGTCTGTGTTCGCGGGGGTGGATTCGCCAATTGGACCAATCATATTAGCTTATGGACGAACGGAAGATAACTTCGACTCGGTTTACTTGATTGTAGGAACCTCTTACAAATAATCATGCGCAGAGTCGTCATTTAAGTGCGTAAATAGGCAAAAATAGTGGGACTTTCGTCTTAACTTGCTATGTTGGTCAAAATGATAAGATTTTAATTTAACGTTAAATTTGCTATTCTACCGCCCACAGTTTGGCCTCTATGACGCCGCTCATCAATACAAATTGAATGACAAAAATGGCAATGGAGAGCCAAGTTTCCAAGGATGTTCGCTTCTTTATTTTACTAACAATTATGAAGGTAAGAAGTGAACCGCAATGAGAGGAAAAAAGTCGTGCTTGAAGCCTACCGTAAACACGTCGAAGAACGTGCTGCCGAGGGAGTTGTTCCAAAACCACTAGATGCTGAGCAGGTTGCTGGCCTAGTTGAACTTCTGAAGAATCCACCTCAAGGTGAAGAAGAGATCATTCTTGACCTACTAGAAAACCGCATTCCACCGGGTGTAGATGAAGCTGCTTATGTAAAAGCAGGTTTCCTTACGGCTATCACAAAGGGTGAAGTATCATCTCCGCTAGTAAGCAAAGCAAAAGCTGCTGAATTGCTTGGTACTATGCAAGGTGGTTACAACATCGAATCTCTAGTATCTCTACTTGATGATGCTGAGCTTGCTCCTATCGCTGTTAAAGCACTGTCTCACACTCTCCTAATGTTCGATGCATTCTACGACGTAGAAGAGAAAGCGAAAGCTGGCAATGCTGCTGCACAACAAGTACTTCAATCTTGGGCTGATGCTGAATGGTTTACAGCGAAAGATAAAGTAGCAGAAAAAATCACAGTAAAAGTATTCAAAGTCACTGGTGAAACGAACACCGATGACCTATCTCCAGCACCAGATGCATGGTCACGTCCTGATATCCCGGTACACGCAAAAGCGATGCTGAAGATGGAACGTGAAGGTATTACTCCTGATGACCAGGGTAACGTTGGTCCAATTACTCAAATTGAAGAACTACAAAAAGATGGCATTCCACTGGCTTACGTTGGTGATGTTGTTGGTACAGGTTCTTCACGTAAATCTGCGACAAACTCAGTGCTTTGGTTCATGGGTGAAGATATCCCATTCGTACCAAACAAACGCACTGGCGGTGTTTGTTTAGGTGGTAAAATTGCTCCAATCTTCTACAACACAATGGAAGATTCAGGCGCACTACCTATCGAACTGAACGTACAAGACATGAACATGGGCGATATCATTGATATCTACCCGTACGAAGGTGTTGTTCACAAAAACGGTTCTGTGATTTCAAACTTCGAACTCAGCAAAGTTCTTCTAGATGAAGTTCGTGCTGGTGGTCGTATTCCACTGATCATTGGTCGTGGTCTAACTGGTCGTGCTCGTGATTCTCTAGGTCTAGCTGAAACTGATTTGTTTGCTAAACCAATTGATCCTTCTGCTTCTGATAAAGGCTACACGCTTGCTCAGAAGATGGTAGGTAAAGCATGTGGTGTTGAAGGCGTTCGCGCTGGTCAATACTGTGAGCCTAAGATGACAACCGTAGGTTCTCAAGATACTACAGGTCCTATGACGCGTGATGAGCTTAAAGACCTTGCGTGTCTTGGCTTCTCTGCGGATCTAGTGATGCAGTCTTTCTGCCACACGTCGGCATACCCGAAACCTGTTGATGTTAACACGCACCATACGCTACCTGATTTCATCATGAATCGTGCGGGTGTTTCACTGCGTCCGGGTGATGGTGTTATCCACTCATGGCTAAATCGTATGCTCCTTCCTGATACTGTTGGTACAGGTGGTGACTCGCATACTCGTTTCCCATTAGGCATTTCGTTCCCTGCGGGTTCTGGCCTAGTCGCATTCGCGGCGGCAACGGGTGTTATGCCACTTGATATGCCTGAATCTATCTTGGTTCGTTTTAAAGGTGAAATGCAGCCAGGTATCACGCTACGTGACCTAGTACACGCAATTCCTCTATACGGCATCAAGCAAGGTCTACTGACCGTAGAGAAAGCAGGTAAGATCAACGAATTCTCTGGTCGTGTACTAGAAATTGAAGGTGTTGAGCACCTATCTGTTGAACAAGCATTCGAACTTTCTGATGCATCTGCTGAGCGTTCTGCTGCAGGTTGTACGGTTAAGCTGTCTGAAGAGTCTATCTCTGAGTACTTGAACTCGAACATCGTGATGCTTAAGTGGATGATCGCTGAAGGTTACGGTGATGTTCGTACTATTGAACGTCGTATTACTGCGATGGAAGAGTGGCTAGCTAACCCTGAGTTACTGTCTGCTGATTCAGATGCTGAATACGCTCACGTTATCGAGATCGATCTTGCTGACATCGATCAACCAATCCTATGTGCGCCAAACGATCCAGATGATGCTCGTCTTCTTTCTGACGTTCAAGGTACTGAGATTCAAGAAGTGTTCATCGGTTCTTGTATGACGAACATCGGTCACTTCCGTGCTGCAGGTAAGATGCTTGAAGAGTTCAATGGTTCTCTAAACACTCGCCTATGGGTTGCTCCGCCAACTAAGATGGATAAAGACCAGCTGACAGAAGAAGGCTACTACGGCATCTTCGGCCGTGCTGGGGTTCGTATCGAAACTCCGGGTTGTTCACTGTGTATGGGTAACCAAGCACGTGTTGCAGATAAGTCGACAGTAATGTCTACGTCTACTCGTAACTTCCCGAACCGTTTGGGTACTGGTGCGAATGTTTACCTAGCTTCTGCTGAACTTTCTGCGGTTGGTGCGATTCTTGGTCGTATCCCAACGAAAGAAGAGTACCTTGAGTACGCAGAGAAGATTAACGCAACGGCTGCAGATACATACCGCTACCTGAACTTCCATAAAATGGGTCAGTACACGGAAAAAGCAGACACGGTTATTTTCCAAGAGCCAGCATAATCGCTGACTGATTGAGTAACTTGCTGAACGCCTTCTATTCGTAGAAGGCGTTTTTTTATGTCTGCATGTTAGATGCCGAGCGACTCGATCTCTTGATGACTTCGCTATATACTCTCGCCTCATTTTTAACCCTATCTGTCATTAGTGCACGGAGCCTTTATGGAATTTGAATTTACAAGAAACACTTTAATGGGTGAGTACTATGTAAAGTGCAGTATGGGACACGAGATCGTTGGCCGCTGGCTACAAGAAGAGATCGGTAAAGATAAGCAGAAACTAGAAAATGTAATGGCGCTTATTGAGCAATCTCGACAGGATCTAAGCAATGAAGTGACCTTGCTTGGTAAAGAGATCAGCTTAGCGATCAATGAAGACGAAGTGACGATTCAAGAAAACGTACTTGGCCACGAGCAAGAGATGGAAGAGGGCAGTGAGTTCGACTTTTACAACTGCGAGAGCCAAGCAAGCTGTGGCATCGATGACTTCGAGTTGTTGATTGAGCGCTGGATGGAGTTTCTAGGTTACTAGTCTTTGATTTTCTAAACTCGATATTCTGTTTCTATTTTTAGGTTTGAAGACCTTGTTGCCCAAAACTGGAGCAACAATAGTGCAACGCATTAAGATAGTGAAAAGGCCGCACCATATTGGTGCGGCCTTTTTTGTTATTACGGATTTATTATTATCATATTCTTTAAAATCAATGGTTTAACTTTTTGGCACGCTACTTGGATTGTAATAAGAGAATTAACGGATTAAGTGAAGAATTTAAGGAACGAATATGAAACTAATAAATGCCATTGTTAAGCCATTCAAATTAGATGATGTACGTGAAGCACTCTCTGATGTGGGTATTGAAGGTATGACGGTCTCCGAAGTGAAAGGCTTTGGTCGTCAGAAAGGACACACTGAATTGTACCGTGGTGCGGAATACCAAGTAGATTTCCTACCAAAGGTAAAACTAGAGATAGCTACTCAAGCTGAAAATGTTGACCGAGTTGTTGAAGCGATTAGCCAAGCGGCACACACCGGAAAAATCGGCGATGGCAAAATTTTTGTGTATGACCTAAGCCAAGCCGTACGAATTCGTACTGGTGAAATGGATGCTGAAGCACTTTAAAGAATTACAAGGACTGGAGACTTTAATATGGAACTTACAACAACAGTAACGGAACTACGTTACGCACTAGACACTTTTTTCTTCCTCATTTCAGGTGCGTTAGTAATGTGGATGGCAGCAGGCTTCGCGATGTTAGAAGCTGGCCTAGTTCGTTCAAAGAACACCACAGAAATTTTAACTAAGAACATCTGCTTGTACGCGATTGCTTGTACTGCTTTCTTAGTTGTTGGTTACAACATTATGTATGTAGATAACGGTGAAGGCGGTTGGTTGCCATCATTCGGTACTCTGATTGGTACTCAAGGTGAAGGTGCAGACCACTCTTTAGAGTCAGACTTCTTCTTCCAGGTAGTATTCGTTGCAACAGCAATGTCTGTGGTATCTGGTGCGGTTGCTGAGCGTATGAAGCTTTGGTCATTCCTAATCTTCTCAGTAGTACTAACAGCGTTCATTTACCCTGTTGAAGGTTACTGGACTTGGGGCGGTGGTTTCCTATCAGAAGCAGGTTTCAGTGACTTTGCTGGTTCAGGTATTGTACACATGGCTGGTGCAGCTGCTGCATTAGCAGGTGTTCTACTACTGGGTGCTCGTAAAGGTAAATACGGTAAGAACGGTGAAATCTACCCGATTCCTGGTTCAAACATGCCGCTTGCAACATTAGGTACATTTATCCTTTGGTTCGGTTGGTTCGGTTTCAACGGCGGTTCTCAACTAATGGTTTCAGATTTCGAGAACGCGACAGCCGTTGGTCAAATCTTCCTTAACACTAACGCAGCAGCAGCAGCGGGTGCAATCGCAGCACTACTAGTATGTAAAACAACTTGGGGTAAAGCAGACCTAACAATGATTCTTAACGGCGCATTAGCTGGCCTAGTAGCAATCACTGCAGACCCTCTATCACCATCACCTCTATTCGCAGTAGCAATTGGTTCGGTATCTGGCGCATTGGTGGTATTCAGCATCATCGCTCTAGACAAAGCTAAGATTGATGATCCAGTAGGTGCTATCTCAGTACACGGTGTGTGTGGTTTCTTCGGTCTAATGGCTGTGCCACTAAGCAACGCTGATGCAACATTCGGTGCTCAACTACTAGGTGCTGCAGTAATCTTTGCTTGGGTATTTGGTGCGAGCCTAGCGGTATGGGCTGTGCTTAAAGCGACAATCGGTATCCGTGTAAGTGAAGACGAAGAGCTGGAAGGTATGGACATGCACGATTGTGGTGTAGGCGCTTACCCAGAATTTGTGTCGGTAAAATAATTTACAAACATTTACACTTAACCTACTTGAAACCTGCTCTGATGAGCAGGTTTTTTTTATGTTTAACATTGTGTTTAATCTAATGATACATATAATAATGCAACTGATAAATATTATCATTTCTATGCAAAAAAGGATTGAATCATGAAAAAACTGCTAACTCTTTCAGCTCTTGCGTGCAGCACAATCGCACCAGCAGCAATGGCTGCTGAAGAAGTAAACGTATACTCTTACCGCCAACCTTTCCTTGTTGAGCCAATGTTCGATGAGTTCACAAAAGAGACGGGTATCGAGGTGAATGTTAAGTTTGCTAAGAAAGGTTTAGCAGAGAAGCTAGCTCAAGAGGGCGAATACAGCCCTGCAGACGTGGTATTAACTGTTGATATCAGCCGTCTATCTGAGCTAACTGAAAAAGGTTTGGTTCAAGCGGTAAACAGCGACGTTCTAGAAAAGAACATTCCAGCTCAGTACCAAGATACGGACAACGAGTGGTTTGCTCTAACAACTCGTACTCGTAGCGTTTACTCTTCACGTGACCGTGTTGGTCGTCTAGGTGAAGATTTCACTTACGCTGATCTAGCTAAGCCTGAATTCAAAGGCAAAATCTGTACTCGTAGCGGTAAGCACCCATACAACGTTTCTCTAGTATCTTCTATGATTGCTCATAAAGGCGAAGCAGAAACTAAAGAGTGGCTAGAAGGCGTAAAAGCTAACCTAGCTCGTAAGCCTCAAGGTAACGACCGTGCACAAGTTAAAGCTATCAAAGAAGGTCTATGTGACGTTTCTCTTGGTAACAGCTACTACCTAGGTAAGATGGTTAACGATAAAGAGCAAAAAGCTTGGGCTGACGCTGTTTACATCAACTTCCCTAACCAAGAGACGACAGGTACTCACGTAAACATCTCTGGTATGGCAATGGCTAAATTCTCTCCAAACAAAGAGAACGCAGTTAAGCTAATGGAATTCCTATCTGGTAATACAGCACAAGGTATGTACGCAGAAGTAAACTACGAATACCCAGTTAAAGCTGATGTTAAACCTTCTGAGCTAGTAGCTTCTTGGGGTGAATTCAAGGCAGATACTATTTCTCTAGACCAAATTGCAGATCACCACGAAGCTGCAATCAAACTTCTAGACGAAGTTAAATTCGACCTGTAATTCCTAATATCGGCTTCGGCCAATATTAGATTAAACAACCTCAAGTTACCGTTTTTGGTGCTTGGGGTTGTTTTGTTTTAGTTAAGTCACTTTTTGAAACAAAGCTCTTGATGGATCTTGAGAGTTATTAGCACAGCTCCTTGAAGTCATTACAGTATATGGGTATAAATAACCCCCACCACTAAAAGGGCATGAGATGTATTTGCAACTGCATTTGTATTCCATTAAGCCTCGTTGTAATTAGGCGATGAAAGAAAAGAATTATTTATGGAACACCAGTAGTGGGCTTATAGCTACACTACTGGTTTTTCCGATCTTAGCGATATTCACGACCGCTGTGGGTGAAACAGATGAGCTTTTTTCTCATTTGATGTCCACGGTGATGCCGACTTATGCCTATAACACTGTCGTTTTAGTGCTAGGAACCATGTTCTTATCGCTGCTATTTGGTATTCCTTCGGCATGGATCATGGCGATGTGTCGTGTACCTGGCGAAAAGGTGCTGCAGTGGGCTTTAGTTCTACCGCTCGCAATGCCGGGTTATATCGTGGGTTACATCTTTACCGATTGGTTTGACTTTGCCGGCCCTGTGCAAATCTTACTTCGTGACCTCACAGGATGGGGGCCTGGAGAGTATTGGTTCCCAGACATAAGAACCTTAACCGGCGCTATTATCGTCCTCTCTTTAGTGCTGTACCCTTATGTTTACTTGCTGTGTCGCGCTGCATTTATGGAGCAGAACGTTTCGCTGCTGCAATCTGCTCGTCTATTAAAGTGTTCGCCTTGGGAGAGCTTTCGTCGCATCTCTTTACCCTTAGTTCGCCCTTCGATTGCGGTTGGCTTATCGCTTGTTGCAATGGAAACCATCGGTGATTTTGGTACGGTGAGTTACTTTGCTGTAAATACCTTAACGACCGCGGTGTATGACACGTGGCTTGGCTACTCTAGCTTGACCGCTGCCGCTAAGATCTCAGCCATTATGCTGATTATCGTGATACTGCTGTTGAGCTCTGAACGTTACAGTCGTCGTAAGCAGAAGCTGTTTCAAAACCAATTCAGTAGCCGAGAAGATTTCCGTTACAACTTAGTTGGTTGGAAGAAGTGGTTAGCACTGTTTTGGTGTTGGGGTTTGGTCTGCGCGGCGTTCGTGTTCCCTTTAGGCCAGTTGTTGATTTACGCTTACAAGTATTTTGCACAAAGCTGGACGGCTGAGTTCCGCGAGTATGCACTTAACAGTTTAAATGTCTCGATACTTGCAGCGCTAATTGGTGTGGCGATTGCGCTTATTGTTAACTTTAACCAACGCGTCAGCCCTGCGAAGCACAATCTTGCCTTTATGCGACTATCTTCTATGGGCTATGCGGTGCCAGGAACGGTATTAGCCATTGGTGTGATGGTACCTGTTTTGTTCATGGATCACCTAGTAAACGATATTGCGAAAGTGATGGAGTGGGGACGTCCTGGGCTGATTTTCTCAGGCTCTATGTTTGCGCTTATTTTTGCGATGGTGGTGCGCTTTTCTGCGGTTGCTATTGGCAGTGTGGAAAGTAGTTTAAGTAAAGTTTCTCCTTCATTGGATATGGCTTCAAAGACCATGGGGTGCAACACCAACCAGATGCTGCGTCGAGTGCATTTACCTCTGATTAAAC
Organism: Vibrio pomeroyi; assembly: GCA_041879425.1. Taxonomy (NCBI): domain Bacteria; kingdom Pseudomonadati; phylum Pseudomonadota; class Gammaproteobacteria; order Vibrionales; family Vibrionaceae; genus Vibrio; species Vibrio pomeroyi. The sequence goes on along the minus strand of CP090854.1, from coordinate 3,021,067 downwards.
GCGGTGCCTTGATTGCTGGATTACTGGTGTTTATCGAGTCGATGAAAGAGTTAAATGCGGCTCTATTGCTGCGTCCATTTAACTTTGAAACCCTAGCAACCTATGTTTATAACTACGCCTCAGATGAGCATCTAGAGCTGGCTGCGATGCCTGCCGTGTTACTTGTACTGGTAGGCCTCATCCCGTTGATCATCGTTAACCGTTCTTTGGAGCAAAAAAACTAATGAGCTGTGCATTATCCATTAAAGATCTGACTTGTAAGTATGAGTCACAAACGGTTCTTGAGTCGCTTTCTCTTGAAGTTGAACATGGCGAGATCGTCTGTCTGCTTGGTGCCAGTGGTTGCGGTAAAACGACTTTGTTAAAGGCTATTGCTGGGTTATTGCCTCTTAGCCATGGTGTAATGAACCTCAATTGCCAAACTATTGATGATGGTAAGAATTGGCTACCGCCAGAGCAACGTAACATCGGCATGATCTTCCAAGATTACGCACTGTTCCCACACCTGACGGTAAATCAGAACGTGGCATTTGGCCTGCGTGATATGTCTGAGCAAGACAAGAAAGCAAAGGTTCAAGAGATGCTTGAGCTCGTTCATCTTGATCAATACGGCGATCGCTATCCTCACCAATTGTCTGGTGGTCAGCAACAACGTGTCGCGATTGCGCGCTCTTTGGCTTATAAGCCGGATCTACTGTTGTTGGATGAACCTTTCTCGAACATTGATACTCAAGTGCGCCATGAGTTGATCTCTCAGATCCGTAAGATCTTTAAGAAGCAGGGTGTGACGGCGATCTTTGTGACCCACAGTCGCGAAGAAGCGTTTGCCTTTGCGGATAAAATGGCCGTAATGAATCACGGTGTGATTGAACAATATGGTTCGGCATCTGAGTTGTATTTCCATCCATCAAGTAAGTTTGTGGCTGATTTCTTGGGTGGTGGTAGCTACTTGAATGCACAACGCATTTCAGACAACGAATTTGAAACCAGCTTAGGCCTGATTGAAGCGAAAGCACAAACAGAGATTGAGGTGGGTACGGATTGCGCGTTGTTGTTAAGACCTCAACATATTGTGGCAAGCCATGATGACGACAGCAATCTGTCTGTATTGGAACAGCAATTCATGGGCGATCACTGTCGCTATGTGATTGAAGCCAATGGTCAGAAGTTATTAGCAACCTCTTCGGAAGCGCTTGAAGTCGGTATGCCAGTAACCGTGAAAGTAGATACCAAAGGCGTGCTGGCGTTCTAACTCAGTAGACTCACTAAATCCTACTCTGCCAAGCAATAGAAGTTAGCCATAAAAAAGCCCAGCACTTTAATCAAAGTACTGGGCAAGAGTTCTTCATCTATAGGCTTTAACAAGGCAGTAATTTGTTAAGTCCCATTTAAAACTGCTGCACTCTATAAGCCTATAGAGAGAGGAAGTCTTTCACTTTTTGAAGAACACGTTCTGCAGTGTCTTGGTCTTCCATTTCTGCGAAGATTCGTAGTAACGGCTCTGTTCCTGAGAAACGAGCAATCACCCAGCCGCCATTCTTGAAGTACACCTTAGCACCATCTTCATAGCTGACTTTTTCAATTTCATATTCAAATTCAGGCAGTTGCTTCTCTACGTAGATCTTAGTGTAGAGTGCTTCTTTCTCCGAAGGCTTGAATTTACAATCTCCCTCTGCCGTATAGGCGTAGCCGTACTTAGAGTAGATCTCATCAAGCAGCTCAGACAATTTCTTACCTGTTACACTGATCATTTCAACCAGTAGGCTTGACGCGAAGACGCCATCCTTACCCTTGATGTGACCACGAATGGTTAAACCACCTGAGCTTTCACCACCAATCAGAGAGTCATCAGCTTCCATTTGCGAGCTGATATGCTTAAAGCCTACTGGAACCTCAAAGCTCTTTTCACCATGATCGGCCGCAACTTTATCGAGTAGATGAGTAGTTGCGATGTTACGGACTACAGAACCTTTCCAGCCCTTGTATTCCAACAAGTAGTAGTAAAGCAGTAGCAGCACTTCGTTAGGGTGAATGAAGTGACCTTTCTCATCGATGATACCCAAACGGTCTGCATCGCCATCGGTACCAATACCAATGTCATAACCTTCTGCTGCAACTAAGTGCTTCAAGCGATACAGTGTTGCTGCGCTTGGAGAAGGCATTAGGCCACCGAAGTCTGGGTTCTTGCCATCGTTGATTACGTCGACATCACAACGACCATTGATAAGAACCGTTTGCAGAGCGTTTTTCGCCACACCAAACATTGGGTCGATCAGTACGCGTAGATTCGCTTTCTTAATCGATTCAATATCGATGGCATTAATTATGGAATCAACAAAGGCGTTCATCGGGTTGATGATTTCGATCTCTTTGTCATTCAACGCTTGCTCGAAATCGACACGAATAACATCTTCGTTGGTTAGGGTTGCGATTTGCTGTTCGATCTTCTCGGTGATGATCTCATCAGCATCACGGCCACCTTCAATAAAGATCTTAATGCCGTTGTAGTCTGCTGGGTTGTGAGAAGCGGTGATACATGCCGAGTAGGTGCAGCCCATCTCTTTCGCTTGGAACATTACGATAGGAGTTGGAACGAACTTATCGATGAAGCTCACTTTGATGTTGTTTGCTGCCAATACTTCAGCAAACCAACATGCGGCTTTATCGGAAAGGAAGCGACGGTCATAGCCGATCACAAATCCGTTCTTGGCTGCATTTTCGTTGTTGATGATGTTTGCGAGCGCTTGCGCCACAAGGCGAACGTTTTCTCTGGTGAACTCTTCACCAATGAAAGCGCGCCAGCCACCTGTACCAAATTTAATCATTAGAAATTCCTTTTAGTCTCATTGTCTCAAGCCTGTAAAGACTTGAGACAAGAGCTGTTCGTTAAATTGAGTGACTAGCCTAGAACAACGACAACATCGTTCACGCTGCCTTCTGCTTGTACTGGAATTGCACCTTCAACTGACTCACCGTTGATAGTGATAGAAGCAACGCCTTTGCTTACTGCATTCGGGTTTTGCACCGTGATGTTGTAAGTTGCACCGCGCCATTGACGAGTGACCTCGAACTCTGGCCAATCCGTAGGGATACAAGGATCGACAGTTAAGCCTTCGAAACCTGTACGAACACCAAGAATGAAGTTGGTTACCGCAAAGTAAGCCCAACCAGAAGTACCGGTTAACCAAGGGTGGTTTGCACGGCCGTGGTCTTGGTGATCTTTACCCATGATGAACTGCACGTACGAGTATGGTTCTGCGTAACGTGTTTCAATCATGTCGTTTTGGTTGTATGGGTTGAGTGCGTCGTAGAATTTCATCGCACGGTCTCCACGACCAAGTTTCGCTTCTGCTACCCAAGCCCATGGGTTCGGGTGAGAGAAGATAGCGCCATTCTCTTTTACTCCTTGGTAAACGCGAGTCACAAAGCCGATGTCATCGTTTGGTGTTGCGAATGATGGAGAATTTAGATGTAGGCCGTATTCAGAGAATAGGTTCTCATCCACAGCGTCCATCGCTTTCTCGCCGCGCTCTTGAGAAACCGCACCAGACAGAACCGCTAGTGTGTTTGACTCAAGGTGCACACGACCTTCAGTTTGTTGAGCAGTACCGATCTTGTCGCCATTTTTGGTTAGACCACGGATGTACCAACCGCCTTCATCATCCCAAAGGTGTGTTTCACACGCTTCGCGAACATTCGCAGCCATTTCAGTGTATTTCGCAACGTCAGCGTCGTTATTGCGGAACTTAGCTAAGTCTAAGAATTCTTGTAGAGCCCAGAAGTGTAGGAATGAAACCATTGAAGATTCACCGCCACCTAAGTTCAAACAGTCATTCCAGTCAGCACGTAGACCTTTACAGATGCCGGTTTGACCTACGTATTCTGCTGAGAAGTTCAGTGCTGCTTTCATGTGTTCGTAGACGGTCGCTTCACCGCCGTCTGCGTATGGAATTACTTCATCAAAGAAGTCGTGCTCACCGGTTTCCATCACGTATTTGATGATGGTTGGGACTATCCACAAGTGATCATCTGAACAAGTGTCTTCAATGCCGTGGATCTTGTCGTCGTCTGAAGGAGTCGGAACAACCGTAGGTGATTTCGATGGCTCAACGTCTGCTTTCTCTGGATCAAACCAGTCTGGATCGAATAGGTGTAGACCGTAACCCGCTTTCACTTGGCCACGAAGCAGGTCGATAATACGTTTCTTAGTCATTTGTGGGTTGGCATGAGGTACTGAGATCGCATCTTGCGCAGTATCACGGTAACCAAGACCAGTACGGCCGCCAACTTCAATGAATGATGCAAAGCGCGACCACACCACACAAGTTTCTGCTTGGTATAGTGTCCACGTGTTGATCATGGTGTCTAAGCCTTCGTTTGGAGACTTGACTTGGAACTTGTTGCAACGCTCATCCCAGTGATCTTTGATACCTTGGAAAGCCGCATCTACGTTTGCTGTGTCTTGGTATTTTTCGCGTAGGCGTTCACCATTGCCTTTGCCGATACCTAGTACATAGGCAAAGCGAACTTCTTCACCCGGTTGAATGATAAATTGCTTGTGCAGAGAACCACAGTGGTTGTAACAGGTTTGAGCGCTGTTAGAACATTTACCGTTTTCAACTGCTATTGGGTTAGCTTCGTCACGGTACATGCCAAGGAAGTTGTCACGTTGGCCGTCGTAGCTATCTGGTGAGAAGGTTGACGCTAGGTAGTAGAAGCCTTCAAAGTCGTTAGTGTTGTAGTACAGGTCGTATTCCAACACACCTTCTTGGTAAGACGTGCCTGCAGAGTACAAAGACATCTGGTGGTTCTGGTTGTCCGATTGGATGTGGCTGAACGAGAACTCAACAAATGAGAATGTGCTGATAGTACGAGGCTTATCCGTGTTGTTCTTTAGGACAACGTCCCAAACTTCTGCATCTTCGCCTTTAGGTACGAATAGCGTTTTGGTCGCGGTAATACCGCTGTACTCACATTTGAACTTTGAGTATGACAGGCCGTGACGGACTTCGTAATTCGCTTCATCTAGGCTCTTTGCCACTGGCTGCCAAGAGATAGACCAGTAATCACCCGTCTCATCATCACGCAGGTAAACATAGTGTCCTGGACGGTCAAAGGTGCCGTTTGGACGGAATTTAGTAACACGGTTGTATTCCGGAGAATTGTAGAACGAGTAACCGCCCGCATTGTGCGAAATCACGGTACAAAACTTTTCAGTACCTAGGTAGTTGGTCCAAGGTGCCGGTACATCAGGGCGAGTGATGACGTATTCGCGATTGTCGTTATCGAAATAGCCGTATTTCATTGTCATTTCCTTTTTAACAAACTGCATCTATGCAGCTAATTTTTAAATAGTGATGCTGAGTTTTATTAGACTGAGCACCTTAATTTGAGTCAGCAATCACTCGATGTGAGTGTGCTGTGGTTTTGTTTTATTCAGCTTTCCAAGGGTTGCGATAATCGACATTGAGCCTGTCGAGTAGTGGCAAGTGACCCTTTAGGCGAGATAGGTAATCTAGCCAGTTTCGGTTGTTTTTATGTGTCCAACATCCTTCAGCTAAAGCGCTAATTCTTGGGAATACCATGTAATCCATACGCTTTTGATTGGTGACGATCTCACACCATAGAGCACACTGAATTCCGCGGATCCGCTTACGAATTGGGTCGGTGTCGGATATCTCAGCAAGCGCTTCGTAGGTATAAGCTTGTTCTAATGGGATAACGGCAGCCCAATCTACGCCCGGCTCTTCCGGTGCATAATCTTGGGTCATGTCGAGATAGGTAAATTGTGCAGGTTGCAGAACCACATCAAAGCCTTGGCGAGCACAGTTCACAGCTGCTTCTTCGCTGAGCCACGAGTAGATGATGGTCTCTTTGCTCACCTTGTCGCCGTGCTGAGCTTCTTCCCAGCCGACCATGCGTTTGCCAAGTTGCTTAAGTTTGTTCTCGGCATAGCGGAATAGGTGACCTTGCAAGTCTTTGCTATCTTGGTACTGGTGCTCTTTCATCAGTGCTTGAGCGGCAGGGCTGTTAGTCCACACGCCCGGTGGTACTTCGTCTGCGCCCATGTGAATCAATTCGCTAGGGAATAGCTCTGCAACTTCTTCAATAACCGCATCTAGGAACTGGTAAGTACCCGGCAAGCCTGGGTTTAGCACGTTGTCGTTGTAGTGCTGAATGCTCTTGTATTGAGTGGTGTCCGCTTGCTCTACCAACATATCAGGCAGTGATTTGATAGCTGCACGGCAGTGTCCCGGGATATCGATTTCAGGGATAACCGTGATGCTGCGCTGTTCTGCGTATTCAATGACTTCACGAATCTGTTGCTGTGTGTAGAAGCCGCCGTAGTTTTCAGCAATATGGGTATATTGTGGTTCCAATGCATGATCAGGACCACGCCAAGCACCGATTTCAGTAAGTTGAGGTAGGCTTTTTATCTCGATTCTCCAACCTTCATCATCAGTTAGATGCCAATGAAAAACGTTGAACTTGTAGTGCGCTAATTGGTTGATTAAGCGCTTCACTTGTTCCACTGAATGGAAGTGACGAGCGCAGTCCAGCATCATGCCACGGTATTTGAAGCGTGGTTGGTCGGCGATTTTGCAACATGGCACAGAGAAGCTTTCGGCATCCTGTTGTTGAACCAATTGAATCAGACTTGCCACGGCGTGTGTGAAACCAGATTGGCTGCCTGATTCAACAATTATCTGTTGTTCAGTAATGCGGAGTTTGTATTCGGCTTCATCTAAAGTCGGATTACTGCGAAATAGAAGGTCATCGCCTTCTCCCGTTGGAAGTTGATTCGAAATCGACAGTTCAAAGGTAGAAAGTAATTCTTGTTTCAGCCAAGTGACGGCTTTATCTGCAAGGTGAGATTGAACCTCAATCTTACATTCGCTGTTTAGGGTGAAGCTATCTTGCTTAAGTTCGATCTGGTTTGGCTGAGGAATCAATGCAATCTCAGCTGCATTCACTTCAGGTACCTGATTGCGTTCACGGTATGGTGACGCCAGAACAATGGGTGATATCGCAACTGGCAGTACTGAGGTTTCGCCTTGATGATGCGTTTGGATAAAGGCATCGTTTAGACCGTCAGAATAAAAACGGAATGGGGCGCTTTGAATGCTGAATTCAAGGTAGTAATGGTTGTTCGCTTTTAACACTGACGAACTTGGTTTGAACGAACAAAAACTGCCAACTTGAGTCAGTTCGCCCTGCGATAAACTCTCCTGAAGGATGAATCGATCAAACGCAAAATGCAGTGACCAATCTGTTACATCAAGGTCACTTAAGTTATGTACCGTAAGGCCGAATCGGCAGTTATTTTTTTGTTCAGAAAGAACAGCTAAGTCGATGCGATAATTCATATAACTTCCCTGCTAAGCCTGTTGATACAAGTTGTGCTGTGGTTTATCGGCAAACATCAATGCGCCTTCAATAGCGTCAAATTGAGGTTCAACGATCCATTGTTGTACTGGTGGTGATAGCCAGTTGAGAATGCGCTCAGCGATACTACCCATCAGGCATACCTTGTTCGCGCCTTTGCGATGAAGTGCTAGCACAAACATTTCGATGTCAGCTGCGGTTTGCTTGAGCATCTCGATAGCTAGCTCATCGCCTTCGTTAGCGAGTTGAAAAATCACTGGTGAAAATTGACCGTAGTCTTTTGGAATAGCGCCTTTGGACCATTCGACGATGGCATCAACATCATTGCCAAAGTGGTTCATCACGTGTTGAGTCAGTGGTGTCTTGTTGCGAATGCCATCTTCAGCAAGCAGAACTTGTTGAATCAAACGAAGGCCCATCACAGCACCGCCACCTTGGTCAGAAATTGGGAATTCACGACCGCCAACCACGTGCTGCTCACCATCTTGTAGGTAGATGCCGCATGAGCCAGTTCCACCAATCATGATCGCGCCGTTTTGACCATTGTGAGCGCCAATACAAGCGCCATAAGCGTCAGTGTTGAGCGTCATACTTGCGAAAGGGTGTGGTTGAGCCATGAAGTCGAACCATGCCGATTTCTGCTCGGCGCCAGCCAGTGCAAGGCCGACATGCATATTGGAAAAGTGATTTGAGTCGAGTTGCCCTTGCTGAGCTGCTTGAGTAATCGCATCAACAATCGAGCTCATCGCAACATCAACACCTAAAAGGATGTTAGCGCTGCCGCTTTTAGCTTCACCAATGAGTGTGCCTTGGTCATCGCGAATACGAGCACGACAAGAAGTGCCGCCACCATCAATACCTACGTAGTAAAGAGTCATAATTATTGCTCCTTACGCTGTGTTAGGAAATTGAATTGCGCAGCGGTTGCCAATAGGAACCAAGCGCCGTGAGGGATCCATTGCTCGCCCCAGCGCCAGTTCTGGAGCATGTCATCTTTTTGCGCTGGTGGGTTGAACGCAATGTCTTGATCATCTTCGAAGCCAGCGGTGATGCCGTTACAGATGCCGCCTTTCGCATTGAAAAAACCAAGCTGAGGCAGGTAGTCAGGGTTGTTATGACCATGACCATCAAGCATGCACATGTGGTATGGGTTGAGGCCCAAGATCCAATCTAGGCTGTTCTGTGAAAGTTGGATTAAACGCTTTTGAAGTTCGCTGTCTTGAATGTGTGGTTGAACTAGGTAAGCCATGGTTGCGATTGAGCCAAGACGTGCGTTCTCGCCTTGCCACCAGTAGCCTGTTTCGTTCTTCTGAGCGACGAAGAAAGCATCGTGCTTATCACCATCAACATTTTTAACGTATTGTCGTGGGTAGCCAAATGGGTTGGTTACTTTATCGGTGATGTTGATTTCGAACTGACATGCTTGTTCAACAACGGTGCGAGCTTGTTCTTTCAGCTCCGTATCGGTTTCATTGTTGATGTACTCACACAGAGCAATCACTGGAAGGCCGGCTTCAGCGGCATGAAAGTATGGGCGAGAGCCATCAGCGTTTGCTGACCAGAAATGTGAAAATGAGTCATCTGACTGTTGGCGAGAGATCAAACGAGTCGCCCAAGTTCTTGCTTCTGAAAGGTATTGTTCGTCTTGTGTTACTCGGTACAGCTCATTGGTTGCGAGTAGGGCGCAATACTCATCAATGATGTTCTCTTCACCATCGTTTAGGTACTTCAGGTTGTACTCTTTGAGATGCCAGTAACCTTTGGTTGCGGTATCAAGATAGGTTTGGCTAGAGTAGCTGCCTGAAACCTCAAGCTCAGAAGCTGCGGCTAATGCTGCAATAGCAACACCGGCACCTTGTCGGTAGCCTGCTTGTAAATCTGTAGACTTATGACCTTCTTGCGTGGCGTACGCGCAGATATCGCGTTGGTTGATGTCTTTGCTCCACTTGTCGAATACTGTCATGTAGAAGTATCCAGCCGCGTCTTGCATACGTACCAAGAAATCAGCACCGAATAGCGCTTCTTCTGTTAGGCGAGTCATGGAGAATTTAGGGAATTCTGAATTGTCGCTAGTTAAGCGCACGCTTTTAAGCATGTTCCAAACAACCATAGGAATCTGTTGTGGGTTGAGGTAGTTGCCGTAAGACAAGTGGCTAAAGTACTTGCTAACATCACCTGATGCATCGTACCAACCACCGTGGACATCGACGTATCTGTCGGTTCCGAGAATTTGTGCTTGTCGATCTTTCTTGTCAAAAGTACCGCCACAACGTTGAGACTTAAAGTAATGAAGTACATCAGAAAAGGTGTGATTCATTAATAGGTTGCTGCCAATCTCAAACACTTCTGAGCGTAGGTTATCAAAGCGCAGGTAGTAACGACCGGTTTCGGTAAATGAACTGAAATCGATTGTGAAGAATTGTCCTTGATGCCAGTTTGCTACGCGGCCTTGTTTTACAACATCAAAGTTGCCCACAGTAATGTGGTTGTCGGCACACACTAAAAGTGCAGTCGTACTCGATAAACGAGCCTTTTTAGTTTGTAAGATCGCTTGCTTGGGAGCCGAAGATTCGTAGCCAATATGGTTGGTCAATAACAGCATCAATGTTCTCCAAAGGTCCTAGTTTCTTTTGGCTAGGTACCTGAATTAGTTTGGATATGAGTAGTTAGGGCCCGCAGACCCTAACTCAGTCTTAATGTTTAGCTTTCGTGTAGGTAACAACGAACAAAGTGGTTATCGGCTAATTGAGTCACACCTGGCAGCTGCTCTTTACACTTGTCCATTGCGTGAGTACAACGACCTGCAAACGGACAACCTGCTGATACTGGTGTCCAAAGTGGAATCTCACCTTTGTTACCTGCCAATTGTTCGTGGATCGATTTCTTAGGATCTGGAACGGCAGAAACAAGTAGCTGAGTGTAAGGGTGTTGAGGGTTAGCAATAACGTCATCGGTATCGCCCCATTCCACCATATGGCCGACGTACATCACTGAAAGGTCTTCAGCAATGTAACGAGCCGTTGCGATGTCGTGAGTGATGTAAAGCAGAGACATTTGTTTCTCAAACTTCATCTCTTCCATCAGGTTCAAAACACCAGCACGAATTGAAACGTCCAGCATTGAAGTAGGCTCATCCGCTAGAACAACCTCAGCACCAACCGCGATGTTACGTGCTAGGTTGACACGCTGACGTTGGCCACCAGACAGTTGGTGAGGGTACTTCTTCGCTGTCTCTTTTGGTGGGATCAGGCCCACTTGCTCTAAAAGATCGTAAACACGCTCTTCTAGTTCTCTCTTATTGCCCGGAGTTACCTTCTTGTGGATCAACAGTGGTCGAGCAATGTGGTGGAAGATATTGTGTGTTGGGTTGAGTGAACCAAACGGGTCTTGCCATACCATCTGCACACCTTCACGGTAGTGCATAAGATCTTTTCTGCTTGAGATCTCTTGGATATCGCGGCCTTTGTATTCAATCGTACCGCCTGAAGGCGCGTACATCTTTGCGATCATTTTTGCTGTTGTTGATTTACCTGAACCAGATTCACCAACGACCGCTAAGCCGCGGCTTTTGTACATCTTGAATGACACGTCGTTGATTGCACGCATCATCGGGGTTTGAATGGTGGTACTGCTTATTGGGAAGTCTTTTACGACATTCTTACCTTCTACCAATAATTGACCGAAATCTTTGCTCATAATTGTCTCCAGAATCCTTGTTCGCTTTGCTTGTTTTTAGGCGGTCGAGCCGCCTGTTTAGTTATTCACGCCGAAAAGCGTGCAAGCTATAGCTTCCTTTGTACTATTGGGTCGCCGTACAGGTGGCAGTTAGACAAATGTCCCGGTTCGATAGAACGCAGCTTGGTTGGCACCTTAGTACAGGTTTCATGTACACGGTCACAACGAGCTTGGAAACGACATCCTTCAGGAATCTCTAATAGGTTCAGAGGGTTGCCCGGAATACCTGCTAGTTTTGTCTTTGGCCCTGTTAGTGGAGGGAAAGAACTTCCCAACCCTTTGGTGTAAGGGTGGTAAGGGTTTTCTAGAATATCTTGAGATTTAGCAACCTCGATAAGCTCACCTGAGTACATGATGCCGATGCGGTCAGAGAACTCGACCATCAATGACAAGTCATGGGTAATGAACAGAATCGAGAAGCCAAACTCTTCTTTCAGTGCATAGATCTTTTGTAGGATTTCGCGTTGAACAACCACATCAAGTGCTGTCGTTGGCTCATCCATAATGATCAGCTTTGGATTTAGGGCTAGAGCTATAGCAATAACCAAGCGTTGACGCATGCCACCAGAGAATTGGTGAGGGTAGTCACTCAAACGGCTAGGGTGAATATCTACGATTTCTAGTAGACCTTCCGCACGTTGTTTAGCTTGCTCACGAGTCATGTTGGTGTGACGCATGATTACGTCACAGAACTGCTCTTCCATCGGTAGTACTGGGTTGAGTGCGTTCATCGCACTCTGGAATACCATCGACATCTCGCTCCAACGGAACGCTTGCATGCGGTCATCACTGTATTCAAGGATGTTCTCGCCATTGAAGATAACTTCACCACCACTGATGTAAGCAGGCGGCTTATGAAGACGCATTAGAGAGAAAGCAACGGTTGATTTACCACAGCCAGACTCACCAGCTAGGCCGAATACTTCACCTGGCGCGATATCGAAGCTTACGTTGTTACACGCACGAACATCGCCAGACTCTGTGATGTAATCCACGCATAAGTTGCGGATAGAAATTAGTGGTTCAGACATGATTATTTATCTCCGCTCCAAAGTGCATTTTGTGGTGGTAGTTCTGGTTCACGTTCTTCTTTGTCTTGAGCTGCTAGTTTCTTCCAACGCTTCATGCCTTTGTGAGAACGCAGCTGCGGGTTAGCAATTTCATCGACAGCAAAGTTAAGCAGAGCAAGACCCGTTACGAGCAGTGTCAGTGCGATACAAGGAGCCAACAGTTCCCACCAAGCGCCAATCAGCATTGATGAAGAGGTTTGAACGTTGTAAAGCATGATGCCCCAGCTGATTGTGTTCGGGTCACCAAGACCTAGGAACGAAATCGTTGCCTCCATCATGATTGCGTACATCACCGAACCGATGAAGCTCGCACCAACGATAGAGATAAGGTTTGGAAGAATCTCTACGAAGATGATGCGGAATGAAGATTCACCCAAAACTTCTGCAGCTTTTACAAACTCTTTTTCACGTAAAGCTAAGGTTTGGGAGCGAACAACACGGGCGCCCCAAGCCCAGGACATAAAGCCGATAACCAAGGTTATGGTGAGTGGCCCTGCCTCACCGATAAAGGCTGCTACTACGAACAGCAGTGGGTATTGAGGGATAACTAACATAATGTTCATTGCGGCGGTTAGAACGTCATCGACACGTCCACCGAAGTAGCCTGCAGAAACACCAATAACAGTGGCTAGTAGACATACGGTTAGACCCGCACCAAAACCTACAGCAAGAGATACGCGTGCGCCGTATACCACTTGAGACCAAACGTCACGACCCATACGAGTTGTACCAAGTACGTGGTCTGCCTTTTTAGACATAATCAATGTGCGACGGTCATCTGCTAAGTTTTGAGCAACCCAACCTTCAGGGTTAGTTTGTGCTGACTTAACGACGAAGCCAGGGTATTCGTGTGGATTACCGGTACGCTTGTCTGGTACATGCTTAGTGATCAATGGAGCAGCAAGTGCGCCAAGGATAAAAATACTTAGGATGATGACGCCTGTTAGGGCCATCGGGTTACGCCAAATGAGTTTTAGAAAGTCTTTCATGATTATTTACCACCCTTACGAAGACGAGGGTCAAGAACAACGTAAAGCATGTCTGCAACTAGGTTAAAGAACAGCATGAATAGCGTCATGATAAGCAGTTGACCTTGCAGTACTTGGTAGTCACGAGCGTTAATTGCGTTGAAAAGTACACTGCCAAGACCTGGGTAGTTAAAGATGATTTCGATAATTAACTGACCACCGATTGCCATACCTAGTGACATTGAAAGCGCTGTCACACTTGGTAGCATCGCGTTACGAGCTGCGTAGTTGAATACCACTCGGTTTTCGCTCAGGCCTTTGCCTTTCGCCATGGTGATGTAGTCTTCTGCCAGTAGGTTGATCATGTTGTTACGCATGTTTACTAGGAAGCCACCAATTTGAACAACAGAAGCACAGAACAGTGGTAAGAAGGCGTGGTAAGCGACATCTTTAATGAATGCCCAGCTTGTCCAATCAGGCATAGTACCTGCGGTGTAGGCATAACCAGTTGGGAACCACTTCAAGCCAATCGCAAAGGTAAATAGTGCAATCATCGCGATAACAACTTGAGGAACGGCTTGTAGAATCAGCATTCCTGGCGTTACGAAGGCATCGTATTTACTGCCGCGTTTCCACGCTGCGAAAATACCTAGGATTGAACCAATCGAGAAAGAAAGAATAACTGCGGTGCCAGCTAAGAAAAGCGACCAACCGAATGCTCCGCCCAACAGTGTGTTTACAGAAAGTGGGTAGAATTGAATTGATGTACCAAGTTCCCAGCTAAGAATGTTCTTCATGTACGCTGCGTATTGAACCAGTAAGCCGCCATCAACGAAGCCTAATAGTTCTTTCATTGCAGCAATAC